>CAVBSU010000011.1:0-13410 GCA_963598245.1 Lachnospiraceae bacterium | reverse complement strand
GGTGCTCGTAACGATCCTTGGCAGCCTGCTCGTTTCTCTCAAAGAGATTCTCGGCTCTGTCAGGGAACTCACGGGTAAGTCTTGAATAGCGAGCTTCATTCATAAGGAAGTCCTTATATCCGCCGGCAGGCGCCTTAGAGTCAAGAGTAAACTTGTTTTCAGCAGCCGGGTTGAAGCGGAAGAGATTCCAGTAGCCGCAGTCTACGGCTTTCTTCATTTCAAGCTGGCAGTTGGCCATGCCGCCCTTGATTGAGTGCATCTCGCACGGGCTGTAGCCGATGATGAGTGAAGGACCGTCGTAGGCTTCTGCCTCCTTAATAGCCTTTATAGTCTGAGCCGGATTTGCTCCCATGGCTACCTGAGCTACATATACATATCCGTACTGCATTGCAATTTCTGAAAGGCTCTTCTTATTTACTTCCTTACCGGCAGCAGCAAACTGTGCTACCTGACCGATATTGGAGGATTTTGAAGCCTGTCCGCCTGTGTTGGAATAAACCTCGGTATCAAATACGAAGATATTTACATTCTGGTGTGAAGCGATTACATGGTCAAGTCCGCCGTAACCGATATCATATGCCCAGCCGTCTCCGCCGAAGAGCCACATGGACTTCTTCGCAAGGTATTCTCTCTTTTCATAGATATCTCGTGCAAGTGTGCATGCCTCACAGCCGCAAAGCGTCTCACCGGCTGCCTTTCTGGCCTTTGCATCATTAAGCGCAGGCTCCAGAGCATCGCCAAGCATTTTCCCGGCAGCATCACTTGAGAGGAATTCGATAGTCTCATCTATGGTAGCAATATTTTCCTCAAGTGCCGCAACGAATTCCACGGATGCATCCTGATTGGCAGCTGAATCATTCATGGTATCAAGCCACTTCTTTGCAGCTTCTTTTAAGGAAGCATTTGCGGACGGAAGCGAAATAAGCTTTTCTGCTTTTTCTGCAAGGCTGTTTCTTATGGCATCCTGACCTATAAACATTCCGAGACCGTGCTCGGCATTATCCTCAAAGAGGGAGTTGCACCATGCAGGTCCGTGACCTTCCCTGTTTGTGCAATAAGGTGATATGGCACCCGGACCTCCCCAGATAGACGAGCAGCCTGTCGCATTGGAGATATACATACGATCGCCGAAGAGCTGTGTAACAAGTCTTGCATAGCTGGTCTCCGCACAGCCTGCACAGGAACCTGAGAACTCAAGAAGAGGCTGCCTGAACTGGCTTCCCTTTACGGTGTCGTCCTGCATATCCTTTTTCTCAGCTGTATCATATACGCAGTAGTTGAATACGTCCTGCTGAGGAAGCTCCTGCTCCTGAGGAACCATAGTGATGGCCTTTGTCGGACACATGCTGATACAAACGGCACAGCCCATACAATCAAGAGGAGATATTGCCATAGTGAACTTATAAACATCCTTACCCTTACCAGCCTTGATATCAGCTGTCTTAATAGCTGCAGGAGCGGCCTTTATCTCGGCTTCAGTCAGAGCAAACGGACGAATTGTAGCATGCGGGCATACATATGCACACTGATTGCACTGTACGCACTTTGCGGCATCCCAGGTCGGAACCGAAACGGCAACACCGCGCTTTTCATAAGCAGAGGCTCCAAGCTCGAACTGACCGTCTGCGTAAGGCATGAACTTTGATACGGAGATGCTGTCTCCCTCCATGCGGTCGATAGGCTCGAGAAGTTCAGTAACCTGTTTGATAAGCTCAGGCTTTCCTCTGAGAATCTGCTTTTCATCGGCATCTGCGGCATCAGCCCAGTCAGCCGGGATATCAATCTTCTTATATGCCGTAGCACCGAGATCAATAGCCTTGTGGTTCATGTCTACAACATCCTGACCCTTCTTGAGATAAGAATGTGTAGCAGCATCCTTCATGTACTGAACAGCCTCAGCCTCAGGCATGACCTTTGCAAGAGAGAAGAAAGCTGACTGAAGGATGGTGTTGTTTCTCTTGCCCATACCTATTTCGATAGCAAGATCGATAGCATTTATGGTATAGAGCTGAATATTATTCTTAGCGATATAGCGCTTTGCATCTGCCTTTAAATGATGGTTGAGCTCATCAAAATCCCACTGGCAGTTTATCATGAAGATTCCGCCGGGCTTTACATCATTTACCATCTTGAAGCCCTTTGTAATATATGAAGGGTTATGGCAGGCAACAAAATCAGCCTTATTTATATAATACGGGCTGCGGATCGGCTTGTCTCCGAAACGAAGGTGGGAAATGGTTACGCCGCCTGTTTTCTTTGAGTCATACTGGAAGTAAGCCTGTACATATTTATCCGTATGGTCTCCGATAATCTTAATGGAGTTTTTATTGGCACCTACGGTACCGTCGCCGCCGAGACCCCAGAATTTGCATTCGATGGTTCCCTTAGCTGCGGTATCAGGGCAATTCTTATCCTCCTCAAGTGAGAGATTGGTAACATCGTCTACGATACCGATTGTAAACTGACGCTTTGGTGCAGCTTTCTTAAGTTCATCATATACTGCAAATACAGATGACGGAGGCGTATCCTTGGAGCCGAGTCCGTAGCGGCCGCCGATAACTGTTCTGTCGGTAATGCCTGCATTGGCAAGAGCAGTTACAACATCAAGATAAAGAGGTTCACCCTGTGATCCGGGCTCCTTTGTGCGGTCAAGAACCGCTATTTTCTTAGCAGTAGCAGGGATGGCTTCGATAAGCTTATCTGCTCTGAAAGGACGATAGAGACGAACCTTTACAAGGCCGACCTTCTCTCCGTGAGCGTTGAGGTAGTCGATGACTTCTTCTGCAACATCACAGATAGAACCCATGGAAATGATAATGCGGTCAGCATCGGCTGCGCCGTAATAGTTGAAGAGCCTGTAGTCTGTGCCGAGCTTTGCATTGACCTTATCCATGTACTTTTCAACTACATCGGGAAGTGCGTCATAGAACTTGTTGCATGCCTCACGATGCTGGAAGAAGGTATCACCGTTTTCATGAGAGCCTCTCATGTGCGGATGCTCAGGATTGAGTGAGTGCTTGCGGAACTCCTTTACGGCATCCATGTTGCACATCTCCCTGAGGTCATCATAATCCCAGACCTCAATCTTCTGAACCTCATGGCTGGTGCGGAAGCCGTCGAAGAAGTTAATGAAAGGAACCTTACCCTCGATAGCTGAAAGGTGTGCGACAGGAGAAAGATCCATTACCTCCTGAACATTGCCCTCGCAGAGCAGTGCAAATCCGGTCTGACGGCATGCCATGACATCAGACTGGTCACCGAAAATGTTAAGTGACTGTGCGGCAACGGTACGCGCAGAAACATGGAATACGCACGGAAGCTGCTCGGCAGCGATCTTATACATGTTGGGAATCATCAGAAGAAGTCCCTGTGATGCCGTATAGGTGGATGTAAGTGCACCGGCTCCGAGTGAACCGTGAACCGCACCTGCAGCACCTGCCTCAGACTGCATCTCAACAACCTTTACCCGGGTGCCAAAGATATTTTTAAGTCCGTTTGCCGACCATTGGTCAACAAGATCCGCCATAGGGCTTGACGGTGTAATTGGATAAATAGCTGCAACTTCACTGTATGCGTAAGATACATGAGCGGCAGCGTTATTTCCGTCCATTGACTTCATTTTACGAGTCATACTTTCTTCCTCCTTACAATACTGCTTTTCGGGCAGGCAATTCAGCCCGAAATTACATCGAAAAAAGACGATTTAAAAGGAATTATAACAAAAATCAAAACCCTGATAAAGCGTAAAGAAGTATTTTATAAAAAAAACGGTATAATTTTTAAAAATAGTGCAATCAATGTAAAAATATGTGAGATATACTTATTACACGGAAATGAACACCTTTACAAAAAGAATATAAGGAGCAGATTATGTTGCCGGAGAAAACTTTAGCTTGGGGAAAAAGCCGCAGCTGTATAAGAGAGCTTGCAGAGTATGGCGCAAAAAGAAAGGCAGAAATAGGTGCTGAAAATGTCTATGACTTCAGCCTCGGAAATCCGAGCGTGCCGGCGCCTGAATGCGTGGATGAGGCTATAATTGAGATTTTAAGGGAGCCTTCGATACCAAAGCATGCTTATACAACGGCAGCAGGACTTATTACATTAAGAGAAAAAATAGCTGAGGATCTTAATCAGCGATACGGCTTAATGCTTACGCCGGAGCTTTTATATGTCACCTGCGGAGCGGCAGCCAGCCTTACCATATCATTAAGAGCAATACTTCTGCCGGGAGACGAGGTAGTGGCCATAGCTCCCTTTTTCCCGGAATACAGAGTATTTACGGAAGGAGCGGGAGGAAAACTCAGGGTCGTTCCGGCGGCAAAGGATTTTACCGTGGATATCGAAGCCTTTGACAGGGCTATTTCGGAGAAAACAAAGGCTGTTATTATAAATTCGCCCAACAATCCGTCAGGAGCGGTTTTAAGCGAACAGAATATGGAAGATATTGCGGCAGTGCTTAAAAGGCATGAGGAGAAAAACGGCAGTCCCATATATCTTATAAGTGACGAGCCATACAGAGAAATTGTCTACGGAGATACAAAAGTGCCATGCACACTTAAGTACTATGACAACTCCATCATGTGTTATTCCTTCAGTAAGTCTCTCTCAGTGCCGGGAGAACGAATAGGTTATATTGCAGTAAATGACAAAATGAAGGATGCAGTAGATGTATACGCTTCGATAATGGGAGCGGGAAGAGCCCTGGGATATGTAAATCCTCCCAGTCTGTTTCAGAGGGTAATAGAAAGGTGTATAGGAAAAACCTCGGATATATCCGAGTATGCTTATAACAGAGAGCTTCTTCTGGGAGGACTTAAGGAAATCGGTTATGAGTATGCAGAGCCGCAGGGAGCATTTTACCTTTTCATGAAAGCACTTGAGCCTGATGCAAAGAAATTCAGCGACAGGGCAAAGGCTCATGAGCTTTTACTGGTTCCGAGTGATGATTTTGGCTGTGAGGGCTATGTAAGGATATCCTATTGTGTTTCGGCATCAGTTATAAAAGGCTCGATGGCTGCGTTTAAGGCACTTTATGAGGAATATCAGAATAAGGTTTAAAAATAACTGTAAAAAACAATGTCAGTTTGATTGAGATGTATAAAAACATAAAGAAATTTTATAACCTTTCCACATTAGACATAAACGGAAGTTATAAGAGATACAGAAGACAGCTTTTATTATATAATTAAGTTATAAATAAGTTGACATTCACCTGCTCATATTTATAATAAGTGTAATTTAATTATATGAATTCACCGACTGAGTGCCGGCTATCATAGGAGGAAGATATAATGGAAATCAGAATTGAAAGAAATCCTAATCCTGCTCAGAAACCAACAGATGAGAGCAAATTGGGCTTTGGAAAGATTTTTACGGATCACATGTTCCTGATGGATTGGGATAAGGGAATAGGCTGGCACGACGCGCGCATAGTTCCGTTCGGAAATCTTTCACTTCACCCGGGAACAACAGCACTTCACTATGGTCTTGAAGTATTTGAGGGACTTAAGGCATACAGAAGAGCTGACGGAAAGGTTCAGACCTTCAGAGCAGATGAGAATGCAAAGCGTATCTACAATTCCTCAGAGCGTCTCAGCATGCCGACAGTTCCGGTAGAGGATTTTGTTCAGGCAGTGGAAACACTTGTGGGTGTAGACGCCGACTGGGTTCCTCATGCAGATGGCACATCGCTTTATATAAGACCGTTCATAATAGGCACTGATAAGAGTGTGGGACTGCATACTCTTAACTCGGCACTCTTTATTATCATTTGTGCACCATCGGGCTCATACTATCCGCAGGGAATAAATCCTGTTAAAATCATGGTTGAGACTGAAGATGTTCGTGCGGTAAAAGGCGGCACGGGATTTGCAAAATGCGGCGGAAACTATGCAGCTGCTCAGCGTGCCGGAGAAGTTGCCGAAAAGAAAGGCTATACACAGGTTCTCTGGCTTGACGGCGTGGAACACAAGTATATTGAAGAGGTAGGTTCCATGAATATGATGTTCAAGATTGACGGAACCATAATTACTCCGGAGCTTAACGGCTCGATTCTTCCGGGCATTACAAGAAAGTCCATTCTTGAATTACTTCGTGCTGACGGCGAAAAGGTTGAGGAGAGAAGAATAAGTCTTGAGGAAGTCATAGAGGCAGCCGAAGACGGAAAGCTTGAGGAAGCATGGGGCTGCGGTACGGCAGCTGTAGTATCACCTGTAGGCTGGCTTTCCGTAGGAGACAGGGAGTATGAAATCAACGGCGGAAAAATAGGACCTACCGTTCATAAGCTTTATGATGAGATCACGGGCATTCAGTGGGGCAAGACTCCCGATCGCTTCGGATGGACACATGAGGTAAAGAAAATAGACTGACAGGTCTTACAGAACGAAAAGATATAATTAAAGGGCGCGGACATTCAGTTTGGGTGTCGGTGCCTTTTAAAGTATAAATAAGCTGCTTTTATTCTTGAGTAAGGCGGGATGATAAAGTATAATCACCTAAACAAAAAGCACAGAAGCATTGACAGGAGAGGGACAATGGATAAGATCATTATTACGGTAGTCGGAAAAGATAAGGTCGGCATTATCGCAAAAGTATGCACCTATCTTTCAGAGCAGAATATAAATATTCTGGATATTACACAGACCATACTGAGCGGATTTTTCAACATGATGGTAATTGCAGATATGAGCGGCACGAAAAAGGAATTTTCCGAAATAGTCGACGATCTTGGTAAAATAGGCGAGGAGCTGGGACTTCGCATACTGGCGCAGCGCGAGGAAATATTCACAAAGATGCACAGAATATAAAAAGCCATTTTCCGGAGAAAAAAATGATAAATTTATTCGAGGTCGCTGAGACCAATAAGATGATAGAGCAGGAACAGCTCGATGTAAGAACCATAACACTCGGCATAAGCCTTCTGGATTGTGCCGACAGTGATATAAATAAGGTCAATGCAAAAATTTACGAAAAAATCACAAGGCTCGGAGATAAGCTTGTAAGCACCGGAGAGGCGATATCAAAGGAGTACGGGATTCCGATAGTCAATAAGAGAGTTTCCGTTACGCCGATTTCGCTTGTAGGAGCTTCGGCATGTAAAAGCCCGGAAGATTTTGTATCTATTGCAAAAAGTCTGGATAAGGCTGCCGCAGACATTGGCATAAATTTTCTCGGCGGATATTCTGCACTTGTAAATAAAGGCATGACAGCCGCAGACAGGCTGCTCATAGAATCCATTCCCGAAGCGCTTAAGGAGACCAATCTTGTATGTTCTTCGGTCAATGTCGGCTCAACCAAGACCGGTATAGATATGGATGCTGTCCGCCTGCTCGGGAAAATCATAAAGAAAACAGCCGAGCTTACTGCGGATAATGATTCCATAGGCTGTGCAAAGCTTGTAATATTCTGCAATGCGCCGGATGATAATCCGTTTATGGCAGGAGCCTTTCACGGCGTGACGGAGGGGGATGCCGTTATAAATGTCGGCGTCAGCGGACCGGGAGTAGTGAGAAATGCTCTTTCCAAAGTAAGAGGAGAAAGCTTCGAGGTGCTCTGCGAGACTATTAAAAAGACCGCCTTCAAGATCACAAGAGTGGGACAGCTGGTAGCGCAGGAGGCCTCAAGAAGGCTTGATATTCCATTCGGAATCATAGACCTTTCCCTCGCACCGACACCGGCAATAGGTGACAGCGTAGCGGATATATTGCAGGAGATAGGGCTTGAGAGAGCAGGCGCACCGGGAACTACGGCAGCTCTTGCTATTCTTAATGATCAGGTGAAAAAGGGAGGCATCATGGCTTCCTCCTATGTCGGAGGACTTTCCGGCGCTTTCATACCGGTCAGCGAGGATCAGAGCATGATAGATGCCGTGGAAGCCGGAGCACTCACCATGGAAAAGCTTGAAGCAATGACCTGCGTATGCTCTGTAGGTCTGGATATGATAGCTATACCGGGAGATACAAAGGCATCAGCGATTTCAGGCATAATAGCTGATGAGGCAGCCATAGGCATGATAAATCAGAAAACCACCGCAGTAAGAGTCATCCCGGTTATTGGAAAGAAGGTTGGCGACAGTGCAGTGTTCGGAGGTCTTCTGGGGCATGCGCCTGTTATGAGGGTCAATGAATTTTCCTGCGAGGATTTCATTAACAGAACAGGACGAATACCGGCACCCATACACAGCTTTAAGAACTGAGGCACTGCTGAAAGCTTAAGAGATGATAAAAATGAAAGAAAAAGATTTTAAAGGAATAGTATTTTCGGATCTTGACGGCACCATTCTTGATAATGGGCTTAATCTCATACCCGAAAGCACCTTTAAATCCCTGGATGAGCTGAAAAAGAACAGCTATCTGATAGTTCTTTCAACAGGCCGTGACATGGATACGCACTACAGCTACAGGTATCGTGACATGATAATGCCGGATGCGATAATCCATCATAACGGCAATAAAATAACCATAGGAGATAAGCTTATTTTCGAGCACATCATGGATACTGAGCTTGTTCACAGAATCTATGAGTTTTGCAAAAAACAGGGCTTCTGCGTAGGAACCTCCATAGGCGGTGAGGACTTTTTTTTGAATCCCGAAATAAAATATGCCGCAGATAAATCCTATAAACGAAAAGTTGAGAGGAATTTTGTGCCTTTCGAAGAGCTTTTTAAAAGAAAGCTTCCTGTGACGGCTCTTTCCTTTGCAGGTGATATTGAAAAGCAGAAGCCCGTAGTCGAGGCAGAATTTGAAAATATCAGGCTCTTTCCCTTTAACGGAGGAAGAGGAGCGGACATGATTGAGAAGGGCTTTTCAAAGGCTGAGGGATTTAAAAAGGTATGCGCTTATTACGGTGCGGAGCATGAGAATACCTATGCCATAGGCGACTCACATAACGACATTCCGCTTTTTAAGGCGGCCTGTTTCAGTATAGCTATGGGCAATGCTGACGAGGCTGCAAAGAATGCCGCGCAATATGTTACCGATGACATAAGAAATGACGGCTTTTATAAGGCCTTCAGGCATTTCGGAATAATACTTTGATTATGGTGAACAGAATGGAAATACGAAACATAAAGAAAGCTGATAATGCTGAGATGGCAAAGATAGTAAGACATAATCTCAAAAGCCATGGGCTTGATATTCCGGGGACGGCATATTTTGACCCGGAGCTTGAGTGCTTAAGCGATTTTTATGATAAGGAGCCGGATAAAAGAGAATATTTCGTTGCAACGGAGAACGGAAGAGTGCTTGGCGGCGGAGGTCTGGCAGAATTTACAGGTATTGAGGACTGCGCAGAGCTTCAGAAGCTGTACCTCGCAGACGATGCCAAGGGAAAGGGAATAGGCGGAGCCTTATTTAATGCCGCTGAAAATGCAGCAAGAAAAAAAGGATATAAGTATTTTTATCTGGAAACCCATCATGCACTTGAAACAGCCATACGCATGTACGAAAAAAAAGGCTTTAAGCTCATAGATAAGCCGGAGGGCGTGCAGCATGATACTATGGACAGATTTTTCATAAAGGAGCTGTAATCGGGATATCCCGTAAAAGGACCTGAATGTTTTAAGAGGTGTGGGGTCTATGCTGAGGAATACAGAAAGACTTATAGAAGAACTGAAGAAAAGAAACATTGACATATATCTTATAACGGATACGGATGACCACCAGAGCGAGTATTGCGGTGAGCATTTTCATGCGCTCGAAAAATTTTCCGGCTTTACGGGAGGCGACGGAAAGCTTGTTGTGACAGGTGACGGGCGCGCTCTCCTGTGGACGGACGGGAGATATTTCATACAGGCAGAGGAAGAGCTTAAAGACAGCGGAATCAGTCTCATGCGCATGGGAGAGGAAGGCGTGCCGACCGTTGCAGGATGGATATGCGATGAGCTTCCCGAAGGAGGCGTGCTGGGATTTGACGGAAAATGTGTGGCTTACAGATATGGCGAGGAGCTTGAAAACAGGCTGGACACAGGCAGGAAGGGAAGAATAATTTCCATAGATCTTTGTGATAAGCTTTGGGAAGACAGACCGCCGATGGACTGTACGCCGTGCTGGATTCTTGACGAAAAGTATTGCGGAAAATCTGCCGCAGATAAGTTAAATGAGCTCAGAGAAAAAATGAGAGAGGCGGGAGCCGATATTCATGTCATAGCGGCATTGGACGATATCGCATGGCTTCTTAATATGAGAGCTGATGATATTCCGTGCAATCCGGTATTTGCTTCATTCATGCTTGTAACCATGGATGAAGCCTTTCTTTACACCTGTGAAGGACATTTTTCTGATTCCTCAAAAGAAGTTCATGAAACAGACAGGCTTCCCGGAAGACCGGCAGACAGAGAATATTTAAGCAGCATAGGCGTAAGCCTATGTCCCTACGAAAGGGTCTACGATGATATAAAAAAGCTGGCAGATTACGGCGGCAGCATATTGCTGGATCCTGAAAGATGCAGCTTTGAGCTTGTGAATGCTGTGCCGGAAGGAATAAAAATTATAAAGCAGATGAATCCGGTCACAGCCATCAAGTGCAGAAAAAACGAGACTGAAATAAAAAATCTTAGAATAGCTCAGCATAAGGACAGCGTGGCGCTTACCAGATTCATGTATTGGTTTAAAAAGAGGCTGGGGATAGAAAAATGCTTTTCCGCAGCAGAGCTTGCAGAAAAGAGTAAGACTGCGATAAGAGACGAAGACAGAGCTGAAGAGAAAGAAGGATGTATGACTGAATGGTCATGCGCGGAAAAACTGCACGAGTTCAGAGCTGGGCAAAAAGGCTTTATAGAGGAGAGCTTTTCCACCATATCCGCTTATGGAGCCAATGCCGCAATGGCTCATTATTCACCGTCTTCGCTGCCTGAAAAAACCGTGATTATCGAAAAGCACGGGCTTTATCTTACAGACAGCGGCGGTCAATACCCGGAGGGTACCACAGATGTCACAAGAACATGGAGCTGCGGAGAAATTTTAGAGGAGGAAAGTATCAGCTTTACTCTTACGGTCATGGCCAATTTAAGACTTGCCGATGAAAAATTTTTGGAAGGAACATCAGGTCTTGTGATAGACGGTGCAGCCAGAGAGGTATTCTGGAGGAGAGGACTTAATTATAATCACGGCACAGGTCATGGCGTGGGCTTTTGCCTGAATGTGCATGAGGCACCGGCGGGGATAAGATACAGGGCATCTGATATAGAGGGCGCATATCCCATGTATGAGGGCATGTATGTTTCCGATGAGCCGGGCATGTATGCTGCAGGTGAGTATGGCATAAGGACAGAAAATATGCTTCTGGTAAAGCATGATTATACGAATGAGTACGGTCGCTTTATGAGCTTTGAGATCATGAATTTCTGTCCTGTAGACAAAAGCTGTCTGGCGACAGCAGTGATGGAGAAAAGAGACATTGACCTTTTAAATGCATATCACAGGCGGGTTTACAGTGAACTTTGCAATGATATGAATGAGGAAGAAAAAAACTGGCTTAAGGAAGCGTGTGCTCCGATATAAAACGAACGGCTGTATGTCTGTACATGAAAAATGTGCGGCAAACAGCCGTTTATAAATATTTGAAAAAAAGGTATTGACATTGATAATGACAGGGTGTATTATACCACCAACATGGTTGGTTGGTAGTATAAAAATAGGAGGTTAAGAAAAATGGCAAAGATATATACATCAGCAGATCAGTTAGTAGGAAAGACACCGCTTTTGGAGCTTACCAATACCGAGAAAAAGTACGGGCTTAAGGCGAAGATACTTGCAAAGCTTGAATATTTCAATCCGGCAGGCTCAGTCAAGGACAGAGTGGCAAAGGCTATTCTGGACGATGCAGAGGAGAAGGGAATACTTAAGGAAGGCTCTGTAATAATTGAGCCTACTTCGGGAAATACCGGCATCGGACTTGCATCAGTTGCAGCCGCAAGAGGATATCGCATCATCATAGTAATGCCTGAGACAATGTCAGTAGAAAGAAGACAGCTTATCAAGGCATACGGAGCAGAGCTTGTTCTTTCAGACGGAGCAAAGGGGATGAAGGGGGCTATCGCCAAGGCAGAGGAGCTTAACAGGGAAATTCCGAACAGCTTCATTGCGGGTCAGTTTATAAATCCTGCAAACCCGAAGGCACATTTTGAAACAACAGGTCCGGAGATCTGGGAAGACACAGACGGAAAGGTTGATTACTTTGTAGCAGGCGTCGGCACAGGAGGAACAGTAACCGGAGTAAGCCACTATCTCAAGAAAAAGAACCCTGAGGTAAAGGTTGCAGCCATAGAACCGGCTACCTCGGCAGTGCTTTCAACGGGAGTTGCAGGAGCACATAAAATACAGGGAATAGGAGCAGGCTTTGTACCGGAGGTGCTTGATACAAAGGCATATGACGAGATTATCCCTGTAAGCAATGAGGATGCCTTTGCAGTAGGAAAGGAATTCGGAAGAACCGAGGGTGTACTTGTAGGCATCTCATCGGGAGCAGCGCTTTGGGCAGCAATAGAAATAGCAAAGAGACCCGAAGCAGAAGGAAAGACCATAGTAGTACTGCTTCCGGATACCGGAGACAGATACCTTTCAACACCGCTTTTTGCTGATTGACAGGAAAACCACAGGCAAAAAGAATTAAGCAGGAAACGGAAGACAAGATGGCAATAATATCCACAAAGGGAAGATATGCGATAAGAGTACTTTTAGATTTGGCAGAGCACAGAAACGGCAGCTACATACCCATGAAGGAGGTAGCGGAACGCCAGGAAATATCACTGAAATACCTTGAAAAAATCATACCGGTACTTGTACAAAACGGGCTTATAAAAGGAATCCACGGAAAAGGCGGAGGATACATGCTCACAAGAGAACCGGAGGACTACAAAATCAGCGAGATACTGAGACTCACGGAGGGAGAACTGACAGCAGTAGCCTGTTTAAGCAAAGACGCCAAACCCTGCGAAAGAGCGGCACAATGCAAAACCCTGCCCATGTGGAAAAACTTCAACAAAACCATCAACGACTACTTTGACAACATAAACCTGAACGACCTGATGCAAAAAGAACCAGGAAACGAATGGGTCATATGACGCATTAAGCAGATCGGAAAGAATCGCACAGGCGAGCTTGCTCGCAGGTGCGATTCTTTTTGAGATGCAAACGAACATGAGCAGGAAGGGCGAAAGCCCGGAGTGCGAATGCTCGTTCAGAGCAGCGGGAGCGCGAAAGCGCGCAGCTGGTCTGGTAATGCGAGAAATAAAAAGATGCGAATGAACATATTTTCGCAATAATTAAGAAAAAAGTAGTGCATTTTTCTCTTATTCGGGTAAATGCCCATGCCTGCGTTTTTGCAGGCATCACATACCATAAAAGTACGGATTGCTTTGCGCTTACGCGCTCCCGCAATCCTGCATGTATTCGTAATCCGCGCTGTCGCGCT
>CAVBSU010000010.1:0-38064 GCA_963598245.1 Lachnospiraceae bacterium | reverse complement strand
GCATAATATTCTGGGTTATCAACTAAAACTCCTATGACTTTTGCAAGAATAATTGCGGAACTCATATGACTTTTGCAAGATAAGCAGCTGGGATATAAGGGGATGGAGGTGTTCCCTTATGAAGCTGACAGTAAGCAAATCAAAGGCATCACAGGAGGCCCAATCAGAAACCCTTCATTCTGTTTTTACAGAAAAGCTTTCATACTCTCCTTTTTTTTCATAACTTTTCATAGTCTTTTATTTTTTCTGTATATGGCGATGAGTCCTTTTATTACAAGATGCTCATCCACAAGCATGTGATGTTTACAGCCGGAGGCTATGGTCTGCGCATGTTCTCCGGTGATAACCGGCAGAAGCTCAGGATAGTCAAGCTCATATATTATGCGATCCAGAAGACCGTCTATGGCAGCAGAGCAGCCGTTTATGACACCTGACTGTATGCTTTCAACCGTATTTGTGCCGATAAGCTTCTCACTGCGCCTTATGGCGATATCCGGAAGGCTTGCCGTGCGCTGACATATTGCCTCGGCTGAAAGCCTGAGTCCCGGCTGAAACAGAGCACCTGCAAAATGCTTTTTTTCATTTATTACCGAAATAGTATTCAGTGTACACAGATTTATAATAACAAGCGGAGCACCGTATTCGATGATGCCGGCTGCCGCAGTTGCTATAAGGTCTGCGCCAAGCTCTCCGGGATCATCTATGCGTATGTCAACACCGGTTTTAATGCCGGGGCCGACCTCTAAAATGCCGGTGTGCAAAAGCCTGGTCATAGCCGTTTTCAGAGTATCGGTGAGCCCCGGAACACAGGAGGCTATGATGCCTCCCGTGATATCTGACAAGGCTATATCATTAAGCGCAATTATCTGCTTGATTATAATAGAATACTCTGCAGAGGTCTTTCTCAGGTCTGAAGAAATACGGGTTTCAAAATGTATTCTGCCTGTATGCTCATCCGCACATCCGAGTAAAACATTTGAATTTTCTGCTTCAACTAGAAGTATCATACAGACAACCAAACCTCCAATCTATCTTCCTAAAACAGGCAGCCGTTAAGCTCAGGCCGTTTTCTTTCCTATGGAAATAATGCGGACAATAATAGGGCTTAAAACAACATTTATAAGAAGCTCAACTATAAAATTCATGCCCACGAGTCCGAAAATAAGAAACGCTCCGACATTTTCAAAGCCTGCAGCAGTTCCCCATGCTGCGATAGTCTCATAGAAGAAGAGACGGCAGCCTATAAGAAAGATGCCTGTATTTATGACAGGGCAGGCTATAGCGGCAGCTATAACCGGAATTATTTTATTTTCTGTCACTTTGCTTACAGCTGTATAAAGCGCACCTGCGCCAAGACCTGCAAGCGCACCCTTTAAAAGAACGGTAATAATGGTTCCGGGAACACTTATTGCAAGAAAGGCTCCTGCGTCACCGCTTGCAAGAACCACAAGCCCGAAAACAAGACCGAGCCAGGCTCCGGCCTTACTGCGGTATACTGAAGCACCGACAACTATTGGTATAAGTACAAGTGAGATCGAGAAGATACCGATGTGGATAAAGCTTCCCATGAACTGAAGAACGATTACGATGGCAGTAAGCAGACCAATGCCTGCCATCTGCTTTGCTGAAAGATTCATTTTTCTACCTCCGTTACTATTCCGCCTGCCGGTAAAATAATTCGGATTTTCAAACCCGGCAGATACTGCCGTCTTTTCCGATTAAAAGTACAGCGTACACATTTGGGTCAATGCTTCCTTCACAAAGCCTGCTTACTGCAAAAATTTGCTTCATCTGTAAGTCGGCAACTATGGGAAAATCCGTTTTTAATCCACCATGCTTTGCGGATACAATACATTACGAACCGATTATACCAAACAGATGCATTAAGTCCAGTTTTTTTGAAAATACGGAGAAAAACAAGCTTAACTTCAGCTGCAGTACACAACCTCTTCAGAGCTTATGGCTGTCTCCACAAGCTCGTCTATTTTCTCCGCAAGATGCTTCTCGGAGCGCTTTATCACATTGAGATTCGGTTTTGTGACAGGATGCTTTGCTACGAAAATAGTACAGCAGTCCTCGTAAGGAAGGATGCTGGTCTCAAAGGTTCCGATTTTCTCGGCTACGTCCACGATTTCCTGCTTGTCAAAGCCTATGACAGGACGGTAAACCGGCAGCTCGCAGACCTCATCTGTGGTGCGAAGCGAGAACATGGTCTGTGAGGCCACCTGTCCGATGCTTTCTCCCGTAATAAGACCAATGCAGTCGTTTGCATTTGCAAGTCTTTCGGCAATGCGCATCATGTAGCGGCGCATGATGATAGTAAGCTCATCATGAGGACACTGCTCATAGATGTAAAGCTGGATATCTGTAAAGTTTACGATATGAAGTTTTATAGTGCCGGAGTAGGAGGCCACCTGCTTTGCAAGGTCTATAACCTTCTGCTTTGCACGCTCTGATGTATATGGCGGTGCATGGAAGTAGACGGCCTCGATGATGACGCCGCGCTTTGCAATCATATATCCGGCAACTGGGGAGTCGATACCGCCTGAAAGCAGGAGCATAGCCTTTCCGTTGGTTCCGATAGGCATGCCGCCTGCACCCGGAATAACGGTTGTATAGACATTGACCTTCTGACGAATCTCGATATAGACGGTAAAATCGGGCTTATGCACATCTACATGAGACTTGGGATATGCGGTGAGTATATCATAGCCGAGATCTGCATTTATAGTGTCAGAGGTGACAGGGTAGTGCTTATCGGCACGCTTTGCCTTTACCTTAAAGGAAAACGCCTCCTCAGGATGCTCTGCTTTTACAAACTCGAGAACTCTTTTGCGAAGCTCCTCGTAGCCGCACTTATCTATCTGCATCATCGGGCAGATGCCTGTCACTCCGAAAACGCGGCCGAGTGCATCCACCACCTCATCGTAATCGTAGTCCGACTTGGCATTGACATAAATTCGTCCCTGCTCCTTCTGGACAGCAAACTCGCCGTCCACCTTTTTAAGATGCGCTCTTATCTGATGCATGAGCGCATCCTCAAAAATGTAGCGATTCTTCCCCTTTGTGCCGATTTCGGCATATTTTATCAGAAAACTCTGGTATCTCATCCAATAAACTCCTTATTTTTAATATCTGCGGAAACGCCTGAGCACCGGAAGAAGCTCCTCTATACAGTCTGCGGCATAATCCGCCTCATCGATCTCATTATAAATCCCGAAGGAAAATCTCAGTGTGCTGTCCAAAAGTTCCTTTTTCACGCCGATAGCCTTCAAGGTTCCGCTTATGGCAGGATGGTTCGACGAGCAGGCAGAGCCGGAGGAAACATAAATACCTTTCTCCTCAAGTGCATGCAGAAGCACCTCGGCGCGCACACCCTCAAATGATGCACTTACCACATGCGGAGCGGAAAGGCGACCCTTTTCAGAGTTGAGAATAACACCATCCATGGTCTCAAGTCTCTCGATAAGCCTGTCCTTTACGGCATACATTCTTTCCTCAATGGCAGCATGCTCGTGTCTGTACATATCCGCCGCAAGTCCGAGACCTGCGATGCCGGGAACATTTTCGGTTCCGGAGCGTCTGTCCTTCTGCTGGCCGCCGCCCATTATGATAGGGTCAATGCCTGCCTTCTCATTTATGTACATAAAGCCTGTGCCCTTCGGCCCGTGAATTTTGTGACCGCTTACGGTGAGCATGTCCACGCCGACTTCCTTCGGACGAAGAGTCAGCTTTCCGTATGCCTGAATTGCATCTGAGTGCACATAGCAGCGCGGATTTATCTCCTTTACTGCCTTTGCTACAGCAGGGATATCCTCAACCGCGCCTATCTCGTTATTGACCCACATGGTACTGACAAGTATGGTGTCCGAACGCACCATTTCCCTAAGGCGGTCAATGTCTATATGCCCCTTATTGTCTACTCCTACGAAGCTTATTTCGTAGCCGAGCTTTTCAAGAAATATAAGCGGGTTATATACTGCCGAATGCTCTATGTTTGTGCTTATTATGTGTTTGCCGAGTCCCTTTCGTCTCAGTGCTGTGCCTATGAGGACATTATTATTGCCCTCTGTTCCGCCTGAGTTAAAAACTATTTCCTGAGGCTTCACTTTTAGAGAAGAGGCTATCTGCTCTGCAGCAGTTTTTATGTATTTTTCCGCATTTACGCCAAAGATGTGTCTTGAGGACGGGTTTCCGTAGTCCTCAAGCATGACCTTATTCATAAGCTCTGCCACTTCGGGTCTCACCCTGGTGGTTGCGGCATTGTCAAAATAAACCTGTTTCATAAATATACACCTGTGCCCGGCTGTGCATGCACTATAATGAACATGATAACGAAATGTCCGCCGTATTGAATGTTGTGATTGATTAACCGGAACATTCTACTATAAACTTGGCAAAAAAGCATTAGCAAAGAAGTGTACAAAAAGCATCGACAGATTTTGCACCGATAAAAATACAATTTTATATAAAATAATCTGAAAAAATAGTATAATGACAAAAAGGCTGAATACTTCAAGGAGGAAACACATGACCAGGCGATTTCTTTATTTATTCAAAGAAGGACACGAAGCTTTTAACGGCGATCAGACACTTATGAAAAACACCCTGGGCGGCAAGGGTGCAGGGCTTGCGGAAATGACCCATGCCGGAATGCCGGTTCCGCAGGGCTTTACGATAACTACTGATGCGTGCACCAGGTATTATGAGGACGGCAGAGAGATAGATAAGGATATACAGACAGAAATTTTCAAATACATGGGGCTTCTCGAAGAAATGACCGGAAAACGCTTCGGAGATGAGGAAAATCCCCTTTTAGTTTCCGTGCGTTCAGGAGCCAGACAGTCCATGCCGGGCATGATGGACACTATTCTTAATCTTGGGCTCAATGACATTTCGACGGAAGGTCTTGCAAAAAGGACAGGAAATCCGCGTTTTGCCTATGACTGCTACAGAAGATTTGTGCAGATGTTTTCGGATGTAGTCATGATGGTGCCGAAGTCACTTTTTGAGGAGGAAATAGACAGACTCAAGGAGAAAAGAGGCGTAAGGAACGATGTAGAATTAACCGCAGAGGATTTGAAGGAGCTTACGGTCATCTTCAAAAAAATATATGAGGATAATGAGGGAAAACCGTTTCCGCAGGAACCCGGGGAGCAGCTTATAGAGGCTGTCAAGGCCGTATTTCGCAGCTGGGACAATGATCGTGCCAATGTTTACCGCCGCATGAATGAAATTCCCTATGAATGGGGAACGGCTGTAAATGTTCAGGTCATGGTTTTCGGTAATTCGGGCGAAAATTCAGGCACAGGTGTAGCCTTTACAAGAAATCCTGCCACGGGTGAAAAAAAGCTTATGGGTGAATATCTTATAAATGCTCAGGGCGAGGATGTTGTTTCAGGAGTGCGGACGCCTTCACCTATAAGTGATCTTAAGGAACAGATGCCGGAGGTTTATGAGGAATTTACAGAGCTTGCAGGAAGGCTCGAAAAATATTATAAAGATATGCAGGATATGGAGTTTACGATCGAGGACAGCAAGCTCTTTATGCTGCAGACCAGAAACGGTAAAAGAACTGCACAGGCGGCACTTAAGATAGCCTGTGATTTGGTAGATGAGGGAGCAATTACCGAGGAGGAGGCAGTTCTCAGAGTAGACCCAAAGCAGCTGGATACTCTTTTGCATCCGCAATTTGATCCTGATGTGCTTAAGGCGGAAAAGCCTGTAGGCACAGGACTTGCGGCATCGCCGGGCTCTGCATGCGGAAGAATAGTTTTTTCAGCCGAGGATGCAGAGGAAAAGATAAAGCTTCCGGAGTGGAAGAAGATAGTGCTTGTAAGACTTGAAACCTCGCCCGAGGATATTATCGGAATGCAGCTGTCACAGGGTATTCTTACCGTAAGAGGCGGAATGACAAGCCATGCAGCCGTAGTAGCCAGAGGTATGGGCACCTGCTGTATATGCGGCTGCGGCAATGCCAACGATGTGTCGATAAATTATGATGAAAAGACATTGACCATAAACGAAAAGACATACAGAGAGGGAGACTGGATTTCTCTGGACGGCTCTACGGGAAATATTTATGATGGGGAGCTTCCGCTTTCCGAGTCTGTGGAAAATGCAGATTTTGAGCGTTTCATGAGCTGGGCTGACAAGGCGAGAAGGCTCAAAGTGTTTACAAATGCGGATAATCCGACAGACCTTCAGCATGCTGTAGACATGGGAGCAGAGGGTGTGGGACTGTGCCGCACCGAGCACATGTTCTTTGCAGAGGATCGCATAAAGGCAGTAAGAGAAATGATATGCGCCCGTACCGAGGAAGCCAGAAGGAAAGCATTGGCTAAGGTCGAGCCGTACCAGATTGCGGATTTTACGGAAATGTACCGTATTATAGGCTTAAGGCCATTGACTATAAGATATCTTGATCCGCCGCTTCATGAGTTTCTTCCGACAGAGGTCTGTGACATTGCGGAGCTTGCGGCGGAAATGGATATAAGCGAGGAGGAGCTTACAAAAATAGTTTCAAATCTGCATGAGGTAAATCCGATGATGGGACACCGCGGCTGCAGACTGTGCATAACATATCCGGAAATTGCAGAGATGCAGACAAATGCAGTTATAAAGGCTGCCATAGCTGTATCAAAGGAGCTTGGAGAGGTCATAACACCTTTTATTATGATACCGCTTACCTGCGAGATAAAGGAGTTCCGATTTGTTAAGGATATAGTCGTAAGGACCGCTGATAAGCTTATAGAGGAGGCCGGTATCGATATGAAGTACCATGTGGGAACCATGATCGAGATACCGAGAGCGGCACTTACGGCAGGAGATATTGCAAAGGAGGCGGATTTCTTCAGCTTCGGAACCAACGACCTTACGCAGATGACCTTCGGCTTCAGCCGTGATGATGCGGGAAAGTTCCTTAAGTCATATTATGATGCTAAGATTTTGGAGCAGGATCCGTTCCAGCATTTAGACAAGACAGGGGTCGGAAGGCTTGTTGAGCTGGCATGCAGAGAGGGACGCAAGGCGAATCACGAGCTTGAACTCGGAATATGCGGAGAACACGGCGGAGATCCGAGCTCGGTAGAATTCTTCAACAGAGCAGGGCTTGATTATGTAAGCTGCTCACCGTACAGAGTGCCTATAGCAAGGCTGGCAGCAGCGCAGGCAGCAATCAGACAAAAACAGGCTGTTTAACAAAGGCGGTCAGTTTTCCAATATAGCTGAAAGTGATATGAAGCACTTATAAAAGGATTTATCTATGGAACATCATTCATTTGCAATACATACACTTGGCTGCAAGGTCAATACCTACGAGTCTGACGCCATGGCTGAAAGCCTGAGGGCGTCAGGCTTTTCAGAGCGGGACTTTGGTGAGGCTGCGGACATATATATTATAAATACCTGCACTGTTACCAATATTGCCGACAGAAAGTCGCGACAGATGCTGAGGCGCGCAAGAAAAATAAATCCGGATGCACTCATAGTGGCTGCGGGCTGTTATGTGGATGATGCCATAAAAAATAACAAGCTGTCCGAGCTTATAGCAGCAGGAGTTATAGATCTGGCAGTACCCAACAAGGACAAGGGCAGAGCTTGCGGACTTATACTTGAAAAATTAGCGGAGCAGACAAAAATTTGCGAAGAGGACAGAAATGTCGATAAGGCAGATGAATGTGAAAAAAAGCATGAGAATGCGGATGCAGCAGATGAAGGTAAAACGAAAAGTCTGTTTCTTACTCAGTTAGACGGTCATACCAGAGCCTTTATAAAGGTGCAGGATGGCTGCAATATGTTTTGCAGCTATTGCATAATTCCTTATGTGAGGGGAAGACTTAATTCGCGCCCCAATGAGGATACGCTTAAAGAGGTCAGGGCACTTTCGGATAAAGGCGTTGCAGAAGTTGTCATCACCGGCATACATCTGACTTCCATGGGAGAACAGCTCTTAAGACTCATAGAGGATATACAGAATATAGAGGGGATAAAGCGCATAAGATTAGGCTCATTAGAGCCTACGCTCATCACGGAGGAAACAGTAAGAAGCTTCAAATCCTTTGACAAGCTGTGCCCGCATTTCCACCTTTCACTGCAATCAGGCTCTGATGATATTCTGAGGAAAATGAACAGACACTACACGGTCGAAAGGTATATGGAAAGCTGTGAGCTTCTTAAAAAGTATTATGAGCATCCGGCTATAACCACTGATATTATAGTTGGTTTTCCGGGAGAGACAGAAAAGGATTTTGAAGCCTCCTGTGAGCTTGCAAAGCGTGTGGGGCTTTATGAGGCGCATGTATTTAAATACTCCAGAAGAAAAGGCACGCCTGCGGATACAATGGAAAACCAGATTACGGAGACGGTAAAGGCCGAAAGAAGTGAAAGGCTTATAGACATTGCCGGAAAACTCTCACATGAATTTAGGAGCTATTATATCGGAAAAAGCTTAGACTTTATTTCCGAGGAACTTACAGATATGGATGGAGTCACATATGAAACGGGATATACTTCGGAATATGTACGCTGCTTGAAAAAGACGGACAAGCTTCATGCAAATGAGCTTATAAGCGGAAATTGTTTGCGATTTATTCACGAAAATGGAGTAGACGAAAGCCTTATTGTAGAGTAAAATGATAGCAACATGAAAAGGACGAGACGACATGAATAACATAGAAAATACACAGATTATTGAACATATCAATGATGGCGAGCAGTATAATGTTGCAGAAGTGCTCAGCAAGGTGTACGGTGCTCTGACGGAAAAGGGCTATGATCCCATAAATCAGATCGTCGGTTATATCATGTCAGGTGATCCGACCTACATAACCAGCCATAAAAATGCAAGAAGTCTCATAATGAAAGTTGAGCGTGACGAGATTCTTGAGGAGCTGATGGCAGCCTATGTCGAGACAAGACTAAGCTGAAAATAAGCCGGTTCACAATTTAAAACTGAATATAATAAAATGCCGCTGAAAGAATACGGCATTTTTTCTGTGTGTGGAAAGGAGAGATTTTTTGGGAAGGTTCCTGGGACTTGACTTCGGGTCAAAAACTACGGGAGTGGCTGTTTCAGACCCGCTCAAGACTATCGCTTCCCCCTTGGAAACGATAAAAAGAGATAAAGAAGGAAAACTGCGGCCTACATTAAGAAGAATAGCCGAGCTTGCAAAATCTTATGATATCGAGCTTATAGTTTTGGGTGAGCCGTTAAACATGGATGACACAAGAGGTGAAAGAGCTGAAAAATCGGCAGAGTTCAAGACTCTTTTGGAGCAAAGGCTTTTGGCAAACGGCTTTGAAATACCGGTTATATTATGGGATGAAAGGTTGTCTACGGCAGGGGCCGACGAAATACTTGAGGAATCAGGCATAGCTGCCGGTGAAAGAAAGCAGTATATAGACAAGATCGCCGCGGCGCTCATACTTGAGGATTATATGAACAACTGCGGCAGCGGAAAATAAAAGAATATAGGAGACAAAATCACATGGACGACAACAAAATTATTATGCTTTTAGATGATGGAAGTGAGATAGAGTATACTATTTTAGAGTCTACGGTTTTTGGCGGAAACAGCTACATTCTTGTGACAGATGCACCTGATGATGAAGACGGTGAATGCTATGTTTTCAAGGATGTTTCAGGCTCCGGGGATGATGAGGCCGTATATGAGTGCGTTCCGGACGAGGAGGAAGATGCTGTACTTTCTATATTCAGAGAAATGCTGGAAGGAGATATAGAAATAGAGAAATGACAGAATCAAAAACAGGGAAAAACACCCAAAAGAAGTCATCGGGACGCAGAGCGGGAGGCGGAAATCGCGGCGGCGCAAAACGCAGAGGAAGCTCTAAGGCGGCGAAAAAACAGGCCGAAATAAAAAAGGCTGAGCTTTCGAGAAACGGCTTTGAGGATATTCTCGAGGCAGAATCATTTTACGCCTCTGAACGCGGAGAAAACGGACTGCTTACCTCACCGAAGCTGAAGGAATTCATGAAAAAGCGTCAGGCCGAAATAAATGCCCTTGCAGAGCCATTCATCAGACAGAAAAAGGCAAAACAGACCGACACAATGAGTGCAGTCGAGGAATACAGAGAGGCTATGGCCAGAGCTGAGGCACGGCAAAAGGAAAATGAAGTCGGCACAGGAAAGAAATCCCGAAAAGTGCCCGCAAAGCTTTCAAAGAAAAAGCAGCCGAAGACGACAAAGCCTGCAGAGCCAAAGCCGGGACTCGGACACGGCAAAATAAAAATCATATTCCTGGGCGGGCTGGATCAGATAGGCATGAATATCACGGCGTTTGAGTCTGAGGACAGCATTATTGTCGTAGACTGCGGAATGGCATTTCCGGATGAAAGCATGCCGGGAATCGATCTTGTTATCCCGGATGTCTCATATCTTAATGAGCATCAGGATAAGCTGAAAGGCTTTTTTATTACCCACGGTCATGAGGATCATATAGGCGCACTTCCCTATGTTCTCAGGAAACTGAATGTTCCGGTTTACTGCACCAGACTTACGAGGGCGTTAATAGAGATAAAGCTTAAGGAAGCAGGGATTTTGGAGAGTGCAAAGCTTAATACCGTGCAGTTTGGCGATGTTATACCGGCAGGAGATTTCGCCGTTGAATATATAAAGACAAATCATTCAATACAGGATGCAGCGGCTCTGGCGCTGCATACACCGGCAGGAACAATTCTTCATACGGGAGATTTCAAGGTGGACTACACACCGGTATTCGGAGACACCATAGACCTGCAGAGATTTGCGGAGCTTGGGAAGCAGGGAGTGCTGGCGCTTATGTGCGATTCTACCAACGCCACGCGTCCGGGCTTTACCATGTCCGAAAAAACCGTAGGAAAGACCTTTGAGAATATCTTCGGTGAATACAGAAATAATCGTATAGTTGTGGCTACATTTGCCTCTAATGTTGACCGCGTGCAGCAGATAATCACGGTGGCAGAAAAATACGACAGGAAGGTTGTCATTGACGGAAGAAGTATGGTCAATGTTATCGGAGCGGCAAATGAGCTGGGCTATGTTACCGTTAAGGAAGGTACGCTTATCGACATCTCGGAAATGAAGAACTTTCCTGATGAAAAAATATGTCTTGTAGTCACCGGAAGTCAGGGTGAGCCAATGGCGGCACTTTCACGCATGGCGCAGGGCCTTCATAAAAAGGTATATCTCGGTGACAGGGATGTTATAGTTTTAAGCTCTACACCTATCCCCGGCAATGAAAAGGCAGTTTCAAAAATTATAAATGAGCTTTCCAAAAGACATACAAAGGTTATCTATCAGGAAACACATGTTTCGGGGCATGCCTGTGCAGAGGATATCAAGCTTATATATTCTCTTGTACATCCGAGGTTTGCAATTCCGGTACACGGAGAATTCAGGCACAGACTGGCACAAAGGGAGATAGCACTGCTTATCGGAGTCCCCAGGGAAAATATCGCAATGGCAGAAAACGGCGATGTTCTGGAGCTCAGCGCAGAGTACTGCATAGTAAGTGACCATGTGCAGGCAGGACCTGTGCTGGTAGACGGTCTCGGAGTCGGAGATGTCGGAAACATAGTCTTAAGAGATAGACAAACCCTTGCACAGAATGGTATCATTATAGCCACGGTTGCACTTGAAAGGTCCACCGGACAGGTAATGGCAGGGCCTGATATTGTAACGAGAGGATTTGTATATGTAAGAGAAAATGAAGAGCTTATTGAAGAAGCAAGAGATGTAGTTTTAGATGCTCTGGATGACTGTGCCTTAAGCGGCAATGACGACTGGGCGCACATAAAAAATGTCATAAAGGGAGAGCTCAGTGACTTTATCTGGAAGAAAATGAAGCGCACGCCTATGATTCTTCCAATAATCTCAGAGGTCTGAGGATTTAAGCGAGGATGGAAGACAGAGAGACCGCGGCATCCCGTGCCGCTTCGACAGTAAATAATATTTCCAAAAACACCATACTGGCTGCGATAGTGGTTCTTGTCTTTTTTGTGCTGACTAAATTCAGCTTCAGCTTCGGGCGTTCACTTTTTTATGTGGAGCCTGCAGAGGCGGCTCCGGGAACGGATATGGAGATTACGGTCACGGAGGATGACACGGCAGACAGCATAGCCTCACTCTTAAAGGAAAACGGCATTATAACAAATAAACTTTCCTTCAAGGTGCAGGCAACCTTATTTAAAACTGACTTTTATCCCGGCACATATATTGTCAATTCCTCAATGACCATAAAGGAAATGCTTGAGTCCATAGATGAAAGAGCGGAGGAGCTGGAGTTTGACTGAGGCTGTAAATATATTAAACGGCATACCGCAGGAAGACAGGCTTACAGAATACCTTCGCTCACTTGAAACGAAAAACAACAGCCTTCTTTACGATCTCAGAGAATATGCTCGAGAAACCGATGTTCCCATAGTAAAGCCGGAAACCGAGAGCTTTCTGAAAACGATGGTAAGGCTTAAAAGTCCCAAAAGGATTCTGGAGATAGGGACAGCCATAGCCTACAGCACCATAGTGATGGCAGGAGAGTGTGAAGCTTCGATTGTTACTATGGAAAGCTATGATAAACGCATACCGATAGCTGCGGAAAATATAAAAAAAGCAGGGCTGGAAAACCGGATAACTCTTCTGGAGGGCGATGCGGGAAGGCTTCTTAAGCTGCAGAAAGACAGCTTTGATTTAATATTTCTGGATGCAGCCAAGGCACAGTATATAGTTTGGCTTCCCGATATAATGGGGCTTATGCATGACGGGTCTGTGCTTATAGCAGACAATGTGCTTCAGGATAAAACAGTTATGGAGTCGCGTTTTACGATAGGAAGAAGAGAACGCACCACGCATGAGCGTATGAGAGAGTTTTTGTGGCAGATAAAGCATGACAAGAGGCTTCAAAGCTCTATACTTCCTGTGGGAGACGGTGTATCAGTAAGTATAATGTTAAAAAAGGCTGCGTGATTACAGAATAAACATGAGAAAACCTGAATTATTGATTCCTGCCGGAAATTTGGAAACGCTCAAGACCGCTGTTATATATGGCGCGGATGCCGTATATATAGGGGGAGAGGCCTTTTCACTGAGAGCCCGAGCAGACAATTTTGATAAGGATACTATGACGGAAGCAATAGCCTTTGCACATGAACATGGAGCAAGGGTCTATGTGACCGTCAATATTTTTGTCCACAATTATGATATAGAGGCAGTAAAAAGGTACCTTGAAGAGCTTAAGGACATATCCCCTGATGCACTCATAATCTCAGATCCCGGAGTGTTTAAGCTTGCAAGAAAAATCTGCCCTGAGACAGATATTCATATTTCAACACAGATGAATTCTACCAATTATCTGGATTTTCTTTTCTGGCAGGAGCTTGGCGCAAAGCGGGTAGTAAATGCAAGAGAGCTCTCCCTTTCCGAACTTAAGGAGATAAGAAAGAAGATAGATGAAACAGACCCTTCAATGGAGATAGAATCCTTCATTCACGGAGCCATGTGCATATCCTATTCGGGAAGATGTCTGTTATCCGGATTCATGACAGGACGCTCGGCAAATCTGGGAGCATGCACTCATCCGTGCCGCTGGAATTATTACCTTATGGAGGAAAAAAGGCCCGGAGAATACTTTCCTGTCGAAGAAAATGAGCGCGGCACATATATTTTCAATTCCAGGGATCTGTGCATGATAGAACATATTCCGGAGCTTGTAGAAGCAGGCATTGACAGCTTTAAGGTTGAAGGAAGGATGAAAACTCAGCTTTATGTTGCTGTGGTGGCAAGAGCCTACAGGAAAGCCATTGATGATTATTTCAGGGACCCCGAGCTTTACAGAAAAAATATTCCGCTCTATAAAGATGAAATTTCAAAGTGTACCTACAGGGAGTTTACTACAGGCTTTTATTTCGGAAAGCCGGGAAGCGATGCACAGATATATGACAGCAATACCTACAAAAAAAATTATACCTTTTTAGGCTGTGTGCATGAGATCACGGAGGAAAAGGCTGCCTTAATAGAACAGAAAAACAAGTTTTCCACAGGTGATGAGATAGAAATATTAAAGCCTGACTGTACAGAGGTAAAGACAAAGGTTCTGGACATAAGGGATGCAGAAACCGGAGAAAGGCAGGAGAGCTGCCCCCATTCAAGGCAAATGCTTTATGTGAGCCTGAGCGTTGTTCCAAACACAGAGGATATACTTGCAGTAAAGAACGAATCATGAAGCAGGCAAAGGAAGAAACAGTATTAAAGAGAATGAAAATACTGTCAGATATATTTTTTATTCTGGCAGCCCTGTGTGTCGCCTATTTTGTTGTGATAATTTTTTATGCAGGCATAGGTACGGCGTATTGCTCAGTGTGGATTTTCATGTGCGTGATTTTTTTAATGATGGGGCATTTTGTAAGAAGCGGAACCACTCACCGGGGAGGAATGCCAAGATTCATACCCACATTTATTTTCACGACCTTTATCCTGTTTTCACTGATATTTGCGGTTACGATGACCTCTGTCATAGGATATTCAAGACAAAACAGCCGCGATGAACATATGCCGACGGATTATACCGTGGTACTGGGCGCAAGAGTGTATTCCAACGGCGTTTCCAAAACGCTCATGTACAGGCTTGAGCGTGCTTTGGATTATTATCACGAGCACCCTGAAACCACACTGGTTCTTACGGGAGGCATTGACAGAGGAGATGTAATACCGGAGGCACTGTCAATGTTTAACTATCTGAGTATGCATGGCGTACCGACTGAAAAGATGCTTATTGATACAAGCGCAACAAGCACGGCAAAGGCAGTCGATGGAGCGGTTCGTAAAATAGAAGAAAACACCATGCGAAGAAAAAAGCCCGAAGGCCCCGGACAAAGGGTATGGCCCGGAGATTATGTGCCGACCATTGCTGTCATAACCAGCGATTATCACATGATGAGAGTCATTAAGACAGCGGAAAACCGGGGCATAGAAGAACCGATAGCAATTCCGGCATGTTCCGACAAGATACTTTTCCTGCACCAGTGTGTAAGGGAAAGCGCAGCAATAGTAAAAGATTATCTGATGGGAAGTTTTACATTAAATGAAAGAAAAATACCGTTTAGTAAGAAATGAAAAGGTTGAGGAGCTTCACGGTGAGGCTTCCGTTTACGAGCATGTAAAGACCGGCGCAAAGGTCTTCACCGTAAAAAACAAAGACCGCAACAAGGTCTTTATGATAGGGTTCAGGACAATACCTGAAAATTCCACAGGCGTAGCGCATATCATGGAGCATTCGGTTTTGTGCGGTTCTGAAAAATATCCGCTTAAGGATCCCTTTGTAGAGCTTGCAAAGGGCTCTCTTAATACATTCCTGAATGCCATGACATATCCGGACAAGACTGTCTATCCCGTGGCATCTGTTAATGACAAGGATTTTATGAATCTTATGGATGTATATCTGGATTCGGTATTTCATCCCAATGTTTATAAGGAGCCGAAAATCTTCAGGCAGGAGGGCTGGCACTACGAGATAGAGGATTTTGGAGGAGAAAACGAGGAATTAAAGCTTAACGGTGTAGTATATAACGAGATGAAGGGAGCATTCTCGAATCCTGACTCGGTGCTTGAAAGATATACGCTGCGTTCACTTTTTCCGGACACCACCTACTCCAATGAGTCAGGCGGTCTGCCCGAAAAAATTCCGGAGCTTAAATATGAGGAATTTCTGGACTTTCACAGGCGTTTTTATCATCCCTCAAATTCCTATATATATCTTTACGGAGATATGGATATGGAGGAAAAGCTGAGCTGGCTGGATGAGCATTATCTCGGTGCCTTTGAAAAAATAAACACAGATTCTGCCGTAAAGGAGCAAAAGCCCTATGACAGGCCGAAAACAGATGTAGAATACTATGCCGTAAACAGCGGAGAAGAGCTTAAGGATAAGGCATATCTTTCGGAAAACTATGTGATTTTGGATGAGCCCACGCAGGAAAATTCTCTTGCATGGCAGGTGCTTGACTTTATACTTTTAAGCTCACCGGGAGCAGTGCTGAAGGAGGCTCTGGTAAAGGCAGGTATAGGCGAGGATATATACGGCGGCTACAACGGAGAGATAAGACAGCCGTACTTTTCTGTCATCGCAAAAAATACCGATGAGAAAAAGACGGAGCTTTTCAAAAAAACAATAAGAGAAACATTGACCAGACTGTGTGAGGAGGGCATAAGCAAAAAAAGTATAAGAGCTGCCCTTAATTTCATAGAGTTCAAGTATCGGGAGGAGGACTTCGGAACCATACCGGGAGGACTTTCCTCTGGCTTAAGCGTGCTTGCAAGCTGGCTTTACGACAGAGATCCCTATGAGTATGTGCGATATAACGAGGCACTTGAAAATCTTAAGAATAAGGCTGAAACAGGGTATTTTGAAGAACTTGTAAAAAGAAATATTCTTAATAACAGCTTCAGTGCAGTGGTTAATATACTGCCCGAGAACGGGCTTAGCGAAAAGCAGGATGAGGCACTCAAATTAAAGCTTAAAAATCTGAAGGATTCATTTTCCGAGGAGGAAAAGAGAAAGCTTAAGGAAGACACGGATGCGCTGAAAGCATATCAGGCCGAGCCGGACAGCCCGGAGGTTTTGAGGCTGCTTCCGGTGCTTGAGATAAGCGATATCGAAAAAAAAGCCGAAAAGCTTAATGCAGTCAAGGACGGAGATATCATATATTCCGAGGCTGATACCAGCGGCATTGCTTACATGAATATAATGTTTGATACCGAGGGCTTTAGCGAGGACGAGATACAGTTTGCATCCTTCTTAAAGGATATTTTGGGAGAAATGAATACCACCAGGCACAGCTATGGTGATCTGTTTGATGAGATACTTTTAAATACCGGCGGTATCGCAAGTAAGCTCGATTCCTTCCCTTATCGTGAAGCGGTTGGCGGGCGCATAGGCTACAGAGGACTTTGCGCAACTGAGATAAGGACACTGGATGACAAGGTAGAGGATGGCATGGCGCTGTTTTCTGAAATGATAAATGATACCGTATTTGATGATCCTGAACGAATAGCAGAGCTTTTAGCCGAAGCAAAAAGCCAGCAGAGGGTACTGATAGAGTCGGCAATGCATAAGGCAGCGGTTACCAGAGCCTCCTCATATTTTTCGGATGCACAGCGTTATCACGATCTGGCAGCAGGAGTTGCCTATTATGATTTCATAAACGGAGCTCTGAAGCTTACAAAGCAGCCGGTTCATATGAAGCGCTTTATAAAGTCTCTTAAGAATGTAAGAGACAGGCTCTTCACAAAGGAAAGAGTAAGCTTCGGGCTTTACGGAAGCCGAAAGGCCAGGGAAAATCTTCAGAAAATCATTCCCGCATTCAGGGAAGGACTAAACGGGGACATAAAGAAGGAATTTGATACGGGACGAAAGGTTTTGAGCGTAAGCTGTTTAAACGAAGGACTTAAGACCAGCTCACAGGTAAATTATGTTGCCCGCAGCGGTAATTTCATAGATAAGGGGCTTAAATATGACGGAGGACTTCAGGTTCTTCGCATGATGCTCAGCTATGACTATCTGTGGATGAATTTAAGAGTTTTAGGCGGCGCATATGGCTGCATGTGTGCATTTACAACCGGAGGTCTGGGATATCTTGTTTCATACAGAGACCCGCACATTCATGAAACTAATGATATATATGAGAAGCTTCCCGAGTATCTTGCTGGCTGGGAAGGAGATGAAGAGACGGTTAAAAAATATATTATAGGTGCCATTTCTATTCAGGATATGCCGGTAACCTCCTCCATACAGGCAGCAAATCAGCTTGTTTTTTATATGTGTAAGTTCACGGACGAGGAAAGACAGAAGGAGCGGGATGAGATTTTAAGCTGTACGGCCGAAAAATTAAGAGGATTTGCAGAGCATATAAGAGCCATACTTTCAGAGGATGCGCTCTGTGCCATAGGAAGCAGCAACGGAATAGAAAAGGAAGCAAAGCTTTTCAAATCATTAAGACAGCTTTTCTGACCGGCTGATTTGAAGAGGATGAGAAAAACAAAGGGAAGAGATACATTGACATAGAAAGCGCATACAGCGGCTTACAGAAGAGAGGAAAAATTGAAATCAGGATATGCAGTGCTTGCAGGACGCCCGAATGTGGGAAAGTCTACTCTTATGAACAGGCTTATAGGGCAGAAAATAGCCATTACCTCAGATCGTCCGCAGACTACAAGAAATAAAATCGAAACCGTATATACGGATGACAGGGGACAGATTATTTTCGTGGATACTCCCGGTATCCATAAGGCAAAAAACAAGCTGGGAGAATTCATGGATACTGTCGCAGAAAAGGCTTTTTCGGATGCTGATGTGATAGTGTGGCTGGTAGAGCCTGTGACCTACATAGGAGCAGGCGAGGAAAGAATAGCGGATCTTATCAATAATCGCAATAAGCACAGTCGACCGGTTATTCTTGTCATAAATAAGACAGATACGCTTAAAAATCCGACAGATATAGAAGATGTAATAGCAGTCTATGGCAGGAAGTGCAAATTTGATGATATTATAGCTGTTTCCGCCGTTACAGGAAAAAATGAAGAGGAGCTTATGGAAACCATCTTCAAGTATATGCCTGAAGGTCCACTTTACTATGATGAGGAAACTGTCACCGAAATCCCCATGAGAACCATAGCAGAGGAGCTTATAAGGGAGCAGATGCTTAAGTTTATAAGTGATGAGATACCGCATGGCGCAGCTGTAGTGATAGAAAAATTCTCCGAGAGAAGGAACGGACTTTTTGATATTGATGCGGATATTATCTGTGAGAAGGATTCGCACAAGGGAATCATCATAGGAAAGGGAGGTTCAATGCTCAGAAAGATAGGCACGGCAGCCCGCGCGGAAATAGAGGATCAGCTGGGAGCACAGGTAAATCTCAAGCTTTTTGTGAAGGTTAGGAAGAACTGGCGTGATAATGAGCTTTTTATTAAAAGCTTCGGTTACGACATAAAGAAATAATAAAAAATCAGCTGGGCAGATGGAAGAAATCATAACAAAGGGAATGATACTCGGGGCAGTGCCGCAGGGTGAATACGGACGAAGGCTTACATTGCTGGCGGACAGTCTGGGAAAAATCACGGTTTTTGCTTCCGGGGCGGCAAAGGCAGGCTCAAAGCTTATAGGAAAGGTAAGGCCTTTTACGGCGGCCTCATTTACGCTTTCTAAGGGGCGAGGGGCCTATAATATACACGGTGTCGAAATAATAGACTCTTTCGAAGAAATCCCATTGGATCCCGATGCTGCCATATTCGGGTTTTATGTGCTGGAACTGGCGGAGTATTTTTCTGCGGAAGGCATGGCGGAGTCAGAGGCAAGAGAGCTTTTAAACTTAAGCTTTATGGCACTTACTGCGCTGAGAGAAAAAAGAACAAGTCCTTCACTTACAGTAAGACTGCTGGAATTAAGGCTTCTTAAGCTGTGCGGTGAGTATACGCAGCTGCCGCCGCTTAAATATGATAAAGCGCAGGAACAAGCCGGTGATATGAGAAAGCAGAAAGCAAAAAATACAGATACTGCGAAGACCCCGGATGAAACGGAAATCATAGAAAAAGCCGGAGCTGACAGTGTGGCCGTACAGTGGAGGGATGTGCTGGCTGCACCGATATCGAAAGTCTTTGCGGCGGAGACATTGACCGGAAAAGATACGACGAAACTGGAAAAGAACATAGAGTATTTATTTAAAAAGCAGATATCGCATAAATTCAGGTCTGCAAAGATGCTCGAAGCCTTTTGACGACAGCACTGTATTATTGTGTCAGTATTGTGTCGGCATTAAAATAATTGCGTGAGTATTAAATTTGCGGTATAGTAGAATGAATTCCGTGCAGGGCAAACACTTTTGACCCCGGCATCATTATTTATATTTTAAGAGGAAACCAAAAATGGACAGATCTAAGCTAAAGATGGAAGATGTTATAGGCCTTTGCAAGTCCAGAGGCTTTATTTATCCGGGTTCGGAGATTTACGGCGGGCTTGCCAATACCTGGGATTACGGAAATTTGGGTGTTGAGCTTAAAAACAATGTAAAAAAAGCCTGGTGGAAAAAATTTGTAGAGGGTTCAAAGCTTAATGTCGGCGTAGACTGTGCCATACTTATGAATCCTCAGACCTGGGTGGCTTCGGGACATCTTGCCGGATTTTCGGATCCTCTTATGGACTGCAAGCATTGCAGAGAGCGTTTCAGGGCAGATAAGCTTATCGAGGACTTCTGCGCTGATAATGGTATAAAGCTTAACAATGATTCCGCAGACGGAATGTCCAAGGAAGAAATGAAGGCATTTATTGATGAGCACAGGATTCCGTGTCCGTCCTGCGGAGCTCATGACTTTACGGATATAAGAAACTTTAATCTTATGTTTAAAACCTTTCAAGGTGTAACAGAGGATGCAAAGAATACGGTTTATTTGAGACCGGAGACTGCACAGGGGATTTTTGTGAACTTTAAAAATGTGCAGCGAACCTCCAGAAAGAAGCTTCCGTTCGGCATAGGACAGGTCGGAAAGTCATTCAGAAACGAGATAACGCCCGGCAACTTCACATTCCGTACCCGTGAGTTCGAGCAGATGGAGCTGGAATTTTTCTGCAAGCCTGATACTGACCTTGAGTGGTTTGCTTACTGGAAGGAGTTCTGTATAAAGTGGCTTCGTGACCTGGGACTTAAGGATGAGGAGCTTCGTATGCGCGACCATAGCCCTGAGGAGCTTTCCTTCTATTCAAGAGCCACCACGGATATAGAATTCCTGTTCCCGTTTGGCTGGGGCGAGCTTTGGGGTATAGCTGACAGAACTGACTATGACCTCACACAGCATATGAATACCTCGGGTCAGGATCTTACATATCTGGATGATGAGACCAATGAGAAGTATATACCATATGTTATAGAGCCGTCACTCGGCGCGGACAGAGTGACATTGGCATTCCTTTGCGCAGCCTATGACGAGGAAGAGCTTGAGGGCGGAGACAAGCGTACGGTTATGCATTTCCATCCGGCACTTGCTCCGGTAAAGATAGGTATACTCCCGCTTTCAAAGAAGCTTAATGAGGGCGCAGAGAAGGTATTTGATATGCTTCTCAATAAGTATTACTGCGAGTTTGATGACCGCGGAAGCATAGGCAAGAGATACAGAAGACAGGACGAGATCGGTACCCCATTCTGTATCACCTATGACTTTGATTCTGAGACGGATAACTCGGTCACCATTCGTCACAGAGATTCCATGGAGCAGGAAAGAGTGAAAATAGACGAGCTTTTAAGCTACTTTGACGGCAAGTTCGATTTCTAAAAAAGATTTAAGCTGATTCATAGACCGGTCTGTACAAAGTGTATGGACCGGCCGTGTTTTTTTACGGCTGATGGCGTCCTGCCCGGCCGCAAGATTTGTCATGTGGGATAAAAATACATTTAAGTTTGCATTTAAACAAAGCCTGCCGGTAATGACGGGATATCTGATGCTGAGCATAGGCTTCGGCATGCTTTCACAGTCAAAGGGCTTCGGGCCATTGTGGGCGATAGCAATGAGCGTTTTCATATATGCCGGTTCGATGCAGTATGTAGCCATAGAGCTTATAACGAGCGGCGCATCACTCGTAGTGGCAGCTGTCATGACACTCATGGTAAACCTGCGTCATCTTTTTTACAGTATCGCCATGGTGGATAAGTACAGGGACACAGGGCGGATAAAGCCCTATCTCATCTTTTCGCTTACGGACGAGACCTTTTCGCTTGTATGCTCTCCGGAGCTTCATAATAAGCTGGATGAAAAAAAATATTACTTCTATGTAAGCCTTCTGGACCAGACCTGCTGGGTTGCAGGAAGCATTATCGGAAATCTTCTGGGAAATATTTTTCCGTTTTCAACCGACGGCATAGAATTTTCCATGACTGCACTGTTTTTTGTGATAGTGCTTGGCCAGTGGGAGAGTGAAAAGGAGCATAAACCGGCACTGATAGGCATCATTATTTCTGCCATATGCCTTTTTATATTCGGAGCGTCGAATTTCATGATTCCGTCAATGCTTATCATCACCATTCTTCTTGTTGCAGCTAAGAGGTTTATCCGAGTATGACAGAGCTTACAAATATATCTTACAATATAACCGAAGGCCTCGATATGCATGCTGTGATGGTGGTGGTGATTGCTTCGCTGATTACGGCATTGATACGATTTGCACCATTCATTATATTCAGGGACAAGACGCCGGAGGCTGTAATATACCTCGGAAAGGTGCTTCCCTTTGCCATGATGGGCATGCTTGTTGTGTACTGCCTGAAGAGCACAAGCTTTGAAAAAGTCTCCGGCTTTATGCCGTCTGTCATATCGTTGGGATTTATTTTCATACTGCATAAATGGAAGCACAACACACTTTTATCTATACTTCTCGGCACCGTATGTTATATGGTGCTGGTGCAGAAGGTGTTTTAAGCAGCGCCTGCTCAGGCCGGAGATGAAGATACAGAAGAAACAATGAAAGGTTTAAGTATGATAAACAGTAATGTGACCTCACGCAGAGTGTCATTTGCAAGAGGCATGAGAGATGCAATACCGATAGGTCTGGGATATCTTGCCGTATCATTTTCGCTTGGCATAGCGGCAGGGAATGCGGATTTCTCAATAGCACAGGGCTTTTGGCTCAGTGTATTAAATGTTTCGTCCTCCGGTCAGTATGCGGGGATTGTGCTTACGCGCGATCATGCGGCTGTGATTGAAGTTATACTTATGATATTTATTGCCAATGCCCGCTATATGCTTATGAGCTGCGCGCTCAGCCAGAAGCTGGATCCGGACATGCCGTTTTTCCACAGATTACTTATCGGCTACGGTGTCACGGATGAAATTTTCGGGCTTGAAATAGCACTGCCGGGATATGTGAAGCCGCGATATGTTTACGGAGCCTATCTTACGGCTATTCCGGGCTGGGCCATAGGCACCTGTCTTGGCGTTTTCATGGGCAATGTCATGCCTCCGGTATTTGCAGAGGCTATGAATGTAGCCATCTTCGGCATGTTCCTGGCCATAATAATACCGCCGTCAAAGACGGATCATGTAGCGCTTTTATTTGTAATCCTGAGCTTTATATCAAGCTTTATGGCAGAAAGGCTTCCTTTCATAAGCGGAGTGTCCTCCGGTACCCGTATATTGGTGCTTACAGTTATGCTGTCAAGCCTTGCGGCACTGTTTTTCCCTGTAAGGGAGAGCATAGAGGAGGAGGCAAATGACATAGCCGGGTCAGTTATTAAGGCGGAAAAGGAATTTTCACAGGCAGAGTCGGAAAATAAGGAAGGAGAGCAGTAAGCAATGTCTATTTACGGTTATATTTTAGTTATGGCTTTGGTTACATATGCGATAAGAGTCGTACCGCTCACGATCCTCAGAAAGCCCATAAAGAACAGATTTATAAAATCTTTTCTTTACTATGTTCCTTACATCACACTGGCAGTCATGACATTTCCGTCTATTATGGAGGCAACCTCCAGACCGCTCTACGGAGCAATAGCATTTGCGGTGGGGCTTTTACTTGCATGGTTTAACGGAAACCTTTTCGTAGTTGAGATTGGCTGCGTACTTGTTGTACTGCTATGTCATTTTATTGCATGAATTTATAAGTTTTTCTTAATACCGATGAGGTTAATATGTTTTACAGATGAGATGTTTTGTGTTAGCATAACAGTTAATATGTATCAAATCAATTCAATATTGGAAGCATAATTTATCTGTTTTTAACAAGGAGTGTATGATATGACAAAGAAAGAGAGATTTATCAGGGTTTTGGCAAATGAGCCGGTGGATCGTGTTCCTGTTGCATTTTTCCATCATTTTACGGAGCCTTATGAGTGGAACAGAGGGCTTGAGGATCCGGCAGCCTTTGAAAGAAATATTGAAGGACATCGCCCTGCACTTGAAAAGTTCGATCCTGATATCATAAAGATCATGAATGATACACTCATGATGATGCCTATGGATGTGTCCTTTGTCAAGACAGCGGAGGATCTGAAAAAGATTGAACCCATGTCCATGGATTGTGAGTTTGCAAAGAAGCAGATAGAGCTTACAAAGCGCTGCATTGACATATACAGGGGCTGTGACGCGCCTATACTTGTTACAAGCTTTTCGGCAGCGTGGATTCTCAGAAATGCCTTTACGGTAGGACTTCCGGTTGCAGGAGCCGATGAGCATGTCATGAAACAGCTTATGGCAGAGGATCCTGAGGCTATAGCCGACTGTCTCATGAGAATGTCCACAGGTATCGCAGAGCTTAATAAAATTCTTCTTACAGAGTGCGGAGCAGACGGAATTTATTTCAGCTGTGCTAATCAGGCAGGCTTCTTCCCGCGCGAGTTCCACAAAAAATATGTGGCACCTAGTGAGCAGTATGTCATGGCCGAGGCAAAGAAGATTCGCAACATGAATGTTCTTCATATCTGCGGTTATCACGGTCACGGAAATGATCTGACACTTTATACCGGCTATGATGCGGCAGCCTACAGCGTTGCTGTCAATGCAGAGGGCACTACGATGGCTGAAGCAAAGAAGCTTTTCGGCGGAAAGCCGGTTATCGGAGGCTTCACTCAGGACGGGGTTATCTATACGGGAACCAGAGAGGAGCTTAAAAAGGCAACATGGGACATTCTGGACAATGCAGGACAGCTTGGAGTTATCATAGGCGCAGACTGCACTGTACCTACGGATATAGATGATGACCGCTTTAATTGGGTTCGCGATGCCGCAGCAGAGTATGCAAGCTCACATAAGACCGTCTGATTTCATCTGAAAACAGATGTCGGGAGAAAGGAAAGTTAATGGAAAATAATACTAAGGGCGGAGCTTTTGAAAGCTTCAAGATATGGTTCGGACTGGGCGCCCTCATGTTCGGAACCTACTGCGGTGCCAATATGGCATCCGGAGTTTATGCCACGACATATATGGTAACTATCGGCGGTGGATATATGTGGGGCTGCCTTGCAGTCTTTATTGTGTTCATGTCTTTTTTCTGCGCGGTATGTCTGGATTTTATCCGTGCCTATAAGACTGATAACTATAACGGCTACTATCTGGCACTTTGGGGCGCGGACAAGCCCGGCACAAATCCTGTATTCAGGATGGCTGTAAGTATATTTTTTGATATTTACAGCACACTTATGGGCGTTGTGACGGTTGCAGCCACGATAGCACTTTTTGCAAATCTCATGCTGTCATTATTTAACATTCCGATAGCTGTCGGAAGCATCGGAGCGGTGATAATGTTTACGCTTCTTTCGATGTACGGAGCTGCGTTTTTGCGAAAATTCAACACGGTTATGACTATTGCGCTGATAGTTTCACTGCTTGCGATACTTGTATTTGTAGTAAAGCTTCGCGGCGATGTGCTTGCGCAGAGGCTTTTCGACTTTCAGGAGGGACTTACATGGACTGACAGCACGGTACCGGGACATTTTAAATTCCTTGTGTCGTATTGCTTTATTTCAGCCAGCTGGGGCGGATCTCTTACAAACTATGCGGAAAAAATACGCACCAAGAAAGACGCCATCGGAAGCGGTATACTGATAGGATTTATGGTATCGCTGCTTTTCCTCGGAACCAGCGTCATAGTTCTTCCGTTTTTGCCGGAGGCATTTGTAGAGACGCCGATTCTTTCCATCTGCACAAAATACATGCCGAGTGTTATGACAGCTGTTTACTGGCTTGTAGTAATGCTTTCGGTAGTTTCCACCGGACCTACATTCATCTTCAATACCTCTAACCGTTTTGTTAAGCTCTGGAAGACAGAAAAAGTGCCGCACAGGCTCAAACTTTTTGTCATAGCACTTGCATTCCTGCTTCTTTGCCTGGCACTTTCCAAGATAGGTCTTATTGCCATCTGTCAGAAATGCTATACACTTTTGGGCAATGTTGCAATTTTCGCAATAGCTATCCCGCTTTTTGTATCTATATGGCGTGTGCATAAGAAGGACAAAGAGGCTTTGGCTGAAAAAAAGGCATGAGATAACACCTCATACAATAATTAAGATGATGCAAAAAGGGCTGTCTTATCATTGATACGAATCAATCAATGGTGCGACAGCCCTTGTGTTATTTATGGATTGTATATAATAATGCGGGGGTCAAAAGCTCCAAAATCAAATGTGTTCTTCCTGCATTTCGGAAAGTATTTTATCTTCAGTAGCCGCCATGGCAGCCAGTGTCATTTCCAGAAGCTTATCCAATTCCCAGCCAAGCTGTTCGGCGCCCCGTTCTATGACTTCACGGGAGCAGCCTGCCGCAAAGCCCTTACTCTTATATTTCTTTTTAAGAGACTTAAGCTCCATGTCCTTTGTGCTTTTGGAGGGTCTCATAAGAGCGGCAGCCCAGATGAGCCCCGTGAGCTCATCAGCCGCAAAAAGTACCTTTTCCATAAGATGTTCAGGCTTGACATCCAGGGTCACACCGCATTCTACGGTGATGCCGTAGCCGTGAGAGCATACGGCATGAATGATATCATCGCTGACGCCACCCTCTTTGAGAAGCTCAGGTGCCTTAAGGCAGTGCTCCTTTGGGTAAAGCTCAAAGTCTATGTCATGAAGAAGTCCGACTATGCCCCAATACTGCGCATCATCGCCAAAACCGAGTTCACCGGCGTACCACTTCATCACAGCCTCAACCGTAAGGGCATGCTGTATATGAAACGGATCCTTGTTATACTTCTTTAACAGCTTAAATGCGTCATCTCTTGATATGTGTTCCATTGGATTTCTCTCCTAAATTCGCTATTTTATGCTATGTGGTACCTGCAAGCACGCAAGCATGAGTGTTCACATAAAAGACTGCGCACGCAGATAAAAATCGACGGTGCAGCAGCCTCTTAAACAGAAAAGAAGATGTATTAACATCGGAACGATGGACCGGACTACACGAGCCTTCGGCATCTGCAAACCGTTAATTGTAAGACTCGCTCCATCCTCTGCAGAAACAAATATGTATTCTTTTCTAAGCAAAGAATAGCAAAGCGGCCGCAATACTGTCAAGCCTGATAAAAATAATATGGCTGTTACTGTGATTACGCCTGTGATAATGACGGCTTTTGCGGTTTTAACCTCGAGAATTTTTCGGCTCTGGCCTTATAGTATTCTGCCACAAGGTTTCTGTATCCCATCGCCTTCAGCATATCATAGGAGATTTTAAAATTACCCTTATAATGTCTGCCGCTGTACAGATAACGCAAATACTCCTGCATATATTCATCTATGACACGGAGCCCGTCAGTCGTTGTTATAATGCTGAAATACCACCTTTTCCAGCAGAATTCGTTTTCCTCTCTGTCATCAAAGAAAATTCTGTTAAACCGTTTCAAAAATAATTCCGCTGTTTCCTCATAGCTTCTGTTTTTCTCAATCTTTTTGCGATACAGATATCGGGCATATCTTTTTATTTTGCGCTTTGTCTTAAGAATCGTACCCGCAGAAAGGTCATAATCTCCGTTTTTATAGCTGAATCCAAGATAGTCCCATTCCTCTCCAGGCGCTGTGAGCATATATTTGTCAGGATTTATCTTTAGCCCTGCATCCTCAAGATAAGCTTTTATTTCGGTCAATGCTTCGTCCCGTTTATTTTCCGTATCGGCAAATATGATTATATCATCCGAGTATCTGAAATACGGCAGACCTCTTTTGTAAAACTCAAAATCCATGTCATTAAGATACAGATTTGCCATAAAGCCCGAAAGCGGAGAGCCTGCCATAGCTCCGTGGCCTTCATGTATAACGCGGTCACCCGAAAGCACCTCTGTTCTTGAGTATAGCTTTATTAAAAAGTCCAGAAGCTCTGGGTCGTCATCTATAAAGAATTCAAGCTTTTCAATGAGCCTTTCTGTGGGGATGCTGTTGAAATAATCATGTATATCCAGCTTGGCTGTATATTTATATTTAAGCTGCGGGATTTTTCTTATATCCAAGGCGGCATCCTTAACGCTTCTGTTCATGCGGAAGGCATAGCAATTATCACAAAATTTCTTATCATAGCTTCCCAAAAGATAGCAGATAAGCTGGAGCACGGTTTTTTCAGCATACGGAAAAATATACACCACTCTTTTTTTGCGGCTTCCCTTTTTATTGATATAGCTTTTTTTAGGCAATGCAAAAACAAGCTTCTCCTCACTCATCCTTGAAGCTATATCCCGGTAGCCTCTGCTGTCAATAAATTCACGCAGCGCCTTCAGCTCTTTTTTTGTTGTGTGCCGTGATGCTTCCTTATATATGAAAAACTGCTCCCAAATATAAGGCTCATTAAGCTTATGCAATACTCCCATAATGCCTTATTGTACCATAATGCATGAGCTTTTTTATATCGTCCTTTTTGCTTATGTCACTTTTATTTAAAATGCTTGACTTCGATATGCTTTAGTGTGATAATGTGATAGCATGATACAAAGATATCAAATTAAACAAATGCTAAAAAAGAAAAAGATAAGCAGCAAATACTTTTGACCCGGGAATGATTATGGTGTAAGTTATGAAATGACACCTGCACATAGATACCGGGTTGGGAAAAATGATTTCAAATATGTGACGGAGAACATATATGAAGCTTGAAGAAACAGTATTAAAAAAAGAAGAAAAGATTGCCTTTTCATTACGACAGCTTTACCAGCAGTACGGCTATCTTCAGTATAAGATGAGTAAATTCGAGGAATATGACCTTTATGCAAGAAACAGAGACTTTCTCGTTTCTGATAATGTAATTACATTCACGGATACAAACGGAAAGCTAATGGCGTTAAAGCCTGATGTCACGCTTTCCATAGTGCGCAGTATTAAGGATATTCCCGGATATGTAAATAAATATTTTTACAATGAAAATATATACAGAGTTTCTCACGGTTCACGCATGTATAAGGAAATAATGCAGGCAGGCATAGAGTGCATAGGAGACATTGACGACTACAACATATTCGAGACCGTGCTCTTAGCAGTAAAAAGTCTGGATACCATATCCTCTGAGAGTGTTCTGAATGTATCACATTTGGGAATCATCATATCCCTGCTTGAAGAGGCCGGTTTAAATGATGAGGATAAAAAGAAGGCCATAAAGCTTATCGGCGAAAAAAATATGCATGAATTTGAGGCACTGTGCAAAGCCTGCGGCACTGCGGCTGAGAAAAAAGAAAGCTGCGAGGCTGTATCAGGCCATGAGAAAAAAAACAGGATAAGAAGTATTGACAGTATAATGAAGCTGCTTATGCTGAGCGGCTCACCGGAGGCGGTTATACCTGTACTCGAAAGGGAAGGCTGCAATAAGAGGGCTGCAGAGGAGCTTAAGGCTCTTACATCCATGCTGAATGCCGCAGGCGAGGGAAGCCGTGTGATAATAGATTTCTCGGTAGTAAACAATATGAGCTATTATAACGGCATTGTGTTTAAGGGATATATAAAAGGAGTGCCGGAGAGTGTATTAAGCGGCGGGCAGTATGACAGGCTGCTTAAAAAAATGGGAAAGCATTCCAGAGCCGTAGGCTTTGCTGTTTACATGGATTTTCTGGAGAGATACTTTGAAAACGATATGAGTTTCGATGTGGATGCCGTGATAAAATATGATGAGACTACGGACAGAAGATCGCTTTTTAATGCGGTGCAGGTGGCAATGAATAAGGGTATGAAGGTGACGGTGCAAAAGGAAATTCCTGAAAAGCTCAGGTTTAAGACTCTTTACATCATAGATAACTATGGCGCACTTAGGGAAATATCCGCCGGGGATACCGGGGCTTTTGGTGATGGCATAAACAGAAAGGGGGTTCTGTGATGCTGAATATAGCACTTCCCAAGGGAAGACTGGGAGAGACGGTCTATGAGATGTTTGAACAGGCAGGCTTTGACTGTCCGTCCATACATGAAAAGAACAGGAAGCTTCTTTTTGAAAACAGGGAGAAAGATATCTGTTTTTTCTGGGTGAAGCCATCGGATGTAAATATTTATGTTGAAAGAGGAGCAGCGGATATAGGGGTTGCCGGAAAGGATATTCTTCTTGAATATGAGCCGGATGTGTATGAGCTTCTGGATTTGAGGGTCGGAAAATGCATTATGGCTGAGGCGGCCGGAAACGGATATGTTGACCGACCACAGCTTACAAAAAGAGTTGCAACAAAGTTTGAAAATATCGCCAGAACATATTATGCTTCCATAGGAAGAGACATTGACATAATCCATTTGAACGGTTCTATCGAGCTGGCACCGATTCTGGGGCTTTCAGATGTTATAGTTGATATAGTAGAAACCGGAACTACCTTAAAGGAGAATAATCTTTCCGTGGTCGAAAAGCTTGTGGATATAAGTGCCAGACTTATTGCAAATAAGGCATCATATGAGTTTAAAAAGATGCAGATTACGGATATAGTAAGTGCTCTGAGCGCTCAGGTAGAAGAAGGAGGGCGAGAGAAATGATAAAAATACTTAAATACGGAGAAGTGCCGAACAGTGAGCTTTTTATAAGAACCGATGCCTTGAGCAATGTCTCCGATACAGTTTCCGAAATACTGGACAATGTGAAAAAAAACGGCGACAAGGCCCTTATAGATTACACGGAAAAGTTTGATAAGGTAAGACTTTCTTCCATAGAGGTAAGCGATAAAGAGCTTGATGAAGCTTTAAATAAGGTAGAACCCGAATTCATGGGTGTGCTTGAGAGAGCGGCAGCCAATATCAGAGCATTTCATTCCCGTCAGGTAAGAACAAATTTCATAATAAACGAACAGGACGGCGTGGTTATGGGACAGAAGATTACACCGATCGAAAAAGTGGGAATTTATGTGCCGGACGGAACTGCGCCGCTTTCCTCGACGGTACTCATGGATACGATACCCGCAAAGATAGCAGGCTGCAGTGAAATAATCATGGTGTCTTCACCAAATGCGGACGGATGTATTAACCCGTACATACTCGCGGCTGCAAAGGTGGCAGGAGTAGACAGGATTTTCAAAATCGGAGGAGCACAGGGCATAGCGGCACTTGCCTTCGGAACAGAATCTGTTCCCGGGGTCGATAAAATCGTAGGACCCGGAAGCGCGTATGTTGCAGAAGCAAAAAAACAGGTCTACGGCAGGGTATCCATTGACATGATAGCAGGACCGAGCGAGATACTTGCGGTGGCTGATTCAAAAACCGAGCCGAGATACATCGCGGCGGATATGCTGTCACAGGCTGAGCATGATTATAATGCTACGGCAGTTCTTGTTACGGATTCCATGGAGCTTGCAAAAAAGGTTCAGGCTGAGATAGAAAGACAGCTCAAGCTGCTTCCAAGAGAGGAAATAGCGCGTGCTTCCATAGATAATAACGGAAAGATAATTGTGGCAGATGACCTTCTTAAGGCGATAGACATTGCCAATGAAATAGCACCGGAGCATCTGGAGCTCTGCGTGGACGAGCCGTTTGATTATCTTGATAAGATAAAGCATGCAGGCTCCATATTTATGGGACGAAACTGTCCGGAGGCTGTAGGAGATTATTTTGCGGGCCCGAATCACACGCTTCCGACCGGGGGCACGGCAAGGTTTTTCAGTCCTCTTTCTGTGGATGATTTTGTAAAGAAATCGCAGTATACTTATTTCTCAGCTGCGGCCCTGGATAAGGTGGCAGAGGATATTGCCATGTTTGCTGAAAAGGAGGCGCTTATGGGACATGCAAGAAGCGTCATGATTCGCTCCGAAGACAGAAAAAGGGGTATAAAATGAGCAGATTTTTTACGAAAACGCTGAGTGCACTTAAGCCGTACACACCTGGCGAGCAGCCTCAGGATATGAAATATGTGAAGCTGAATACCAATGAGTCGCCGTTTGCACCGTCAGAAAGAGCATGGAAAACAGCTGCCGAGAATGAAAGAACGCTGAACCTTTATTCGGATCCGAAATGCTCTCTTGTTATAAATAAGCTTGCAGATATGTATGGTGTCGAGCCCTGCGAGGTTATTCTGGGAAACGGATCGGATGAGCTTTTATTTTTCTCATTCAGAGCCTTTTGTGATGAGGAAAGACCGGCGATGTTTCCGGACATAAGCTATGGCTTTTATCCTGTTTTTGCCGGGATAAATCGGGTACCGTATAGGGAAATACCCTTAAGAGAGGATTTTTCGGTCAATGTCTCTGATTACGGGGAGTGCGGAAATACCATATTTATTGCAAATCCAAACGCTCCGACGGGGAAAATGCTATCTGTGAGCGAGATAGAAAGGCTTGTAAAGGCACATCCTGAAGATGTTATAGTCATAGATGAGGCATATGTTGATTTCGGAGGCGAAAGCTGCATACCGCTTACACATAAATATGACAATATATTGGTTATTCAGACATTTTCAAAGTCGAGATCACTTGCGGGAGCAAGGATAGGCTTTGCGGTAGGAAGTAAGGGACTTATACAGGACCTTAATACCGTAAAATATTCATTTAACCCATACAACATAAATTCCATGACTATGGCGATAGCCTACGGGGTGCTATGTGACGAGAAAACGGTCAGGGCTAATTGCATGACAATTATCGAAAACAGAGCATATACTGCAGAAAAGCTTAAGGCATTGGGCTTTGAGGTTATGGATTCCAAAGCAAACTTCATATTTGTAAGAACCGATAAAATGGACGGAGGAAGCCTCTATGAGGAGCTTAAGAAAAGGGGCGTACTGGTAAGACACTTTACAAAGGACAGGATAACCGATTATAACAGAATAACCATAGGTACAAGAGAGCAGATGGACTTTTTCCTTGAGAAAGTAAGGGAGATACTCAGTATATAAACGAGCTTAAGTAAAGGGACCTCCGCAAAGAGTACAGATAAAAAGACAAGAAAAAGCGCAAGAAGAGGGTGACGAACGAATATGAGAGGCTCAGAGATAAAAAGGGATACGGCGGAAACCAGAATAGAGCTTAAACTGGAGCTGGACGGAACAGGAAAATCAGATGTAAATACAGGTGTAGGCTTTCTGGATCATATGCTGACGCTCTTTGCAAAACACGGACGATTCGACTTATCGGTTATCTGCAACGGAGATACTGAGGTGGATGATCATCACTCGGTAGAGGATATAGGGATTTCTCTGGGGAAAGCCTTTAAAGAAGCCTTGGGAGATAAAAGAGGAATATATCGCTACGGGGATATTATTTTACCCATGGACGAGGCGTTGATACTTGCTGCCGTGGATATATCGGGCCGTTCGTATCTCGTGTATGAGCTTCAGATACCGACTGAAAAAGTAGGGAGCTTTGATACAGAGCTTACGGAAGAATTCTGGATAGCTTTCACCTCGAATGCAGGGCTTAATCTTCACCTTAAGCAGCTGTCGGGAAAAAATTCCCATCATATTATTGAAGGGTCATTTAAGGCGGCAGCCCGCGCACTGAAAAAAGCCGTCAGTATAGATGAAGCTGCCATAAATGAGATACCGAGCACGAAGGGAGTGCTTTAAATGATTGCAATAGTTGACTATGGCGTGGGAAATCTTTTCTCACTCAAAAGCTCCATAGATGCGATAGAGCATACTGCGTGCAAAAATATATCCGTAGTGACAGGCGATGAGAGCGTCATAAGGGGAGCAGACCGCATAATTCTTCCGGGAGTCGGTGCTTTTGGAGATGCAATAGCCAAGCTTAGAGCCACTGGTCTGGACAGAGTTATTAAAGAGGAGGCTTTAGCAGGAAAGCCGCTGCTTGGTATATGCGTCGGAATGCAGATGCTCTTTGAAAAAGACTACGAGTATGGCGAACATGAGGGATTGGGTCTTATACCGGGCAAGGTGTGTTCCATAAAAGAAAGAATCTCTCCGAAGCTTAAGGTTCCCGAGATAGGCTGGAATTCGCTCAAGTATAAGAAGAAAAGCAGACTTTATGAGGGTATAGAGGAAGGGGCCTTTGTATATTTTGTTCATTCCTATGCAGCGTTCTGCTGTGAGGAATATACGACTGCCGTAACGGATTACAGCACGGAGATAACCGCATCGGCGGAAAAGGACAATGTCTGCGGAACCCAGTTTCACCCGGAAAAAAGCGGTCCCGTGGGGCTTAAGATACTTGAAAATTTTGTACGGCTCTGGAGATGATATTTGGCAGTTATTCAGATATTCGGATTATTAAAAAGATATGGTAAAAACTGACGGGTGATGCCGGAAGGGGTGAAAGTTATGCTGATATTTCCTGCAATAGACCTTTTTAAAGGAAAGGCAGTAAGATTATATAAGGGCGATTATGACAAAATGACCGTTTACAGCGAGCATCCGGAGGAAATCGCGAGGGACTTTGAATTAAGCGGTGCAAGGTGTGTACATATAGTTGATCTTGAGGGCGCAAAAAGCGGAGAAACTCCCAATATAGAGACTGTGAAAAAGATTGTCTCCGAGACAAAACTTTTTTCCGAGATAGGCGGAGGCATAAGAAGCATTGACATCATAGAAAAATATCTCAAGGCGGGAGTAAACAGGGTTATACTCGGGACAGCTGCTGTTACGGACAGGCATTTTCTGGAAAGAGCGGCTGAAAAATACGGGGAGCAGATTGCCGTCGGCGTTGATATTAAGGACGGTATGGTTGCTATAAAGGGCTGGACCGAAAAATCCGAGCATGATGCATTTGAGTTTTGCGAAAGAATTCAGAAGCTGGGCATCGGAACGGTCATATGTACAGATATTTCAAGAGACGGTGCCATGAAAGGAACAAATCTGGAACTTTATAAAAGACTTTCAGAGGAGTTTTCAATGAATATCATGGCCTCCGGAGGAGTCTCCGATTTGGAAGATATCAAGAAGCTTAAGGATATGGGACTGTACGGAGCTATTATCGGGAAGGCGTATTATACTGGTGCAATCGATTTAAAGGAAGCTGTGGGCATTGCAGAATAACCGGAAGCAGGGTCGGATGATACAATGATTAAAAGTTGCCGGAACTGTCAAAAAGAGGCAGAGCTGATATGCATTAGTTTTAAAAAGCGAAGGGAAAGGAATGCTGACAAAAAGGATAATTCCGTGTCTGGATGTTAAAGACGGACGCGTTGTAAAGGGTGTAAATTTCAAAGGGCTTAACGATGTTTCCTCGCCGGTGGAGTTGGCCCGTTATTATAGCGAAAACGGTGCTGACGAGCTGGTTTTCTATGATATAACGGCATCGGCGGAAGGACGGAAGCTTTTTACGGATATACTGAAAGAGGTGGCAAGTCAGATATTTATTCCGCTCACCGTGGGCGGAGGTATAAATACGGTTGAGGATTTTGACAGAGTGCTTAAATGCGGAGCAGATAAGGTGAGCGTAAATTCGGGGGCAATAAAAAATCCGGAGCTTATACATGAGGCCGCAAAAAAGTACGGAAATCAATGCGTGGTTATTTCCGCTGATGTAAAGAGGGCAGATGGAGTATTCAGGGTGTTTGCAAAAGGAGGAAGAGAGGACACGGGGCTTGAATGCATAAGCTGGATAAAGCATTGCGTGGAGCTCGGAGCAGGCGAGGTGGTGCTTAATTCCATAGATACCGACGGAGTAAAGAAAGGCTTTGATATGGAAATGCTTAAGGCTGTAAGCGATGCGGTTGATGTTCCCGTAATCGCCTCGGGCGGAGCAGGAAGTATTGGGGATTTTGTCAGATTATTCAAAACGCTTCCAAAGGTGGATGCCGGGCTGGCAGCTTCGATTTTTCACTTCGGAGAGGTTTCAATAAAGGAGCTCAAGGAAAGTCTGGCGGCAGAAGGCATACCGATGAGGCTGCTGTGAAGTAGTCGGACGACTTCAATAGCCCGTGAATTTCTGAAAATTGCAGGAATGTTAAATGCAAAGCGATTAGGCATCATATAAAGTTTTATTAAAACGGAACGCCCAAAGGAAGCTTCCGGCAGATACTGAAAGGATAGAGAAGATGATAAATATAGATGAGCTTAAATTTGATGAAAAAGGGCTGATTCCGGCAGTGGTTGTGGATGCCCTTTCAAAGAAGGTTCTCACTCTGGCGTATATGAATAAGGAAAGCCTTAAAATCTCCATGGAAAAAGGGCTTACATGCTTTTGGAGCCGCTCCAGGCAGGAGCTTTGGCTTAAGGGTGAAACCTCGGGAAACTACCAGCATATTGTATCGATTACGGCAGACTGCGATCAGGATGCACTTATCGTCATGGTGGAAAAAGACGGACCTGCATGCCATAAGGGCACGGATTCCTGCTTCGAATATCCGGTATGGCAGAGTAAGGAAAGGCATGAGTTTTCCCTGGAGGGACTTTACGAGCTTCTTGAGGACAGAAAAAGGGAAATGCCGGAGGGTTCCTACACCTCATATCTTTTTGAAAAAGGTCTGGATAAGATCCTTAAAAAGGTGGGAGAAGAATGTACGGAAGTAATCATTGCCGGGAAGGCAGAGGACAGGAAGGAGACCATCTATGAAATAGCCGATCTTGCCTATCATGTGCTCGTCCTTATGGTTCAAAACGGAATAAGCGTTGAGGAAGTGAAAAAAGAGCTTGCCTCAAGACATATCATAGATCATAAGGTAAAGCAGGAAAAAATGGTATAAGTTGTGCTATAATGTAAAAATCTGAGAGATGGGAGCTATCCGGCATGGTATCGGGAAATATTGGTCACAATAATAAATCAAAAAGCAAAGCAGTAGACATGACGGATGGCTTTATCCCGAAGCTGCTGCTTTGTTTTTGTGTACCTCTTATTCTGGGGAATTTCTTTCAGGTGCTTTACAATACCGTGGATACCGTTGTGGTGGGGAATTTTGTCGGAAAAGAAGCCCTTGCAGCCGTCGGCTCAACCAATCCCATTATCAATATAGCTGTCTTCTGCTTTAACGGTATTTCAGTCGGAGCAGGAGTGGTCATAGGTCAATTCTTCGGAGCTAAAGATTTTGAAAAACTCCATATTTCTGTTGAAACGACGATGTGCATAACCTTTATAGCGGGTTTGTTTTTCACTATAGCAGGAGTGGTATTTACACCGACCATGCTTGAGCTTATCGCAACACCGGATGATGTAATGAAGCCGGCTTCGGTATATCTTAAGATTTATTTTGCCGGAGTATCCGGGCTTCTTATTTATAATATGGGAAGCGGCATTCTGCGTGCAGTCGGCGACTCAAAAAGACCCTTGTACTTTCTGATGCTCTCAAGCTTTCTGAACATTGTTCTGGATTTATTATTCGTACTTGTTTTTAAAATGGGAATAGCGGGTGCGGCTGTCGCAACCATTATCTCACAATTTGTTTCTGCCGTTCTGGTATTGGCTCTCCTGAGCTGTTCCAAGGAGGTTTACAGACTCATATGGAAGGATCTCAGGATAGACAGGCCTGTCCTTAAAAAGATTCTTGAAATAGGTCTTCCGACCGGTTTTCAGTCTATGATAACAGCCTTTTCCAACAGCTTTGTGCAGGCATATATAAACAGCTTCGGATCAACTGTCATGGCAGGCTGGAGCTGCTACAACAAACTCGATCAGGTAATAATGCTTCCGCAGCAGAGCATGTCACATGCCGCCACCACATTTGTAAGTCAGAACATAGGAGCGGGGAAGCTTAAGCGCGCCGAGCGGGGAACTTTTACGGCTGTCTTTATGGCAGCAGTATTCAATGTTATCTGCGGAGTGCTTATGATTATTTTTGCGCGACCGGCTGTGAGACTTTTTACGGATGATGCCGGGGTTATAGAAAGCGGTATAGGTTTTATTCGGGCAATAGGATTATTTTTCTGGTTTAACGGCATAAATCACAGTCTGGCAGGCGCAATGCGCGGAAGAGGAGATTCCAAGGGGCCGATGCTCATCATGATAATATGCTTTGTGGCAGTCCGGCAGATATATCTTCTCATTGTCACAAGACTTTTGCCGTCAGATCCGACACTTATCGGACTCGGATATCCGGTAGGCTGGGTGAGCTGCTGTATTGTTGAAATAATATATTTCAGAATAAAGTACTTCAAACATAATTTGTAATGTTTTAGAAAGCATTTATTTATTGTAAGCGCAAAATATTGTTGATATACTTCACATTAGGTATTTACTCTAAAAGTGTTGACGAATGCAAGAGCAGACTGCATGCCTGCATGCAAGG
>CAVBSU010000009.1:0-39335 GCA_963598245.1 Lachnospiraceae bacterium | reverse complement strand
GATGATAAGCCGCATAAGGTTACGGTAACTGCCACAGGTGAGGCAGCTAAGTTTATCAATAACATACAGGTAAGCTATCGTCTGTGGGATGATACTAAAAAGGACTATACAGGAGAGTATATAGAGGCACCTACACAGGTAGGCACCTATGGAGTCTTTGTAACAGCAGACAGCACTAATCAATACTATAGAGGAGTAAGCAATCTTAAGCTTACGAAAGAAGGTGCTGACGTACAGCTTATTATTAAACAGGCAGAAAATATAATCACTGTAGAAAGCGTTAAAGACGTATACTACGGCGATGATATGAGTAAGGTAATAAGCTTTACACTTACAGACAGCACAGCTAAGACAAAACTGTTATTCAGTGACAGTGAGTCAGGAACCTATAGGACCTGGGAAGATATAAAAACTGCTGATGCGATAAAGACCGGCATATGGTATGTAAAGGTATCTGCAGAAAAAACAACAAACTATGCAGCAGCTGAGTCAGAGGTAAAGAGCTTTGAACTTAAAGCTGCGCCGCTGACACCTGTAGTTTTAAGCCTTGATTCAAGAAAGTGGGAAAAAGACAATACATCTGTCACCGGAGGAGTACTTAAGCTTACAAAGACTGAGGATTCCGGTGCAGAGTACGGAGAGCTGGATGCAGATCTTGCAGCGGATCCAAAGCTCAGTGCAAGCGGTACATTTGCATGGACCAGCTACAAGGCAGGAACTAATACTGTAAATGTTGAAGACATAAAACTTTCAGGTACTCATTCAAACCTGTATACACTTTCAACAAGTGAGCTTAAGTCTGTAACAGCAGAAAATAATGCTAAGCTTACCGGTGATTCTGTACTTACAGCAGATGATTTCACAGTAAGTGATAATGTACATGACTATGAAGGAGATTACACAAGCTATGCAGTAACTGTAGCACCGACAGAAACCTATGCAGATACCTTTAAGGTAGATATGGTTCGCTATAAGGCAATATCTGCAACGCAGGATGTAACAGGTGACTTCATAGATGAGCCTACAGATGCAGGAGAGTATGCAGTCTTTGTAACAACAAAGGATGAGGCAGAGGGCATCGAAAGAGCCAATGACCTTAAACTTAATCAGACACTTATTATAAATCAGGTAGAGCTTAAGAAAGAGTGGGTATTAAACGAGAGCTTAGTAAGCTACGGCAAGGATGAGTTTGCAGAGCCTGACTTCATAATAAGCAAGTACGGAGAGTTTGAGACAAAGCTTTATACGCCTTATGTCTCAGCAGGTGAGACAAAGTATGTACCTGCAGAAAAAGATGCAAACGGACATTATCCGGTAGGAAGCTATACCTTAGTTGCAAGCGTAACAGGCGGAGAAAACATAGCTGCATCAAGTGTGGTATTCGACAACTTTAATATAGAGAAGTCAGAGAATGTAATAACACTCAGCACGCCAAAGGTAATCATGTACTATGGCGATGATATGAAGACGGTAGTCAAGGTTACAGCTAAGTACGGAGCAGACAAGGCAAAGCTTGTATATGCAAGAAGCGCAGCCGGAGAGTTTGCAGTCTGGGATGATGACGATACAGATCCGTCAGGTATATGGTATGTGAAGGCGAAAATTGCCGAGACTGACGAATATAAGGCGGCCGAAAGTAAGGCTGTAGCCTTCAGAGTCATGAAAGCACCGTTAAATGTTACAGTTTCCGGACTTGATTCCAAGACCTATGACGGAACAACCGATGCAACAGGAAGTCTGAGTCTTGAAAAGGTCGAAGGAAGTGCAGCTACTTACGGCAGACTTGAGGCCGACATAAAGGCAGGTCTCAGCGCTTCAGGTACATTTGCATGGACAAGCGCAGAGGCAGGCACCAATACTGTCAATGTAACAGACATTAAGCTTAACGACAGCTTTACAGGCCGCTACGAGCTTAAAATCACGAAGCTTGATAATGTGAGCTATGGTGGTGCCGGAATAGATAAAAAGGATGAACCTACACCAAATCCAAGACCGGCATCAGGCAAAAAGGATAGAAATGACATAACGTCAACATCAGCAGGCAGCTGGATTAAAGATGACAAGGGCTGGAGATATGTACTCACGAACGGAAGCTATGTAAAGGGTAGTGGAATCCTGAATAGACAGGGTGCCTATGCAGAGCAGATTGTATGGTACAGTATAAACGGTAAGACCTATGCGTTCGGACAGGACGGATATCTGCAGTCAGGCTGGGTATATAATGCAGCAGACGGCAAGTGGTATTACTGTGATGAAAATAACGGTAAGCAAGCGGGCTGGCATTTGGATGCCCAGGACGGATACTGGTACTATCTGGATCCTGATACGGGAGCCATGCTTACAGGCTGGCAGCATATAAACGGTAAGTGGTATTTCTTTACAGGAGTACCGGGAGCGGCGACCTGGAGTTTTGACGAAACGAAGGATAAGTGGGTATACAGCAATACAGAGGGCACCCGCCCATATGGCTCGCTGTATACAGATGCACAGACACCTGATAACTTCAAATAAATACTTTTGAACCAAAGCATATATAGTTGCGGAGAATACTTATGGGAAAGATGATAAAAAGAGCAGTTTCATGGCTACTTATTCTTGCAATGACTTTTTCACAGCCGTTAGTAAGTCTGGCAGAGAGTCTTCCGGATGTTACGGAAATAGAAGGTCAGTGGCTTGAGGATGTGCCGGAGGACGGTAATTATGTATATATGGGCACACCCAGCGTACAGATTACAGAAGGAAACGGAATATTCAGTGTCCCCATTCACAGAACCGGAAACCTTGATAAAAAGGTATCCGTAACAATTCATGCCATAAGTATTACGGCACAGTACGGAAAGGACTATACACTTTTGGGAGACAACAGGAAGATAGGCCTTACGGATTACAATATAATGCAGCTCATCGCCGGCGTTGATAAGGATGACGACGGCGATGAGGATGGAGATAATGATCTTAAGATAAGACAGTATCAGGCAAAATATGATATTGCGACAAAGGGAAATGCCGAAAGACAGGATGAAAACGAACAGGATGAAAACGAAATCGAAGAGCCTGAGCTTATAGGCATTAGAAGTGTGGATGAGAATACCGCGAAGAACAGTATTGAGATTGGACAGAAGCTGGCTCAAAACACGGTGGATTCGGATGAACAGAATGAAGAAGATGATGAGGATGAGGGCAATGCTGCAGAGCTGTTATCCTCAGAAAGCATAGATGATGAGAGCGAGGATGAAGACTCAGAAAAAAGTCCGCTGGCTATCCTGAAGGAAAAGCAGACCGGCAAGCCTACAAGAGAGACCGAGGAAACTGATATCAGCAATGCAGAAAGCATTACGGAGCAGATTCTCGGTGCTGTCACACCTGAGTATATAAAGGAGCTTCCTTTTGCCTGCGAGCAGGTTATAAGCTTTGAAGAAGGAGAGGAGACGGCGGAACTCCGGTTCCGTACATATGATAATGCAAGGTCAGACGGAAACAGAGAATTTTCCCTTTATATAACCGGTGCAAAAAATGCAACACCATATCAGGTAACAAATACATCCGTATATATACAGGATGACGAGGAATCGGCTTTAGCGACTCTTTCTTTTGATGCCGATTACTATGAAGCAGAAAATAACAAGGTAATCATTACCGTTAAAAGAGACGGTATAAAAAGCTCCATGGCTACAGCAGAGCTTAAGGCTTATGATGCGGGAACCGAAAATGAGACAGTTTTGGGAGAGGTAGCATTTCTTCCTTATGAAACGGAAAAAGAGGTAAAGCTTAATCTTGATCATGATGTGACATTGGAGCTTGATAATCTCAAGGCGGCTGACCCGGGCGAGAATACGGCAGCCTATGTTACCGGTGCCGTAAGGAATACTGAGGGAGACGGTCTCGGAATATTGAATGTTGATGACGGAAGCGATGAAGATAACATCATGCTTCTCAGTGAGGATGGTGAAGATAACATTGCCATTATGGCAGAAGGCGGCAGCGACTCATCGGGAGATACTTCAAATGATGAGCTTTCCTTTGGCATAAAAATAGGCAGCAAGGATTACGAGGTTGTCTATAATAAGGCCGATACGGCAAATAAAAAGGCTCCCGTAGTGGGAACCATATATGATAACGGATATACTCCGGCACTGGAAGTGGGCAAATACTATTTTTCCACATCTAAGGAGTATGGCGGAATGTATGATTATTCGCTTGACGGGCATTGGAACGGAGATAAGCCCTTCGGCGGAGGAACACTGAGCAATAAATATGTTGTTCAGAACTCCTCTGACGGCAGCTGGAATAATTCTTACGGATACATGCAGTACTATAACACCATTATGTGGAACTCGGGAAGCGTATGGTGCAATATCCCGTCCGGAAAGAGCATAATAGAATCTCAGCTTTATCAATATATAATACCGGATATCTGCTCGGAGAGAGCAATGTGGGGAGGACAGCAGACCTTCTTCTCTCTTAAGAATGCACAGCAGAAGCAGCTGCAGAGAAAACAGCATAACGGTCAGTTTGACAGATGCATGGATAAGGATCTGGCTATCAGAATCAAGACCGGAAGCGAAAATGGTGATCTGAGTGAATACGATTATATTTATCCTTATGCGGAGGCAAGAGACGGTGACTGGCATACGCCTCTTTCGTATGTAAAATATTACGGCTTTGCCGCCATGTATAAGTATTACAATGTAAAGGTTCACAATCCTTCAGAAAAGTCATTCCAGGCTTTGGATTCCACAGTAGATGCAATACCGGTGCAGATTGAAGTAAAGAGCGGTGCAGATATACTTTATGATAAGGGCGATAAAAATGTTTATGTAAACGAAAATGAAAACAGCTCCAATATCGTATTCAACCTGAAATCAAATACGGTAAACGGAAAAGACGACATTTTCTGTAAGCTTACGGGCTATACTCTGACAGTAGGAAAACAGCAGAGCGGAAAAGAGCCTGTGACAGTAAAGTATCCTGAGGATTTTGTTAATTTCATCAAATCAAAGAATACGTCCACAGGAACAATAAGCTATTCGGATGAGGCAAAAACCAAAGAAATAAATAAAATAATGGCCGATCTTAATACTGTCCCGTTAGATAAGTATTTTGTAGATTGGATCGATAGTGTACAGAAGGAAAAAAATGTATCTGTAATTTCCGATGAAAGTTCGTCTGTAGGTGCGGCATATCATCAGGAATTGAATTTCACACCTACCATAGAATATATAGATGTAAAAGTAAAGGTGACTGCTCCGAGAATTGAGGGTGCAGGCACTGTCAGCGGTGCTGCGGAATTTAATAACAGCAAGCTTAAGGAAGGTGCAGAGGTTACATTCCATGCCGGAGATATGATTGACCTCAGTGTGAGTACAAAGACTTCCGGATACATCGCAGAGGGATATGAGGTTTCAACCGACGGAGGAGTTACCTTTAATACTGTTAAATCAGATAAGAGTCTGGTTCTTCTTACGGGTAAAGATAAGGGGTATATCATAAGACCCTGCATACAATCCAACAAAAACCGTATAGAGATAATGTATACGAGCGGAAGTTCAAAGAAGGTGCATGTAGAAAATCTTATTCCTCAGGATGCTCTTAAGAATTATCCGGATCTTAAGGGAAAATATTTCCTTGATCTTAATCCCAAGGAAAAGAATATCTATGACAGAATGAGACCGGAGCCGGGAAAGGTTTATTCTGTTGATGTTATAGTGGACGATGAGTCTGCTTCAAAGAGTACGCTTGTTACAAGGGCTACCGTAAGAGACAAGCTTACAAACACTAAGTACAACACAAATAAGTATTATTTCACGGCAAGAAAAGCAGAAACCGACAATATCTTCTATGTGGGAACAGAGGAGACCGAAAAGAGTAAAATAGTCGACTACACCTTAAGCGGAAAGGTTGTGATGAAGAGTGATACGATTCGCCATGACGGTCTCGGACTGCGCAGTGTGCCTATCGTAGGATATTCTGTTTTTGCGGCAGGCCCTCAGAAGGTATCCAGGGACTCCAAGACGGGAAAGGAAACAAAGTATGTTTCCGTAGCCTTTGATACCATAGCCGAAAGCGCAAATATGACGCTTTCGGGAATAAAGGCTGCAAGCGGAGACAGAATAACGCTTGCACTGGATAACGGAATAAATGACGGACAGGTGGCTGAGATCAAGCTCGGAGAACCGACCGGCGGCACCTATAATATAGGACAGATAGATATCTCATATCCTATGGAAGCCCCGTCTTTTATAACGATGAGCTATGGATATGACAACAAAGAGCATACAAAAAATATAGACCTTAAGGATAATACCATTAAGTGCTATAAGGATACCTTAAATCTTACTGCCGAGGTAAATGCAAACGGAAGAAGCATTTCCTGCGTTAAAATCATCGTGCAGTCAGTTGACGGTCAAAGAGTGACATATACGGCTGAGCCTAAGGTAAATGAAGACAAGAGCATAAGTAATACCGTGTTCACACTGTCCATATCGGATATGAATACAAAGTTCAGAAACGGCGACCATATTTATGCCTATATCGTAGATAAGGAAAAGAAGCATGTAGAGGGAATCGGAAATCTGGATATCGTTTATCCGACGGTGGATACAGGCTATGTTATGTATGTCGAAAATGAGCTTGTAAAGCCGAAGTATTTTGATGTGTCGGCTGACTCACAAAATAGCGTAAATCTTCCGATGATAGGAAAGCCTGCTGCCAATATCCAGAGCGGCGTACTTACTTATACGAAGACAAAGTATCCCAATAATCAGGGATATTCCGTTTCTGTAAACGGTGATTTTATTCTCGGATTTACACCGCGTTCGGCATCGGAGAAAAAGTCCAAGTTTGAAAATTACACAAATCAGACTAAGAGAATAGCAAAGGAAAGAGAATACGCTGCCGTACAGGGAAATGACGAACAGGTTCGGGAAGGCAGACAGAGAATTGCAAATCAGATTCAGGAAATGGGCGGCGACGCATTTGATGCGGCTCATGAAGGTATGGAGCACGGAACCGAGCAGGCAAACCAGAGGCAGGCAGAGCTTACGGAAAAAATAATAACTGCCGATGTATTCTTTGTACTGGACTTTGAATTTGTCTATGATGCCAAGAGAAATGATTATTTCCTTGCAATGTGGGGTGTTACGGTAGGCGGAAACGCCTCAATATCCAAGACCTTTTATGGTCTGGTAGTCTATGTGCCTGTTTACTTTAATCTGTACGGAGCGGCACAGGTTGCACTTACATTTGCATGGACAAATGAGGAAACGAAGGAGCGAATATCCGAGGGCGACTTTAACAATACGGAAGGCAACTTGAAAAATCTTGTAAATGCAGACGGTGTGATGTACAGTATCGAGACTGTATTTATAGGAAAGATGGCAGCCGGTGTCGGTGTTAATGATGCTCTGGGCGTAAGAGTCTACGGAAAGATTCAGTTTGATGTGGACTTTATCAATACCAATAACACACTGTCGGATGATAAGAACGGCTCCTGGGGACTTATTATCGCAGGTTCTATCGGTGCGGAGGCAGACCTTGTTGTAACAACCCTTTCAGCTGAGATAATAAAGGTACAGTTAGGCTTCGGAAGATATGAGAATCAGACGGCGGTAGAAGGCCTGTGGGATCCGCCACAGACAAGCAAGACATCGGCTAACAGCTTAAAGAGCTCATCGGGAGAAAGAGCGGTATATTCGGATGAATCAGAGGCTTCCGCGGATGCTTCGCCTACACCGGTTTATGTAGCGGGAGATGACGGAAATGCGACTCTTATGGACGAAGGCTCTTTAGATGACGGATATTTTGCCGATGATGACATCTGGCAGGTTGACGATAGCGAAGAGGATCTTTCAGATGATGGTGAATATAAGGTGCAGTGGTCAGGCGCGGGAACTAATGATTTCTCGGGCTTCGGAAAGTATTCGGAAGAAGCATACAGCGATGCAGCGGATCTTCTTCTGTTAAGCTCGCCTACAAAGCTTAAGGAAAGATATGTGCTTCAAAAGAATGCGGCAGAGCATACAAGACCGGGCATAATACAGATAAAGGATGACGGAACTCAGCTTATATTATTCCTCGGAGCTTCAAAGGTAAATCCAAGAGAAACCTGCCTGTATTATTCCATAGGAAAAGGCTCGGAATGGTCAGGACCGTTTGCAATAAACGATGACGGAACCTTTGATACGACTCCGGATATGCTTAAGGTAAGCGATGATAAGCTGTTTATCTCATGGGCAAATGCAAGAGACAGTATTACTGACGCATCCGATGATAGCTTCAAGGATAAATATACCAAGTTTAATATCTGCGGAGCGATGCTGGATTTAAGCAGCAAACTTGGAGATGACGGCTATGATAAAGCTCTTTATACTCTTCATGATGAAACCGAAGCTGAGGACAAGTTCTTCAACCTGTCACCGCAGCTTACTATCCTCAGGGATACTGTTTACTGCACCTATCTTAAGAGGGATGTATCAAAGGCAGAAAGCGATAAGGACCTTACAGATTTGAAAAAGCTGTATTCCACGATGGCATATGTTACATTTGATACAAAAACAGAAGCTGTTTCAGAAGAAAAGCTGATACCTATCAGCGATGTATACAAAGAGGATGGCTCCAAGATAATTGATCCCCTTGTAACAGACTATAATGTAGAAACCTTTACCTTAAAGGAGCTTGCAAAAAAGGGCAGTGCTTCAGGTGCAGCTGATAGTGTTGATAAGGAGATAGAGTATATAGCAGCTATCTATACCGTAGATACGGATGAAGACATGAGTACGGCAGAGGACAGAAATATCTATCTGGATGTCTACGATGTCACGAATAAGAAAAATTATTATCCTGTAATGATAGGAAGCACGGCAGAGTACTACTATACAGATAAGAACACAACCGAAAAGACATTAAATACAGCCTCGCAGACAACACCGGAGCTCAATAAGATAGACGGCAATATCTATGCAACATGGATAGAGGACGGCGACAGGTTTGTGCTTATGGATCTTACTGACAAGCTGCAGACTCTGCTTTATTCAAAGGGCATAAGTGACTTTTATACAGGAGCTTCCTCGGAAAATACGGCTGCAGGAACCGCTGCAAGTGCTTCGAAAGCAACGGTTGCAAATGCACCTGTCGGAACGCTTACCAGTGCGCCTACGGGAACAGCTTCGAATGCCTTGAAGACAACATCTGTAAGCAGTCTTGCGAATATATCGAAAAATTCTGCGCTGAAAGTTCTTAAGGCAGGCCTGCTCGGAAACTCCCTGGGTCTGGAGCTTGATTTAACAGACGATGCTCAGTCATGGAGCTATGATGCAAAAACGGGATGGTATTCAAACGGTCATGAGTGGTATATGGCTGATTACAGTGATCTTTCGTCAAGACTTAAGACCTATTATACAGATCTGTATACTGAGCATAATGCCAAGAATAGTGCCGACGGAGACGGGTATTCAGCAGATGAAATAAATAAAAATATAAATGAAGAATTTACAAAGCTGAGATATGACGAAACCATTTTCGGAAAGATCTCCGAGCATGATATCGAAAGATTTACCGTAGATATAGCAGAGACATCCAATGCATATAACATATCCGAATATAAGCTTGTAAGTGACGGTACAGATCTCTATGTATTTTTTGTAGGAATGTGTAATAATCCGAGACATACAGGAACTGAAATCTTCGGAACAAAATTCAGCAATGGCGGAAAGAGCGGAGATGAGGAACTTGAGGGAGGCTTTACGACACCTGTAATGCTTACAAGTGATGATGATGACAGCGATGAAATCATTGATGAGTTAGACATTTATACCGACAGTAATAAGAATGTTTATGCCGTAGCCAATACCTTTGAGGTAAAGACAAACGAGGACGGAAGCTCGGAAAGCGGAGCAAGAACAGAAAACATGCTCTCATATTTCTGCTTTGAACCGTCAGGAAGCATAAAAGTTGAAGAAAATTCAATAAAATTCAACTCAGCTATTGAAAAAGGAAAAATAGCAGAAATCAGTGCAGATGTGGTAAATGACGGTCTTTATGATGCAGACAAAGGATTTATGCTCAGTGCATATCTTGTAGATCCGGACGGTAATGAAACACTTCGCTTCAGCGAGCTTACCCATGCAGCACTTAAGCCGGGAGAGAGCTACCCTGTGCGCATACTCTGGCAGGTTCCTGATAAGGATCTTACAGGATACAGTATCAGAATAAAAACCAGAGAAGAAGGCTATGAAGATATTTATCAGGCTGATGCAAAGCTTCCTGTTGAGGCGGAGCTTGAGTTTTATGATGAAGAGATAAGCTATGACGGAACAAAGGTAAATGTAAGCGCAAAGATCCATAATTACGGCAATGCTGACTGTAATGATGTCACATTCAGGCTTTACAGAACCAATTACGGCAACGAGACTGAAATTCAGATGACAGCAAAGAGCGGCGGCATGAAATCCGGTGAGGATTATTCTGTCGAGTTCAGCTTCATACCCAAGGCGTCAGACTTTGATGATGTCGGACACATTGACCTGGTTGCAAAGGCATTAAGCGCCGGTGAGGAGATGGCTTATACATATCACAGCTTCGTACCGAATGAGCCTGTTCTTTGTGAAATCGAGGGAGGTCTGGAAAAACTCACCTTAAAGAGAGGTGAAGAAAAGAAGCTCAGTATTGAGACCGTGCCGTGGAGCAGCCTTACCGAAGAACCGCTGTTCTATTCAACGGATCCCGAGGTGGCTTATGCGGATGCCGACGGCGTGCTTCATGCACTTAAGTCAGGCAAATGCACCATCGTTGTTTATTATCAGAAGCTCGGAATCAGCGGTTCAATAGATATTGAAGTAAGGACTGAGGAGTCAAGACACGAAAGCAAGAGAGACAGTAATACCGGCGAGACAGTAATCTCCCGGAATTCAGACATGGCCCTCTCAGGATACAGCGGTGTAACAGGCGACTGGAAGCTCAGTGCTGACGGCAGGTGGACATTTACTGCAGGCGGAAGACAATATGCATCAGAATGGGGATATATATTCAATCCGTATGCAAAAGAGAGCCAGGAAAAATATGACTGGTTCCGATTTGATAAGGATGGCTACATGCTGACAGGCTGGTATAAGGATGAGGCCGGACACTGGTACTATCTGTGGCCGTTAAGCGATAATCTTCTGGGTCATATGGTGACAGGCTGGCAGCTGATATCGGGAAAGTGGTATTTCTTTAATACAAAATCTGACGGAACATTGGGTGCCATGTATTCTGACAGGAAAACACCTGACGGCTACTATGTGGGAAAAGACGGGGCCTGGGCAGAGTAAAACTGGCAGTAAAGGAATTCGTAAGGATTGAAAGCCTTTTATAATTTGAGATGATGTTTGCTATGTGCTATAGTAAAGTCGTATGTAAATAAAAGCAGGGGCTTTGCAGGAGACCGAATGAATTTCACAAAGAAGGCTGTTAATGATCAGCTTGAAGATATAACCTACGGGGATGAGAAGGAGGCTAATAAGCGTATTCATACCATAAAGCTTATTATAATGACCTGCCTCCTTCTTTGTGTGCTAAACGGAGCGGCAGCCGGGCTCGGCATGCTCATAGGCATTATAGATAATGCTCCTGATATTGAAAGTCTGGATTTTTCACCGAAGGGATATGCCACAACCACCTATGACACTAAAGGCAATCTTGTAGCCACTCTGGTGCAGGAGGGCTCTAATCGTGAGGAGGCTGCGTTTGAGGAGCTTCCTGAAAATCTTATAAATGCGTTTGTCGCCATAGAAGATCAGCGTTTCTGGATCCATAACGGAATCGATTTCAAGTCCATATCAAGAGCCGTAAAGGGCGTGCTGACGGATGACAGCTCTGCCGGAGGCGGCTCCACAATAACTCAGCAGCTTATAAAAAACAATGTCTTTTCCGGCGGAAATGAGAAGGGCTTTCTGCTCTATGAAAGAAAATTTCAGGAGTGGTATATAGCACTCAGGCTTGAAAATCAGCCGGGAAAGGAAAAGGAAGAAATAAAAAAGCAGATAATAACAGATTATCTGAATACCATAAATCTCGGAAATAACACTCTGGGCGTAAAGGTTGCAGCAGACAGGTATTTCGGTAAAAATGTTTCCGAGCTTAATCTTGCAGAGTGTACAGTGCTTGCCTCTATCACCAAAAATCCCTCGCGCTTAAATCCGCTTACTCATCCCGAGGAAAATCAGAAACGCCGGCTTCAGGTGCTCAGTGATATGGTTGAGCAGGGATATATTTCCGGCGAGGAAAAGGACGCCGTTTCCGGCATGGAGGTTTATGAGGAGATAAAGCTTCATGATGCTGCCGTAAATACCGAATCTCAGGTATACAGCTATTTTACGGATGCACTTATAGATCAGGTCCAGAAGGTTCTTATCGAAAGGCTTGAGCTTACAGCAGCCGAGGCCAAAAACATGCTTTATTCTGGCGGTCTGAAAATTATGACTACCCAGAATCCCTACATGCAGAAGATAGTGGATGAGGAGGTAAATAATCCCGATAATTACGATACTGCCAAATACAGCTTCAAATGGCGCTGCTCCATACAGCATAAGGAAAAGGGACTTATTCATTACAGTGAAAAGGATGCGGATAAATATTTTAAACAGACGAGAGGAAGCTCGGGCTATGACGGGCTCTTCAAGTCAGAGGAGGCAGTCAGGTCAGCCGTAGAGGAATATAAGAAAACCATATATGATGAGGCTTCGGGTGATGAAATAATAGCAGAGACTCTGGATACTGCATTGGAGCCGCAGGTATCCTTTGTTTTGATGGATCAGAAAACCAAGGAGGTACTGGCATTAAGCGGCGGAAGAGGCGAAAAAAAGTATTCGCTTACCATAAACCGCGCCACGGGAACCTATAAGCAGCCGGGCTCGGTATTCAAGGTTATTACCGCATTTGCTCCCGCCATGGAAGAATGCGGTGCGACACTTGGAACCTGTTACTATGACAGTGAATTCACATTGGGAAACAAGACCTTCAGGAACTGGTGGAAGAGCGGAAATTATTTCGGATATTCCAGTATAAGAGACGGCATAGAGTTTTCCATGAATATCGTTGCTGTAAGATGTATGTATGAAACCGTTACACCGAAGCTGGGAGTGGAATTCGCGGAAAGAATGGGAATTTCATCGCTCTCAAAAGAAGATGAAAATGTCGCTACGGCTTTGGGCGGGATCACCAAGGGCGTCACTAATCTTGAGCTTACGGATGCATTTGCATCCATAGCTGACGGAGGCATGTACGGAAGGGCAAAGCTCTTTACAAAGATATATGACAGAAAAGGAAATCTCATCATAGACATGGATGAGGAGAAGGAAAGCAGAGTAATGAAAGAAACTACGGCTTTTCTTCTTACTGATGCACTGAAGCGTTCGACTGAAGCCCACAGCAAATGGGCAGGCGGATACACTGTAAATAATACATCCAGCCGCGCTCGTCTGGATAATATGACTACTGCAGGCAAATCCGGAACTACAACAAATAATAATGATGTATGGTTCGTGGGATTTACGCCATATTATACTGCTGGAATATGGGGAGGCTGTGATGATAATCAGTCATTAAGTGATGCCGAGACAGGCGTTTATAACGGAGGAACATCCTTCCATAAAAATATCTGGAAGAATATAATGACAAAGGTTCATGAAGGACTTGAAAATACGGAATTTGAACAGCCTGAGGGCATAGTTGAAATGAATGTGTGCCGTAAAAGCGGAAAGCTTCCGCACAGCGGCTGCTATGCTGACTACAGAAGCGGAAGCAATGCCGTATATACGGAGTATTTTGACATTGACAATATACCGACAGAAACCTGCGACCATCATAACCTCCGGGGAGGAATTATCATTCCCGAGGAGGACAGAGGCTGCCATACCGATGACGGCGGATATTATGCGGGTGAAGAAAATGCCGAGACAGATAACTATGATACTGAAGGGGAAAATGAAGAGATAACGGAGGAGGATGCCGTGACGGAGAGCTCATCAGGCGGCGGTGTTATATTTGCTCCCGGTGTAGTTATTGACAGCACACAGCATGGACCCGGTGCATGAAATGAAGCTTGATTTAAAAGATTTGACAGTCAGAGAAAAAAGGAATTTGAAAATCGGGGCGGTACTTATAGGGGTACTGCTCCTTACTGTGGTTATTGTAACCTGCGTAAAAAAGTCTGGTACAAAGCATGAAAGCGAGGAAATTATCGCTGAAATCTCTTCACTGACACAGGAGGAGGTAGCAGAAATGCGCAGGCAGGAGGCACTTGATGAGCTTCTGAAGGAATATGAAAATTTCGGAATAATTCAGACTAAGGGATATATAAATCTGCGCTCAAGACCTGATGAAATAGATATGACTGATATCATCGGAAAGCTTGAGGACGGAGCCGGACTCAGCATCATTGAAAATGACGGAGACTGGAGTCTTATCAGCTCCGGCGGAATAAGGGGATATTGCAAGACCCAATTTATAACAACCGGAGAAGAGGCAAGAGTGCTTGCCGAGGGTTACTCCGCAGAAAGAGTTGTTATAACTACCGAGGTGCTTAACATAAGGTCGGCACCCGAAAAGGATCCTGCCAATATCATTGCAAAGGCACGAAACGGTGAGCGATATGTGTTCATCTCATCAGACGGAGACTGGGCAAAAATCAAGGCACAGACCGAGGACGGCACGGAAACGGAAGGATATGTAAATATTTCTGACGGCAATGCAGAAATAAGAACCTGTCTTAATGCGGCTAAGCGTCTGGATCTTCGCACCATGGCGACAACGCAGTATGACAATCTGGTGCTGGCTGCAACAGACGGATACATTAACATAAGAAAAGAGCCAAAGGATGACGGCATAAATAACATTATAGGAAAGTTTGCGCTGGGAAACGGTGCAGAGCTTCTGGATACCGTGACAGGCGAGGATCAGAATACCTGGTTTAAGATAAAGTCCGGAAAGGTCACCGGATATGTGAGGGCGGATTACTGCAGGACCGGAGAGGCTGCAAAAAAATTGGCGCTGGATTATGCAAAGCTTACCGCTTATGTCAATGTAGACTCGCTCAATGTACGCAGCGAGCCGAGTCTTGATGCGCGTGCGTGGACCAATGTAACCAAAAATCAGGCCTATGATGTCATAAATCAGCTGGACGGCTGGGTGCAGATAGAGCTGGATGCCGGAGACGGAGATGAAGATACCGATAAGGCATATATCTCAACCAGAGATAATAATGTCGAGGTAAGATACGGTCTCGGAGAGGCTATAGAATACTATCCGGCAGTCGAGGCTGCCAACGCCGCCGCAGCGTTCAGAAACAGCATTGTTAATTTTGCCTGCAAATATGTGGGTAATCGATATGTGTGGGGAGGAACCTCACTTACCAACGGCACAGACTGCTCCGGCTTTACATTAAGGGTTATGGAGCGCTTTGGCATATCACTTCCGAGAACGAGCAGAGAACAGGCAAAGGTCGGAACAAAGGTAACATCAGCCAACATGAAGCCGGGAGATCTGGTATTCTATGCAAACAGCAGCGGAACTATAAATCATGTTGCGATATATATAGGAAACGGTCAGGTAATAAGCGCAGCATCAAGAAAGAGCGGCATAAGGATAAGCAGATGGAATTACAGGACTCCTGTAGCCATCAGAAATGTAATAGGGGCATAAATTGGCACAGAGAAGAACGACAAAAAGTTCATCAAAAAAAACAGGCAGTGAAGCAGCCGGGAGAAGCACTTCGTCTCAAACAAAAAGGGGAGCTTTACAAAAAAAAGCTTCCGTAGGAGCCGTGCGAAAGGAAAATAAGCGTACGGCTCAAAAAAAGAAGAGCTTTGTTAAGACGGAAATAAGCTCCATACTTATGATTGCGGCAGGCATATTTTTTCTGCTTGCAGACCTCGGTCTTATGGGCACGGTCGGAGGCTTTATTTTGTCTGTCCAGAGAGGACTTTTCGGTCAGGGCTGCTACCTCTTCGGTGTGGCTCTTGCGATTTTTGCCGTAATAAGCTATCTGGAAAGAGGAAAGTATTTAAGAGGCTTTAAGCTTGCAAGTGTCGTTACGGCATTTGCGGCATTGACATCAATAATTCATCTGCTTTTTGCGGGACGAAATGCCGACGGTTCTATTGAAAGTTACGCGCTGTCCGAGCTTTATGGCTTAAGTGCCGAAGGCTTAAAGGGTGGCGGAGTTTTAGGAGGCATCATCGCAAATACATTGCAGTTTGTCATAGGATATGCCGGTGCTTATCTGATACTCATAGTGCTTTTGGTAATTTCTATTGTAGTCATCACCGAAAAGAGCTTTGTGGGAGCCGCAAGGATAAGCGCAAAAAAAACGGCAGGAGCAGTCAGATTCGGCGCAGGAAAGACTGTTGAAGCGGCAAAGGCTGGAAGAGAGTATTATTCCGAGCACCAGCAAAGAAAGGAAGAACTGAGAGAGGAAAAGCGGCAGCATCTTTATGAAGAAAAGCAGCTTGAGGACGAAAGGCTTAAAAGAGAAGCAGAGGAACTTCTTAAGTACGGCAGAGAAATAATAGGTAACGGTCAGACCGGAGTAGAGGATTTGGGCAATGTAAAGGAGCCCATTTTCGGAGGAAGGCCAAAATCCAGACAAAACATAATACATACGAATTTCGATACGGAGGTCATACAGGGACTTCCCGATGAAGCGTGGGAAAAGCAGAGGCCGGTAACGGTAAAGGAAATAAACTACGATGATGACAGCGTGCCGTTTGAGGAAGAAAAGGAAGATAGGTATAAGTCCTATGCCGGTATAATAAATTCAGGAAGATTCAGCGCACAGGCGGCAGGCATGGCAGGCTTTGCCGCGGGCAATGCTTCTGAAGTTTCGGCAAATCAGCCCCCGGATGCGACTGAAAGGCCGGAGTCATTTGATGCATTCAAAACCGAAAGACCGAAAATCCGGCTTTCAGGCTTTGATGATGACAGTGACGGTAATGATAACGACGGTAATGATAACGACAGTAATGATAACGGCGGCGATAAGAACGACAGCGATAACAACGCTGAACTTAAAGCTTATGATGATGCGGACAAATCAGAGGAAGCCACCTACTTTTCCGCAAGCGGAAAGGAAATGGAATCGCCTGATGCCTATGAGGCTCAGCTTATAATGAATAAAAAACGGGCTATGGGCGAAAATGTGCAGGCTTCCTCAGGTACAGAAAAGGAAAGTTCTGACGAGATTAAGAAGACAGAAGAAAAACCGAAAACAGCACCGAAGCCAAAGCCGAGGCCTTATGTTTACCCAAAAGCTTCACTGCTTGAAAGAGGCACCAGGGGAGCTTCTGACAGCCGTCAGACCATAATGAATAATGCCGAAAAGCTGGAGCAGCTTTTGCGTGACTTCGGCGTGGGCGCTACGGTGACAAATGTCATAAGAGGCCCCAGAGTCTGCCGTTATGAAATTATACCTGATACGGGAGTAAAGGTATCAAGGATAACAGGACTTGCAGACGATATCAAGCTTGCCCTGGCTGCTGCCGAGCTTCGCATAGAAGCCCCCATACCGGGAAAGGCTGCTGTCGGAATAGAGGTTCCAAATTCATCGAGTCAGACAGTAAGATTCAGAGATATACTGGAGTCCGAGGAATTCAAGGCGGCAAAATCAAGGCTTGCCTGGGGTGTCGGTCTGGATATCAACGGAAAGCCGGTGATTGCAGATATAGCTAAAATGCCGCATCTTTTAGTAGCCGGAACCACCGGCTCGGGAAAGTCGGTCGGCATAAATTCGCTTATTATGTCCATACTCTACAGAGCTACTCCGGACGAGGTTCGCATGATATTGGTGGATCCCAAGGTGGTGGAGCTGTCGGTTTATAATGGTATACCTCATCTTCTTACGGAGGTTGTGACAAAGCCTGAAAGAGCTGTCAGCGCATTAAACTGGGCAGTTTCCGAAATGAACAGCCGATATAAGCTTTTCCAGACATCAGGAACGAGAAATATAAGCGGATATAATGAAAAGACAGAAAGAACTCTGGCAGAGCTTCCGCCGGATACTCCGGATGAGGATAAGCCTAAGAAGCTTCCGTATATACTTATAGTCATAGATGAGCTTTCGGAGCTTATGATGCACAGCAAAAAGGATGTAGAATCGGCTATAGTAAGCCTTACTCAGCTTGCGCGTGCCGCAGGACTGCACCTTGTTGTGGCTACGCAGAGACCCTCTGTGGATGTAATCACGGGACTTATAAAATCCAATATTCCAAGCCGTATCGCATACAGACTGCCGTCACAGACAGATTCAAGAACCATACTTGATCAGGGCGGTGCCGAAACTCTTTTAGGAAACGGTGATATGCTATATAAGCCGGGAGATAAGAATTCACCGGCAAGAGTACAGGGAGCATTCTTAAGTGATGAAGAGGTCGAGGAAGTAGTTAAATATGTAAGAAAGCATAACAGTGATAATGCAGACAGCACAGAATTTGATGAGGCTATCAATACTCAGATGGAGTTGGATCTGTCAGGTCTTGGCGGTGATAGCGGCATTCAAAAGGAGCAGAGCGATAAGGATGAGTATTTTGCCGAAGCCGGCAGGCTCATTATTAACTCTAAGAAGGCCTCAATAGGCGCACTTCAAAGAAAATTCAAAATTGGCTTTAACAGAGCTGCAAGAATTATGGATCAGCTGCATGAGGCAGGAGTCGTGGGAGACTCCGAAGGAACAAAGGAGCGGCAGATACTTATGGATATACCTGCATTTGAGGAAATGCTTAAAGGCTCTGATAAATAAGGACAGATGGGGAGTTTCATATGCTTAAGGACTGGCTTAAGGGAACAGATTATAAAATTATATCCGGAACAGACATGGTGGAGACAGAGGATGTCGTTTTCGATTCAAGAAAGGCTCATGAGAGGTCTGTCTTTGTCTGCATGAGGGGCTCAAAAACTGATTCGCATGACTTTATTCCGGATGTTATATCCAGGGGCTGTAAATGTCTGATTGTTGAGAAAATGCCGGAGGCGCTTCCGGCAGAAATCCTTGAAGGCCTTAATGTCATATATACCAAGGATGCCAGACATACCCTGGCAGTTCTTTCATGCAGATGCTTCGGAGAGCCTGCAAAAAAGCTTCGCATGATAGGAATCACCGGCACAAAGGGCAAGACCTCAACCTCGTATATGCTTAAAAAAGTTTTTGAAATCGCCGGACATAAGACAGGTGTTCTCGGAACAAACGGCTGTGTCATAGGAGATGAGCATTTTGATACACTAAATACAACGCCCGACAGCTATGAGATAAATTTTTACCTGAAAAAAATGCTTGATGCAGGCTGTGATACGGCAGTTATGGAATGCTCGTCTCAAGGGTTTAAGATGCACAGAACAGACGGCATTATTTTTGATTACGGAATTATATTAAACTTAAGCCCGGATCATATTGGTCCTCTGGAGCATGCTGATTTTAATGAATATCTTTATTGTAAATCAAGACTTTTTGCGCAATGCCGCACTGCGATAATAAATGCGGACGATGAGCATTGCCATGAAATTCTTTCACAGCCGGGGCTCAGCTATGACAAGCTCATAAAATTTTCCATGAAGGATGATAGGGCAGACATATGTGCCTCTGAGCTTTCCTTTAAGACAGGAAGTGAATTTACAGGAACGGTTTTCAGCACAAAGGGGCTTATAAATGACAGCTTTGCGCTGTCGATACCGGGAGACTATAATGTTGCGAATGCACTCTCCGTGCTGGCAGTTGCCTCCGATATGGGAATATCTGATGAAATTATAAGAAACAGTCTGAAAAATGTTCATGTAAACGGGCGCATGGAGGCTGTGTATAAATCAGATAAATTTACGGTGATAGTGGATTATGCCCATAATGAGATAAGCATGGTAAGTCTTTTAAATACTCTCAGGGCATATGAGCATAACAGAATAGTTGTGGTGTTCGGGTGCGGAGGGAACCGTTCAAAGGACAGGCGTACCGGTATGGGAGCGGCGGCAGCAAAGGCAGCGGATTTTTCGATATTCACATCAGATAATTCGCGATATGAAAAGCCTGAAGATATTATTGCGGATATTGAAAATGCTTATATTCTTGCCGGCGGAGATAAAAATGCCTGCATCAGGATACCGGACAGACATGAGGCGATACGGTATGCGATGATGAATGCAGAAAAGGGAGATATAGTAGCCGTCATAGGAAAGGGGCATGAGGATTATCAGGAAGTAAACGGAGTCCGCACGCACTTTCTTGACAGGGAAGAAATCTTAAAAATAAAGGACGAGCTTAAGATATGAAATTAAGTGCTCTCGAGATTGCCAATGCTGTCGGCGGGCGGCTCATTACCGGAAAAAATGATATTTACATAAAGCATATAGCCACAGACACCTCCCAAGTCACCGAAGATACTCTTTTTGTACCCATTATCGGGGCAAGAGTTGACGGGCACAGCTTTATAGAAAAGGCCTTTGAAAACGGCGCAAAGGCAGTATTTACATCAAAAATACTCCCGCAGGAAATAATTGACAGGGCAGATGACATTGACAAAGCCATTATATCCGTAAGAGATACCAAAGCAGCACTTCAGGATCTCGGAAGATATTATCGTTTAAGATATGTGCATATACCATATGTGGGAGTAACAGGCTCTGTAGGAAAAACTACAACAAGGGAAATGATTGCCTGCGCACTTTCTGCAAGCTTTAATACCTACAGCACAAAAGGCAATGCCAATTCTCAGATTGGCGTACCAATAACCGTGGCTGAAACCTTCGAGGATGCCGAAACGGGCGTGATTGAGATGGGCATATCGGAGCACGGCGAGATGAACCGCCTGTCAAGGATAGTTAATTGCGGCATGGCTGTAATTACGGTCATCGGAGTAAGCCACATAGCAAACCTGGGTTCCAAAGAAAATATCATGAAGGAAAAGCTGCATATCACTGATCACATGCCTGACGGGGCAGTGCTTTTACTGAATGGTGACGATGAGCTTTTAAATAAATTAAGCAGTGAAAAGCTCCATGAAATGGGGTATTGCGCCGGAAGAGATATAAAGCTTAAGTTTTACGGTACAGGTGTCAATGCCTGTTATCGTGCGGTAAATACGGAAAAGACAGCCTCCGGCACAGCCTACGATCTCTATATTGAGGAAAAGTTTATTACTCATGTGAACCTTTCCGTACCGGGTCTGCATATGGTGCTCAATTCTCTGGCAGCACTTGCTACGGCTGCTGAAAATAAGGCAGATATAAAAAAAGCAGCGGAAAAGCTTTCTGAGTTCAGGAGCCTGGACGGAAGGGGACAGATCAGCGAAAAGGACGGAATAAAAATCATAAATGATGCATATAATGCGGCGCCGCAATCTATGACGGCAGGACTCAAGGTGCTTACTGAGACAGAGCCGGGAGAGGGCGGAGAGCGCATAGCTGTTCTGGCAGATATGCTTGAACTCGGAAAAGACGAGAAAGAATATCATAGGGAGCTAGGAAGTTTTATAATAAGGGAAGCGGGAAATATAGACAGAGTCTTACTGTACGGAGAGCTTACTGTAAATACAATGAATGAGATAATAAGTCTTCAAAAATCAAAAAAAGGAAGGCTTAGGGCAGAGCATTTTGATAATATTGAGGCTCTTAAGGAGGAACTTTATAAAGTTAAAAAGAAGGGTGATATTATCTTTTTCAAGGGTTCTAATTCCATGAGGCTGTGGGAGCTTGCGGGAGAGCTTCAGGCAGAAAGATAAACAGGGAGCAGATTATATTTGAAATATGCCAGGGTTATAATTGATATATCAGCGGATGCAGTCGACAGAGCCTTTACTTACTATATCCCGACAGAGCTTGAGGAAAGCATATTCACAGGTTCGCGGGTCAGCATAGGCTTTGGCACAGGCAATAAAAAAAGAGAGGGCATAGTCATAGGAATAACGGATACCGCCGACTATGAGCCTTCAAAAATAAAGCCTATAGAAGCACTTCTTCCGAAAAAAACGGATGCCAATGAGGAACTTATTGAGCTCGCCATGTTCATGGCAGGGGAGTACGGCTGCACACTTAATCAGGCACTCATAACAGTGCTGCCTGTTAAAAAAATAATGAGAAAAAACTCCAGACGCACCGATCCCTTAAAAAGCATAGAGGCTATGGGAGAGATGAAGAAGGAGTGTTTAAGTCTCACCAAACCGCAGCAGGCAGTTTTCGATGAAATAATAAGCGATAAACGGACCTCTCTCTTATACGGCATAACGGGGAGCGGAAAGACCAGAATATATATAGAGCTTATAAGGTCAATGCAAAAGCAGCATAAGGCATCCATAGTCCTGATTCCCGAGATTTCCCTTACCTATCAGACGGTGAGAGAGCTTGCGCACTATCTTGGCGACAGAGTCGCCGTCATGCATTCAAAGCTCAGCGATGGCGAGCGCTTTGAACAGTATATGAAGGCACAGCGAGGTGAAATCGACATCATGGTAGGACCGCGCTCAGCCGTATTCACGCCTTTTTCAAATCTTGGGCTTATAATCATTGACGAGGAACATGAGAGAACTTATCGATCAGATACATCTCCGAGATATGATACCAGAGAGGTGGCAATAAAAAGAGCGGATATGTGCGGTGCGAAGGTGCTTTTAGCTTCGGCAACACCATCTCTTGAAAGCTATAAAAAGGCGCTTGACGGAGTATATGCCTTACATAAGCTTAAGGTGAGAGCACACGAGGGAGCCAGGCTTCCGAAAATTCATATAAAGGACATGAGAAAGGAGCTTTCTGAGGGAAACAGAAGTATTTTTTCAACAGAGCTCAGGCTGCTCATAGAGGACAGACTCAGTAAAAAAGAACAGATCATGCTTTTTTTAAACCGCAGGGGATATGCCGGCTTTGTTTCATGCAGAAGCTGCGGAAAGGCTGTTAAATGCCCGCATTGTGATGTTTCTCTTACGGCACATAACAGCTGGTATCAGGGTAAAATGCAGAAAGGCGAAAAGGCAGCGCTGCTTTCCTGTCATTACTGCGGATATACGGCACCCATGCCAAAGCTTTGTCCGGAATGCAAGAGCAAATATATTGCGCCCTTCGGCACAGGAACAGAAAAGCTTGAGCAGGCAGTTAAAAAAGAATTTCCTAGGGCAAGGGTTCTCAGAATGGATGCAGATACCACTGCCAGAAAAGGCTCCTTTGAAAGGATACTTTCGTCATTTGCAAACGGAAAAGCCGATATACTTATAGGTACGCAGATGATAGTAAAGGGGCATGACTTTGAGAAGGTATCGCTTGTGGGAATAGTAGCGGCAGATCTTTCACTTAATACACCGGAGTATGACGCATCGGAAAGAACCTTTCAGCTTTTGACTCAGGCAGCGGGAAGAAGTGGCAGAGGAAATATAGACGGGGATGTTGTGATTCAAAGTTATGACCCGTCACACTATGCGATCAGCTGCGCAGCCATGCAGGACTATGAGAGTTTTTATGAAAGAGAGATAAGCTACAGAAGGATACTTAAATATCCGCCGGAGGAGCATATGCTTTTTTTCAGGCTTTCATCCATGGACGAAGAGCTTTTAAATAAAGCATGCAGCTATGCTTCATACATACTTTCACATGCAAATCTTAAGGAAATGACTGTTATAGGGCCATGCAGCGAGAGCATATACAAAGTAAACGACAGCTACAGAAAAATCATATATATTAAGCATAAAAGGCATGATATAATCAAAAGGATACGCGACGAGCTTATAAGGCTTTTAAATGAAAAATTTCAGCAGAAAAAGCTATACTTAAATTACGATATAAGGTAGGAGAAAGAATTGGCAATCAGGGAAATAAGAAAAGAAGGCGATCCTGTATTAAGAAAGCAGTCAAAGCCGGTTAAGGAGATGAACGAAAGATTAAAAGAGCTTATCGAAGATATGTTCGATACCATGTACGAGGCAAACGGCGTAGGGCTTGCCGCGCCGCAGGTTGGCATATTAAAACAGATGTGTGTCATTGACTGCGGAACAGAAGAGCCGGAGCCTTTAGTTATGATAAATCCCGAGGTGGAAGCCTACGGAGAAGAGGTCACCGGATATGAGGGCTGCTTAAGTGTGCCGGGTTATCAGGGAATGGTGAAAAGACCCGGACATGTAAGGGCAAAGTATCTTGATGAAAATCTTGAAAAATGTGAAATAGAAGCCGACGGACTCCTGGCCAAGTGCATACAGCATGAGACAGATCATTTAAAGGGCATACTTTACATTGACAAGCTTGTATCAGAGCTTGAAGAGGTTAAAGAGGACGAGGAAGAAAAAGAGGAGTAAGGCTTATGCGCATAGTATTTATGGGAACCCCTGATTTTGCGGTTGCGTCATTAAATGCTCTCTATGGGGCAGGCTTTGATATAGCAGCCGCGGTAAGTCAGCCGGATAAACCCGCCGGAAGACATGCAGAAACTAAGCCTACGGCAGTAAGAAAAAGGGCAGAGGAGCTGGGAATTCCTGTGTTTCAGCCTGAAAAAGCTTCAAATGCAGAATTTATTGCCGGGATAAAGGAGCTTAAGCCGGATGCCATAGTGGTTGCCGCCTACGGGAAAATACTTAAAAAGGAGCTTCTTGACATTCCGAAATATGGCTGCATAAATGTTCACGGATCGCTTCTTCCGAGGTGGAGAGGCGCTGCACCGATACAGTGGGCAGTGCTCGAGGGAGATAAGGAGGCAGGCGTTACGACCATGCTCATGAACGAGGGGCTGGATACCGGTGACATGCTCATGACAAAAAAGCTGAGCCTTGAGCCGGATGAAACGGCCGGTTCACTTTTTGACAAGCTTTCTTGTCTCGGAGGCGAACTAATAGTTGAGACGCTTAAAAGGTTGTATGAGGGAGTACTTTCACCCGTACCGCAGCCGGAAGAGGGTATCACTTACGCTCCGATGCTTAAAAAGGAAATGGGGCTTGTAGACTGGTCATTGCCGGTTGAAAAAACAGAAAGACTCATCCGGGGCTTATATCCGTGGCCGGGAGCATACAGCTATTCGGACGGAAGGCTGATAAAAATACATAAGGCATGCATAGCGGAAACCTCGTCTGAAAGCAATGAAGCACGCCCCGGCGATGTTGCAATAAAAAATGACCGTATATTTGTGACCTGCGGTTCAGGTGTTCTTGAGCTTACCGAGGTACAGGCAGAAGGAAAAAAACGCATGCCGGCAGGAGACTTTTTAAGAGGAAATACGATATCTCATCTCGGAAATAAGGAAGGATAAGTATGGGATTTTATTATTACGATGCAACATATATTCTCGTTATCATCGGGCTTATCATATCCATGTGGGCCTCGAATAATGTAAACGGGCTTATAAAAAAATACAGAAAAGTTAATTCGTCCATAGGGCTTACGGCGGCAAAAGCAGCAGAACAGATACTCCATGCCAATGATATCTATGATGTTCAGATAAAGCAGATAGATCACGGCTCGTCAGATTATTATAACTGTGCCGCAAAGGAATTATGTCTGCTTAGGGAAAATTATAATTCCACCAGCATAGCCTCCATAGGAATAGCCGCACACGAATGCGGACATGCAATTCAGGATGCCACAGACTATACTCTGCTTAACCTTAAAAACAGTGTGGCACCGGTCTGCTCGGTGGCATCAAACATTGGTGTTTATATAGTTATAGCGGGAATCCTGTTCAGCACTGAGGCGATCTGCAATATAGGGATTTTGCTTTTTACATTGGGAGTGCTGGTAACATTACTGCTTCTTCCCATAGAATATAATGCCTCTGACAGAGCACTTAAGATACTTGATGAGCATCAGATACTTAAGGGAGAGGAGCTTGCGGGAGCAAAAAAGGTACTGAGAGCGGCAGGTCTTACTTATGTTGCGGCAGCCACAGCCTCTGTGCTTACACTTTTGAGACTGGTTATCATCTCTAAAAACAGCAGGAGAGACTGAGTCTTGTTTAAAAGAGAGGGTAAAAAATTCAATATCAGGGAAAAGGGGAACGCCAGAGATGTGGCGCTCTTTGTGTTTCTTGAAATTACGGAAAACAGCCGGAAATCCAACACTATATTAAAGGAAACCTTTGAAGAAGCCGAAAAGTTCGGCTACGGTCTTACAAAAACCGACAGGGCGTTTATAACAAAAATAGTAATAGGCACTCTGGGAAGGCTGATAACTATAGATGCGATACTTTCGGAATTTATAAAAAAGCCGTTGAAGCTTCAAAAGCCGACAGTAAGAGCTGTTCTCAGAATATCAGCCTATCAGCTTTTATACATGAGCAGGGTTCCGCATTCAGCGGCCTGCAACGAAGCTGTAAGGCTGATAAAGATGCACGGGATGGATGGTCTTTCCGGCTTTGTAAACGGGGTTCTAAGGTCGCTTACAAGAAAAATCGAGGAGAACGGCTTAGAGATAATGCAGCCTGAAGCTGAATATCAAAAGTATTCGCTTCCGAAATGGATGTACAGTCTTTTCGAGACTGACTACGGAAAAGATAAGGCAGGACAGATAGCAGAGGCACTGCTGTTTGAAAGACCTGATACGATAAGATTTAATTTATCAAAGGTAAAAAGGGCTGACATAAATTATTCAGGAATTGACGTGAACACGCAAGCTGCGGCTTATAAAGCCTCTGAATATACATACGCGGAAAAAACGATAATTGACAGCCTTACAGAGGAAGGATTCACCTTAAGCAAGGTCGATCTTATTGAGATACTTAGGGAAAATCACATTTCCGAGGCTGATATGCCAAAGGGAAAGCTTCCGGTTTTATACAGCTTGTCCGGCGGTGGCGATGTATCAGGAAGTCTGGCCTTTAAAAAGGGTTATGTGACAGTGCAGGATCCCGCTTCGGCACTTGTAGGAGCTTATGCCGATGCAAAAAAGGATGATATTATAATAGATGTCTGCGCCGCACCGGGAGGAAAGGCTCTTTGTATAGCCGAGCTTTCTGAGGATGAGGCAAAAATAGATGCAAGAGATGTTTCAGCCCAGAAGGTAAGACTTATAGAGGACAATATAAGCCGCTGCGGTTACAAAGGTATTAAAACAAGAATCATGGATGCCCTGGAACAGGATGAGGACAGTCTCTACAGGGCAGATATGGTAATAGCCGACCTTCCCTGTTCGGGGCTCGGAGTCATTGCCAAAAAGCCTGATATAAAGCTCAATCTAAAGGAATACAGCATCGAGGAGCTTAAATTGCTTCAAAGAGATATATTAAGGGTTGTCTCAAACTATATAAAGCCGAAAGGACGGCTTATATATTCTACCTGCACTGTCTCAAGGGCTGAAAATGAACAGAATGCAGACTGGATAGCCGAAGAGCTGGGCTTTAAACTGAAGACAAAAATACAGCTTTTGCCGGGAATGAACAATGACGGCTTTTTCATTGCAGTGCTTGAAAAGAAGTTTAAATAAAGAACAGTAAAAATTATGCTTATGCCTGATAAGGATATCTGTGAACTGAATATGGATGAAATGCTGTCACTCATGGAGGAGCTTCACGAGCCTAAATTCAGGGCAAAGCAGATTTATGAGTGGCTTCATAAGCATAAGGTAAAAAGCTTTGATGAGATAAAAAATATTCCGAATAAGCTTAAGGAGAGTCTTTCAGCCGGATATCGTATTTGCGTAATGGAGCCTGAGGATATCCTGATATCAAAGCTTGACGGGACCAGAAAATATGTGTTTGCCCTTTATGATGATAATGTTATAGAGGCGGTACTGATGCGCTATAAGCACGGAAATTCAGTATGTATAAGCTCACAGGCAGGCTGCCGCATGGGATGCCGGTTCTGTGCCTCCACACTGGATGGCTGTGTGAGAAATCTTACGGCTGCGGAAATGCTTTCGGAGATTTACCGCATAGAGTCGGATACGGGAGAACGGATTTCAAACATAGTTATTATGGGCTCGGGTGAGCCTCTTGATAATTATGATGAGGTCATAAGATTTTTGAGAATGATAAGTAATGCCGACGGGCTTAATATTTCGGCACGAAACATTACCTTAAGTACCTGCGGCATTGTGCCGAACATAAGGCGTCTTGCAGGGGAAGGGCTGCCGGTGACGCTGGCGCTCAGCCTTCATGCGCCTAATCAGAAAAAGCGTGAGGAGATAATGCCCGTAGCAAAGCAGTATGAGCTTACGGAGGTGCTTGAAGCCTGCAGGTATTACTATGATAAGACCGGAAGAAGGCTGAGCTTTGAATATTCTGTGGTAAAGGATGTAAATGATACCGAGGATGAGGCAGCAGAGCTTTGCAGGCTTCTGAGCTTTTTAAATCATAAGGCCTTTCATGTAAATCTGATCCCCGTAAATCCCATAGAGGAGAGGGATTTTAAAAGTCCTGATAAAGGAACTGTATACAGATTCAGGGAAATACTTGAAAATAACGGAATAAATGTGACTGTAAGACGCGAAATGGGCAGAGATATAAGCTCTGCCTGCGGACAGCTTAGAAGGAGACATATAAAAAATGCAGGCACAGGCATTAACTGATATCGGACGAAAAAGAAAAATAAATCAGGATTATATCTTCGCCAGCACAAAGCCTGTAGGAGCCTTTCCCAATCTCTTTATTCTGGCAGACGGAATGGGCGGCTACAAGGGCGGGGATTTTGCGTCCAAATATCTGACTGAAACCATGGTCGGCTTTATTTCCAGGGCACAGAGCAATCAGACAGTCCGTGTCATGAGAAATGCCATAAATCTCTCCAACAGACTTATACTTGAGAAGGCACATTCGGATGAGGCGCTGATGGGCATGGGCTCAACGCTTGTGGCAGGCGTAATAAATGATGATGTGCTTACCGTGGCCAATGTAGGTGATTCGAGGCTTTACATTGTCCGTGACGGAATAACTCAGGTCACAAGAGATCATTCACTGGTAGAGAGAATGGTTGAGGACGGAGAGATAAAGAAAAATTCCGAGGAGTATTATAAAAATAAAAATTACATTACAAGAGCCGTGGGAGCAGAGGAAAGTGTGCAGCCTGACTTTTTTGAGGTCGACATGCTGGAAGGAGATTATGTACTGCTTTGCTCTGACGGACTCACGAACATGGTGGATGACGATACGATACTTGCCATAATATCAGGACACGGCAGCATACAATATAAGGCTAAAACGCTTATAGACACGGCAAATCTTAACGGCGGCAATGACAACATAGCTGTTATATTGATCAAATATGGTAAGGATGGTGAATAATGATGCTTAACATAGGTGATATTGTTGACAACAGGTATGAAATAAAAAGCCGGATAGGGCAGGGCGGAATGTCCTGTGTTTTTCGTGCCGAGGATAAAATACTCGGAAGAGAAGTCGCACTCAAGGTGCTGAAGGAGGAGTTTTCCGAAGACGAAGAATTCGTAGAGCACTTTAAAAATGAGGCAAGAGCGGCTGCAAGGCTTACGCATCCAAACATCGTTGCGGTTTATGACATCGTGGACTCAGGCAAATACCACTACATAGCAATGGAGCTTGTCGAAGGAATCACGCTCAAAAATTATATTGCAAAGAAGGGAGTTCTTACAAACAAGGAAACCATAGGCATTGCCATTCAGGCAGGAGAGGGAATTGCAGAGGCACACAGAAACGGAATCATTCACAGGGATATAAAGCCGCAAAATATCATAATTTCCAAGGACGGAAAGATAAAGGTCGCAGATTTCGGAATTGCAAAAGCCGTGTCGGGAGATACACTTACAAGTAAGTCAGTCATAGGCTCCGCGCATTATATAGCACCGGAGCAGGCTAAAAACGGTGAGACTGATCTGCGCTCTGATCTGTATTCTCTCGGGATTACCATGTACGAGATGATAACTGGGCGTGTTCCGTATGACGGGGATAATACGGTAAATATTGTGCTTGCGCATATACAAAATGCCATGATTCCGCCGCAGGTATACAATCATGATATTTACCCTGCGCTTAACGATATCATACTTAAGGCCACCAAAAAGGAGCCGGACGAAAGATATCAGTCGGCGGATGAACTTATTGATGACTTAAAGCAGGCTGTCAACAATCCTGACGGGCATTTTGTAAAGCTTTACGGAGCGACAGAACCGAAGGAAAACACAGCGACAGCCAAAACAGGTCAGGCTGAAGGCATCACATCAAAAACAGAAAAGAAATCTGCCGATGAGCTTTTAGCAGAGGGCAATGTTAAGACAGCCGGCGAAAAAGAATCCTCCGGGAATTTTGCTTCATCACATGGAAGTGAAGGCGATACGGGAGAAAAATCCGAAGGAACAACAGGTGCCGACGGTATTATATCTGCGAAAGAAAACAATACAGACACTGGGAAAGCCGACGGCACTTCAGGCGAGGCGGACAGCTCACAGGCAGCCATAAAGGCAGCAGAGGCTAAAAAGAGACTTCTTACATACGGAACAGTTGCCGCGATAGTGCTTATTGTGGTTGTGGCGGCACTTGTAATGATAAAAAAGCTTGGAGATAAAACGGCAGAGCTTTACGAAAGTGAAGCACTTCTCGGAAGCTCCCTGACTGAAGAAACTGAGTCCGAGTCAGAGATGGATTATACCATCAGCATAAAGGGAGAGGATCTTATGCCGGATATTATCGGCATGAATGTGGATGAGGCCAGAGCAAAGCTTTCCGATCTTCAGATGAGCATGGACTCCTCAGCCGAGGATTTTTCGGATATTTATCCCTACGGGCTGATTGTAAATCAGAATCCGTCAAGCGGGGAAATACTTCCGCAGGGCACAACAGTATATGTCACAGTATCAAAGGGTTCGGTATTCGATGATCTTCAGAACCGTGCTCCGGAGGAGGCGGCAGAAATGCTTACAAAGGCCGGATATACGGTGGAGAATAATGTGCTTTATGATTTCAGTGATGTAGTACCGGAAAACATGGTGTGTGAATATAAGCTTTTAGATGAAAACGGTCAGCTTATTGAGGAAAAAAAGGAAGACGAAAATAATAATACAGAAAACGGCAGCACCGATGGCAGTGCCGAAAAAACAGGCGGTGAGGCCAATAAAAAGGCTGTCATGGAAAGAAATAAAAAGATAGCCGAGATAAGAAAAAAAGCATCCTCGGTATGTCTTGTACTAAGCCTCGGAAAACAGGAGGATTATGTGACCATGCCTGTCATTACAGGTATGACCAGAGCTGAAGCAGAGGAGACACTTGACAGTCTGGGAGTTTACATCGGAAAAATGACCGCCCTCAATACTCAAAGCTATGTGAGAGGTCAGATAGCAGAGCAGTCTGTAAAGCCGGGAGATTTTGTAAAGAAGGGCTCAGCTGTGGATGTAAAGCTCAGTGTAGGTGAAAACAGCGACATCGAAGACGGAGCCGAGATCCCTTATACTCATGCCGAGAAGCAGTCGGGCGAAGGAAGTGACAGTAAAACAGACAGCGAAAGCGGATTAAGTGACGAGTATTATTACGGAAACATTGACACCACCTGCGTAATAGGAAGCCAGACGGGACCCGGAAGCTCTGATAATGTGAAAGTCGGAATAAGACTTAAACAAAGTGTGGACGGTGCGGATGAATATACGCAGATTGCACAGCCTATACCTGTCGCTCCGGGCACAAGGATTCCGGTGAGCTTAAAAAACATCCGCGGCGCATTCGGAGTAGAAAACGGATATGTAGAAGTATACAACACAGATACCTTTGAAATGTATGCCTCCTTTAATATAAGCTTTAAAGCTTTGGACGAATAATACGGCGGCAGCATATGAGAGGAAAGATAATAAAGGGAATCAGCGGATTTTACTACATTCATTGCGAGGAAGATGACAGAATATATGAGACAAAGGCTGTCGGGATATTCAGAAAGCTCGGAATAAAGCCCCTGGTCGGGGATAATGTTGAATTTGACATAATAAGTGCCGAGCGAGCCGAGGGAAGCCTTAAAAGCATCTGTGAAAGAAAAAATGTGCTCATAAGACCGGCCGTATCCAATATAGATCAGGCACTTATAATTTTCGCAACAAGGCAGCCGGATCCGAATTTTAATTTACTTGACAGATTTCTTGTATACATGGGCATGCAGGATATACCGGTAATTATTTTCTTCAGCAAAACAGATCTTGATGACAGCACACTTTCTGAAAAATACAAAGCCATCTACGGGAAGGCAGGCTACGAGGTTATCTGCGGAACAACATATGATGATAAATGTATTGAAAAGATAAAAGAAAAATGCCTGAAAAAGACTACAGTTTTAGCAGGTCCGTCCGGAGTTGGAAAATCATCGCTTACGAACAGGCTGTACCGTGATGGCTGTATGGAGGTGGGAGAGCTTTCGAGGAAAATAAAGAGAGGAAAGCAGACCACCAGACATACGGAGCTTTTCATGACGGATGCCGACAGCTACATACTTGACACACCGGGGTTTACATCATTATATTTAAACAATGTGACAAGCAGTGAGCTCTGGTATTATTTCACGGAATTCAAACCGCATATCGAGAAATGCAAATTCGCAGGATGCAGTCATATTTATGAGGCTTCTGATATTTGCGGTGTGAAGAATGCAGTAGAATCCGGAGAGATATGCCACGAAAGATATGAAAACTACTGTCAGATTTTTGAAGAACTTAAAAGTAACGAGCGCAGATAAGATGATAAGCAGGTTTAATTATGCTTAATAAAGGGGAATGCATATGAATTATGTGATAGCTCCGTCCATACTTTCAGCCGATTTTTCAAGACTGGGAGAGGATGTGAGAGCGTGTGATGAGGCAGGGGCGCAGTATATACATATAGATGTAATGGACGGGTGCTTTGTACCCAACATAACCTTCGGTCCGCCGGTGATAAAGGCGATAAGAAAGTGTTCAAAAAAGGTTTTTGATGTGCATCTTATGATAGATGAGCCAATACGCTATGTTTCGGAATTTGCGGATGCGGGAGCTGACATAATCACAGTGCATTGTGAGGCATGCAGGCATCTGGACAGAACGCTTCAGGCGATAAGGGAAAAAGGCGTAAAAACGGGGATAGCCTTAAATCCGGCAACTCCTGTAGATGTACTTTATGACATACTTCCGATGACAGATATGGTACTTCTCATGAGCGTAAATCCGGGCTTCGGAGGTCAAAAATATATTTCTTATATTACGGACAAGATAAGCCGATTGAGAAAACTTACGGATATGAAAAAGCCTGAAACAGACATTGAGGTCGACGGAGGCATTAACATTGACAATGTCAAGGAGCTTATGGATGCCGGCGCCAATATCTTTGTAGCAGGCTCCGCTGTATTTAACGGCAGCATAGAAAAGAACATAATTAAATTTAACGAGATATTTATAAATGAAAACTAAAGCTTCAATATTAAAGAATACAAATAAGGTATATGAACCGCCTAAAAAAATAGCAGTAATAAATGATTTGTCGGGATACGGACATTGCTCGCTTGCAGTTGCAATGCCTATTATCTCTGCACTGGGGATGCAGGCCTGCCCTGTTCCCACAGCCATACTTTCCAATCATACGGGCTTTCCAAGTGAATACAAGTATGATTTTACGGATCACATGGCTCCGTATATAGAGGCATGGAAACAGCTTAAGCTTAATTTTGACGGCATAATCACCGGATATATGAACTATGATGAACAGGTAAAGATAGCCTCTGAATTTATAGAAGAATTTAAAAAGAAAGAAACAGTGGTGCTGGTGGACCCTGCCATGGCAGACCACGGAAAGCTGTACAGAGGCTTTACCGGGGAATATGCGGGATTCATAAGGGACAGACTTGTAAGACAGGCAACGGTTATAAAGCCCAATATTACGGAGGCATGTCTTCTGACGGGCTTTGAATATGAAGAAATAGTCAGCGCCTCAAGAGAGCATACAATGAGAAGACTTAAGTCCTATCTTATGTATATCGTGGACGAATTAAGAAAGCTCGGACCGGAGAAAATTGTCATAACGGGACTTGACCGCGGAGACAGGATACTTAATACTCTTGCGGATGAAAAAGATGTGAAATTCATTTCCGTAAGAAAAACAGGACAAAACAGAAGCGGCACCGGAGATATATTTTCAAGCATTGTTATTGCTGCGCTGCTTTTAAATATGAATCTTGAGCATGCGGTAAGAAAGGCTTCGGACTTTGTAGGCTCAGCCATAGCCATAAGTGAAAATGCCGGCATACCTGTGGCGCAGGGCGTTATGTTTGAGAAAATACTTTCAAGACTGAGTGCTACGGCAGACCAGGCAAAGCTGATTAAAAAGTAAGGCATATAGAAAAACAGGAGTGTATGAAATGTTAGATATTAAATTTGTAAGAGAAAATCCGGAGCTTGTAAGGGAAAATATTAAAAAGAAATTTCAGGATGAAAAGCTTCCGCTTGTTGATGAATGCATAGCATTGGATGCAGAGTTCAGAAAAGTTCAGCAGGAGGCGGATGAGCTGAGAGCCAAAAGAAACAAAATCTCAAAGGAGATAGGAGCTCTCATGGCAAAGGGTCTGAAAGAAGAGGCTGAAAAAGCCAAGGCTGAGGTTTCCAAGGACGGAGAACTTTTAGATACCCTTTCCGCAAAGCAGACCGAGCTTGATGAAAAGCTTACAAAGAAAATGATGATCATCCCGAACATTATTGATGCCTCAGTGCCGATAGGAAAGGATGACAGCTTCAATGTCGAGGTTCAGCGCTTCGGAGAGCCGCTGGTTCCTGATTTTGAGGTTCCGTACCATACCGACATTATGGAAAGCTTTGAAGGAATAGATATGGATGCTGCCGGAAGAGTTGCCGGAAATGGTTTCTACTATTTGCTTGGAGATATTGCCAGACTGCATGAAGCAGTTATAGCCTATGCAAGAGATTTCATGATAGACAGAGGCTTTACCTATGTTATTCCGCCTTATATGATCCGCTCTAAGGTGGTAAACGGTGTTATGTCCTTTGCAGAAATGGATGCCATGATGTATAAGATAGAGGGAGAGGATCTTTATCTTATCGGAACCTCAGAGCATTCCATGATAGGCCGCTTCATAGATCAAACCATACCGGAGGAAAAGCTTCCGCTTACACTCACCTCATATTCACCCTGCTTCAGAAAGGAAAAGGGAGCACATGGTATAGAGGAAAGAGGTGTATATCGTATTCATCAGTTTGAAAAGCAGGAAATGATTGTGGTATGTGAACCGGAAGAAGCCATGAAGTGGTATGATGTGCTTTGGAAGAATACGGTGGATTTCTTCCGCAGCCTGGATATTCCGGTAAGACAGCTTGAATGCTGCTCAGGCGACCTGGCAGATCTCAAGGTTAAGTCCTGTGATGTGGAGGCATGGTCCCCGAGACAGAAAAAATACTTTGAGGTAGGCTCCTGCTCCAATCTGGGAGATGCACAGGCAAGAAGACTTAAGATAAGAATAAAGTCCAGGGAAAAGGGAAATCATCTTGCAACAACCCTTAATAATACCTGTGTGGCACCGCCGCGTATGCTTATAGCCTTTCTTGAAAATAATCTTCAATCAGACGGTTCGGTAAGAATACCTGAGCCTTTAAGAGCGTACATGGGAGGAAAGGCTGTGCTTATCCCCAAATATAATTCAATTACATCAAAGGTATGAGGCGGTAAGTGAACAGAGAAGAACTTTTACTTGGTTTAAATGATAAACAAAAGGAAGCGGTCGAGTATACAAACGGGCCGCTTCTTATTTTAGCGGGCGCAGGCTCCGGAAAAACAAGGGTGCTGACTCACAGAATCGGTTATCTTATGGAAGAAGGCGTTTCTCCACGGAATATACTGGCCATAACCTTTACCAACAAGGCTGCAAATGAAATGAAGGAAAGAGTTGAAAAACTCCTGGGTGCAAATTCGGCACAATTTGTATTTGTATCCACATTTCATTCGATGTGTGTAAGACTGCTGAGAAGAGACATTGACAAAATAGGATATAAAAAAGACTTTACCATATACGATGCGGATGATCAGCGGACGCTTGTAAGAGGATGCATAAAAAAGCTCAATTTGGATACGAAAATATACAGGGAACGGGCGATACTGAGCATTATTTCAGCCAGTAAAAATGAGATGACAGATGCCGATGAATATGAAAATAATGCCGGAGACTTTTTTGATATAAATGTGGCGCGAATCTACAGAGAATATGAAAATGAGCTTAAGGAGAATAATGCGCTTGATTTTGACGACCTGCTGATTAAGACAGTGGAGCTTTTTTCAAGCTGTCCGGATGTGCTGGGTTACTGGCAGGAGCGTTTCAGGTATATCATGGTGGACGAGTATCAGGATACGAACAATGTTCAGTTTGAGATAGTGAGACTGCTTTCCCTGAAGTATAAAAATCTCTGCGTAGTGGGCGATGACGATCAGTCAATTTATAAATTCAGAGGAGCAAATATAGAAAATATATTAAGCTTTGAAAGGACATTTCCGGGAACCAGGATAATCAAGCTCGAACAGAACTACCGCTCCACAAAAAGTATTTTGAATGCCGCAAATGAGCTCATAAAAAATAATACTTCACGCAGGGAAAAAAGCCTGTGGACGGATAATGAAAAGGGAGAGCTTCCGGTTTTCAGAGAGTATGAGAGAGCGGCAGAGGAGGCTGAAAAAATTATCAAACAGGCAGCGTCCAATGCTGCCGGAGGCTGCAATTATAAAAATCAGGCCGTGCTTTACAGAACCAATGCCCAGTCCCGTCTTCTGGAAGAAAAATGTATATCCGGAGATATACCGTATATCATAGTAGGAGGCGTGAACTTCTATCAGCGCAAGGAAATAAAGGATATGCTTTCCTACCTGCGTATTATTGCAAACGGCACCGATGATCTTTCGTGCAGAAGAGTGGTCAATGTCCCAAAGCGTGGCATCGGGCAGACCAGTATTGACAGAGTACAGAATTTTGCAGAGAAAAATAAGATTTCCTTTTACCAGGCTCTGTTGCAGTGCGAGAATGTGCCCGGCATAGGAAGTGCCGCAGGAAAAATAAAAAAGTTCACGGATTTTATAGAAGACCTCAAAGAAAGACTTTCTGAAAATGAATTATCGCTGAAAGAGCTTATAGAGGCTATCGGCATAAGCGGCGGATATTATGAAGAGATAAAGAAGGACGATCCAGTAACGGCAGAAACCAGAATGGAAAATATAGAAGAGCTTATAAATAAGGCAGTAAGCTTTGAAGAAGAGCCGGATAGGTCATATGAAATATCAGCATTATCGGCCTTTTTGGAGGAGGTATCGCTCGTAGCAGATATAGACAGGACGAATAATACCGATGATGTGCTCACAATGATGACGCTGCATGCTGCAAAAGGGCTGGAATTTGACACAGTGTTTATGTGCGGAATGGAGGAAGGACTTTTTCCGTCTGTAAATTCCATAAATGCAGATGATCCCGAAGCTGAGATAGCAGAGGAAAGAAGACTTTGCTATGTGGGAATCACAAGAGCTAAGAGGAGACTTTTTTTAAGCTCTTCAAAGGAAAGAATGATAAACGGTGAGATACACCGCATGAAGCCGTCACGATTTATTGACGAAATTCCGGATAAAATGGTTGAAAAGCATTTTAGGGGAAAGCACTCTGAGTTTGATAAGCCGGCATTTGCCGGTTTTGGCGGATATGAAGGGCGCAGGGATTATTCGTCCGGATTTGAGAAAGGCACCGGTTATTATAAATATAATTCATTTAATACTGATAATTTCAGCAGAGGATTGTATGGGTCACTTGATACCTCGCCTGCCGGAAAATCTAAAAGAAACAGCTCATCGCTTTTGAATAATCCGGGATTGAAAAAAGGCTTCGGTACGGCAGACCGGAAGGCAGTAAAGAGAAAACCGGATTATGGTGTTGGAGACAGAGTATGGCATATCAAATTCGGCATGGGTACGGTGACAGCGATATCGAATGAACCAAAGGACTACAAGGTGACTGTAGATTTTGATGATGTCGGCATAAAGACGATGTATGCCGGATTTGCAAAGCTTGAAAAAAGATAATCAGGAAAATTTACGATTGCGCTTGACTAACAGAGGCTTCAGAGGCTAGTATGAAAATAACAATTTGCACTGCAATTTTAGGACACTCAAAAAGTATCATATTATACAGTACAAACTGAGCAGGCGGCGACCAAGCGCAGCCGGGTCTTTATTGACAGCAGATCATTATTATATATGACTGCGGGACAGTAGTATTTGTTCCGCAGCCTTTTCTTTTACAGAAAGACTGCATTAAGTGGCAGTCTTTTTCAGTATCTGAAGCTTTTAAAAGCTCAAAGCGGATAAAAAGCTCTCATATCAGAGAAGGCAGCAGCACAAGGCGGAAATAATGATGCTTTTTCGATCTGTTATCTTCAGGAGGTAAATTATTATGAATAAGATCGAGAAAACAACAGAGCAGATGACGGAAGCAAAAAAGCAGGAAATCATCAACAAAACAACATCCATAGGAGTATTCGGAAATATTATTCTGTCTGCCTTTAAAATTTATGCAGGTATTGCCGGGCACTCTACCGCAATGATATCGGATGCGGTGCATTCCATGTCGGATGTATTTGCTACGCTTATAGCTTATATAGGGCTTAAGCTTTCTCAGAGAAAGGCTGATAAGGAACATCCCTACGGACATGAAAGATATGAATGCTTCGCATCTATTACATTAGCCGTAATTCTGGTGGTTACTGGTGCAAAAATAGGCATAGGCTGCATACAGTCCATAACCAGCGGCAACTATCTTGATGCTGAGGTTCCGGGAATTATTGCACTGGTGGCTGCAATAGTATCAATAACAGTAAAGGAAGCCATGTTCTGGTATACGATATATCAGGCAAAAAGAATAAATTCCGGTGCATTTAAGGCTGATGCCTGGCATCACAGATCGGACGCCATGTCATCTGTCGGAGCACTTATAGGTATAGGAGCCGCAAGACTGGGATTTCCGATAATGGATGCAGTAGCAGGAATTATCATCTGTGTAGTCATCCTGTATGTCGGAATAGGTATTTTAAAGGATGCCGTTGATAAGATGGTAGACAGCGCCGAGGATCCTGATTATGAGAAAAAACTCAGAGAGTGCATAACAGAATATGCAAAGAGAGAGCGTATAGCCATAGGCGTCGACTCACTTATAACCAGAAAATTCGGAGAAAAGGTTTATGTGGACCTTGAGATAAGCATGGACGGTAATATGAAATTAAATGATGCTCATACTGCTGCCGAGAAAGTTCATGATCTGATTGAGGAAAGCTTTTCGGAAATAAAGCATGTCATGGTACATATAAATCCGGCAGGCTATTCCTATAATGTAAGACCGTAATTGAGGAGAAAAAAATTGCAAAATCCGAACTCACACCCGAGTTCGGATTTTGCACGATTTAGTGGACTAGAGGGGGGT
>CAVBSU010000008.1:0-41937 GCA_963598245.1 Lachnospiraceae bacterium | reverse complement strand
AAGGATGTTTTCTGTTTTCTCCCTTTTCCTTTTCGGTGAAGGGAGTTTTTTATGCTTAAAATAGCTGTCTACGGAAAAGGCGGCATAGGAAAATCAACAATTACGGCAAACCTCTCTGCTGCCTTTGCAAGCATGGGAAAAAGAGTTATACAGATAGGCTGTGATCCAAAGGCTGATTCAACCATAAACCTGCTTGAAGGAAAGCCGCTTCTGCCTGTCATGAATTACATGCGTGACATGGAAAAAGACCCCGAGACTCTTGATGATATATCTAAGGTGGGCTATGGCGGCATTCTTTGTATAGAGACAGGCGGCCCCACTCCGGGACTCGGATGTGCCGGACGAGGGATTATCGCCACCTTTCAGCTTTTGGAGGAGCTGGAGCTTTTCAGGAAATGGCAGCCGGATGTAGTTATGTACGATGTTCTGGGAGATGTTGTATGCGGCGGCTTTGCCGCGCCTATAAGAGAAGGCTATGCCGAGGAAGTGCTTATTGTAACCTCCGGTGAAAAAATGGCTCTTTATGCCGCCAACAATATCTATCAGGCTGTGAAAAACTTTGAGGACAGAAGCTACGCAAGGGTACGAGGCATTGTCCTTAATCACAGGAATGTAGAAGGAGAAGATGAAAAGGTTCGGGCCTTTGCCGATACGAACGGGCTTGAAATCGTAGGCGAAATACCGAGAAGCAATGAAATCAACTTCTATGAAGAAAAGGGACAGACTGTTATAGAGGGAGATATAAAGCTTCCGGTAAGCCGGACCTTCATAGGATTAGCCGAAAAGCTTCTTGAAGAAACTCAAGTATGAATAATACCGGAAACGAAAAATTCAGACCTTTCAGTATGACCGTGGCAGAGCTTGCAAAGCTTGGCTCTGATAATGTTCCGTGGCAGTTTATATCGGGTGAGCATCTCATTTACAGCTCTCCTGCTGCCCTTTCTTTTAATTCTCCGGGGGCTGAGGGCTTCGGTGTTAAAAGAGCTGCTCTGAGCATTCCCGGATCTGTTCTGCTTCTGGTTTCACCGGGTTGTTGCGGGCGCAACACCTCCGGCATAGGTGAGCTTGCGCAGTATAAAAACCGCTTTTTCTTCCTCAATATGGATGAAACAGATATCGTTACCGGAAAGCATCTTAAGAAGATTCCTGAGGCAGTGGACAAAGTCATCCGTGAATATGAGAAACGCACCGGTAAAAAGCCTTCCGTAGTGATGATATGCATTACCTGCGTGGATGCTCTTTTGGGAACAGATATGGAAAGAGTCTGCAGAAAGGCTGAGGAAAAGGTCGGTCTTCCTGTCCGTCCAAGTTACATGTATGCGCTTACAAGAGAAGGGCGAAAGCCTCCCATGGTGCATGTAAGACAGTCTCTTTACTCTCTTCTGGAAAAAAGAAAAAAGCGCCCGTCAAGTATAAACCTGCTTGGTCACTTTGCTCCGCTCACGGATGATTGTGAGCTATATGATATTTTTCGCTCTATGGGTGTGAAAAATATAAGAGAAATCTCCCGCTGTGCTGATTATGACGAATTTCAGCTTATGGCTGAGGCCAATTTTAATGTCATTTTGGATCCGGAAGTTCGCCCTGCTGCCGCAGATCTTGAAGAAAGACTCAACATTCCCTATATAGAGCTTAAACGCCTTTATCAGATGGATAAGGCTGAAAGGCAGTATCTGGCGTTAGGTCAGGCACTTGGTGTCAGAATAGATTTCGATGCTGCGCGCGCGGCTGCCGGAAAAGCCATAGATGATTTTAAGAAGTCTCTTTCCGAAAGCGGTGATTTTTCCTTTGAAAAAGCTTCGGAAGCCGAAGCTCCGGTCGATAAAAGCAAAATCTCCCGCAAGCCTGTCTTTTCCGTAGGGGAATTTATGAACGGCGATCCGTTTGAGCTGGCCTTAGCTCTTGTTCGTGAGGACTTTGAAGTCTCTGAGATTTTTGGAACTGTCAGTGCGGAAAACTTCATATATATAGAAAAGCTGGCGGAGCTTTCTCCCGAAACAAGAATTTATTCAAACCTCGATCCGAGCATCATCCATTATGATGAGGCTTTTGCACCTCATGTGGATTTCACCATAGGTAAGGATGCCGCATACTATCATCCGCATGCCACAGGCGTACAATGGAAGGAGGACATCCAGCCTTTCGGTTTTTCCGGAATTAAGAGACTTTATACAAGACTGCTGGAGGCTTACAGAAGTCAGAAAATAAATCACCCGGAATTTGACAATGGAATTTCAGTTCAAAATCCTGACATTAAGGCAGGCCGCTCAGATTTACCGGCGGCCGTTGAAGACACATTATGTAAAGCTTCCGCAGAATGTCTGAATTTCCCATGCAGTAATCCTTTAGGAAAAGACGCAGATACTGCCGCTCCGTGCAAAAGCATCCGCGGACTGAGACGCTTCCTGCCTCCGTTTGCTCCCGATGCCTCCGGTGCATCCTCTGTGCTCTACTCTCTCGGCGGCATAACGGTAATCTGCGATGCCGGCGGCTGTGCCGGAAACATCTGCGGCTTTGATGAGCCGCGCTGGCTTGAGGAAAAAAGTGCGATTTACAGCGCAGGCTTAAGAGATATGGATGCTATTCTCGGCCGTGACGACAGACTGATTGAAAAGCTTAAGCGCACCATCGACAGTGTCGGTTCGGTTAATGTGAATTTTGCCGCTATTATCGGCACTCCTGTTCCTGCGGTTATCGCTACTGACTACCATGCGCTTAAAAGAATGACTGAAAAGAAAACCGGCATAAAGACACTAAGCATTGACACCTCCGGTATGGAGCTTTATGATGTCGGCGCAGAAAAGGCATATATTGAGCTTTTCCGTGAATTTGCAGCTGATAAAACTGACAGATTTGATGATACTCCTGAAAGCCTGATTGGCATAATCGGTGCTACTCCTCTTGATACCGGAATGCTTAATGCGAAGGAATTCTTTAAAAGAAATATTCTCCCGGAGCTTTCGAGCAGTGAAGCTGAAAGCGATATTGGAGATATTATTGATACGAATACCGGCGATGTTTTCCGCACTGAAAACTGTGAGCTTCTCTGCTTTGGTTTGGGAGACGGTCTGGATGCAGTTCAAATTTCAGGTGCAGTAAGTAAAAATATTGTTATCGCTCCGGCAGGTCTGAAAGCAGCTGAATATCTAAAGAAAAGATTCGGCACGCCTTATGAAATAGACTTTCCGGGTGCCGGAGAGCTTATTAAAACGGCTCTTTCAAATTCCTTTGATTCAGAGCTTGCGCCGGAAAAAATTTTTGCAGGAAAAAAGTTGCTCATAATACATCAGCACATACTCGCTCTTTCGCTGGCTGCTGTCGTTAAAGGGCTTGGTGCCTCCGAAGCTGAAACCGCAAGCTGGTTTAAGCTTGTGCCTGACCGCGAAGGCGTAAAGCTTCATGACGAGGATGACCTTATAAGACTTATTGGTGAGCTTAAGCCGGATATAATTATTTCGGACAATATTATCGCTCCGTTAGTAAATGAAGCCGGAAGCTCCGTCTCCATAATAGACCTTCCGCATTTTGCGGTATCCGGCAGACTCATCAGACCTGTACACTAAAAGACGCATTGAAAGCATAGTTAAAGCAGAAATGGATAAACATTATCAAAAAAATGATAAATTGCTTTTGACAAAAAGGATCCGTGTCTACGGCATAGTTCAGGGAGTAGGCTTCAGGCCGACTGTAAGCAGGCATGCAGCCACAGCTGGCATTCGCGGAACAGTTTGCAATAAGGGACCGTATGTGGAGATAATCGCGCAGGGCTCTGAGTCTGAATGCGATGCCTTTTTGGAGTTATTGAAAAATAAGCCTCCTGAGCGCGCTGCTGTACTTAAGATTGATGTTAGGGAGCTTGGTTCCAAAGTCAGTGCTGAGGATACTTCGGAAAACACCGTCGCCGCAGCTGAATCGCTCCCTATATATAAAGATTTTTCCATCATAGAGAGTAAAAAAACAGGGGGATCCATATATATCTCACCGGATATCGCTATTTGTGATGACTGCAAAAAAGAGCTTTTTGATAAGACCGACAGGCGTTACCTGCATCCTTTTATAAACTGCACAAACTGCGGTCCACGCATGACTATATTTGATGCGCTTCCCTATGACAGAGAGCGTACAAGCATGAAGCTTTTTCCAATGTGCGGTCAATGCTTCTTAGAGTATCATTCACCGAAAAGCCGACGATATGACGCACAGCCGGTCTGCTGCAACGACTGTGGTCCTTCGGTTTACATACTTGATAAGACTTCGGGAAGACCTTCGACTTCACTCAGAAGAAGAAATGCCATAATACATGCAAGAAAAACCATAGCAGAGGGCGGTATCGTTGCTATAAAGGGTATTGGAGGCTTTCATCTTTGCTGTGATGCAAAAAATGAAAAGGCTGTTTCGCTTCTCAGAGCAAGAAAGCATCGTCCCACGAAGCCCTTTGCAGTAATGATGCGTAATATTGAGACGGTGAAAAGAGAATGCCTTATAAGCCTTAGTGAGGAGGCTCTTCTTACCGGACATCAGAAGCCGATTGTGCTCCTCTTAAAAAGATCGCCATCCATCTCGCAAAAGGTTGCTCCTGATAACCCGAAGCTTGGTGTTATGCTGCCCTATGCACCGATACAGCTTTTGCTTTTTGATTATGATGATGGTATTTCTGTATCGGATTGCCTCGTCATGACCAGTGCAAATGAGTCCGGAGCACCGATTTGCCGTGATGATTCCGATGCACTTAAGGAGCTTTCCGAGCTTGCCGATGACATACTTTCCAACGACAGACTTATAAGAGTCCGTGCCGATGATACAGTGACAGATTTCTATAAGGATGAGCCCTATATGATAAGACGCTCAAGAGGCTTTGCTCCTCTTCCCGTACTTATGAGTGCTCTTCCTGAAAACATAAATTCAGTTATCGGCATAGGCGGCGAGCTTAAAAACAGCTTCTGTATAGGCAAAGGACAGCTTTTCTATCCCTCGCCATATGTGGGAGATCTCGGAGATATTCGAACCGTCGACGCACTTAGAGAGACTGTAAAACGCTTTGTGACGCTTCTTGAGGTTAAGCCGCAGGCAATCTGCTGTGACATGCATCCTCTTTATCAGTCAAGAGAGCTGGCATATGAGCTGGCAGGAGAACTGACTGCCGACTTATCAAATGAATTAACAGACACAGCGATCTGCGATAAAATACAGGTATTTGAAATACAGCATCATTACGCACATATTCTTTCATGCATGGCTGAAAATGACTGCGATGAGCCTGTTATCGGCGTTTCCTTTGACGGAACCGGTTATGGAAATGATAAAACCATATGGGGCGGCGAAATACTTATCTGCGACTGGAATGGGTTTGAGCGTTTTTCTCATATATCTCCGTTTATTCAGGTTGGCGGCGACCTTTCCTCTAAGGAGGGCTGGCGCATAGCTGCTCAGATGATTGGTGATATCTACGGAACAAAGTCCGATTGTGCCGAGAACATTATATCAGCACTGGAACTCTGCAGCCTGCAGGAGTTTAAACTCATAAATACCATGGCTGAGCGAAATATAAATTCCGTGAAGTCTACAAGTGCCGGGCGGCTTTTCGATGCTGTCAGTGCGATACTTGGTATAAGAAGAACTTCTACCTTTGAGGGTGAAGCATCCACGGCACTTATGTATAAAGCGATGGAATATGGAAATCTGCTGCATAAGAATACTCCCTGTGATTTTGTAAAGACTGATACGAAAAAACATGAGGACGGACACGAAGCTTCGACAGAGAAACATTGCCCTTATAAATATCCGCTGCTTGATTGTGAAGGCTTTCTTAACACCGGGGAGCTTGTGAGATTTATAACAGATGAAATGCTTAAAGCAAAGCTTGCATGTGGTGATGTGTCACATGCTAAGCAGAAATCAGCCGTTACAAATACCGAAGGCTGCACAGAGACATCCTGCATAAAGGCCGAGACTCGTTGTGTCGCCCGGCTTTCGTACATTTTCCATGAGCAGCTTTCTGAGATGATAGCAGAGTCGGTGTCGTTGGCGGCAAAAAAAACCGGCATGGAAACCGCTGCCCTAAGCGGCGGAGTTTTTCAGAATACGCTTCTCCTTAAGCTTACGGAAGAAGCTCTTGCCAAAAGAAATATAAAAGTGTTCCGCCACCATCTAATACCGCCCAATGACGGAGGTATCGGACTCGGGCAGGCGGTATATGCCATGAAGCATATAGGAGGTTTGTAAATGTGTGTTGGATTATCAGCAAAGGTAGTAAAAGTACAGGACGGGATGGCTCTTATTGATGCAAACGGCGCAAGGCGTGAGGTTTCCTCAAAGATGCTTGAAAATCTTGAGCCGGGAGATTATGTAATGGTTCACGCCGGCATTGCCATAGCAAAAATAACAGAAGATGAGGACGAGCAGTCCGATGAGCTTTTAAGCGAACTTACGGAAGGAGTCATTTGATGAAAAATGAAGAGCTTCGTGAAATAATCGAAAAATATGACGGGCCAAAGCTCCGCATTATGGAGGTTTGCGGCACTCATACCCATGAGATATTCCGACTTGGTATAAGAAGAATTCTTCCGAAGAATATCGAGCTTATCTCCGGTCCCGGCTGCCCCGTTTGCGTAACTCCCGTAAGCTTTATTGATGAGGCCATAATGCTGGCTCTTGAAAAGGACTGCACTGTCTGCACCTTCGGCGACCTTGTGAGAGTTCCGGGAAGCAATATGAGCCTTGCCGGTGCCAGAGCCGAGGGCGGCCGCATTCACATCGTATACAGCCCCATGGATGTCGAGGTCTATGCAAGGGAACATCCGTCAGAGCAGGTCGTTTTCCTTTCCGTGGGCTTTGAGACCACCACTCCCGCTGGCTGTCTTGCGGTTTCTATGGCTGAGGACGACAAAATCTCCAATTTTTCTCTGCTTACCGCAAACAAGACCATGCCTGCTGCCTACGAGCTTCTCAAGGATTTTGTGGATGTTTACCTTTATCCCGGTCATGTCAATGCAGTCATGGGCAACAGTGAATGTAAGGCTCTTGCAGAACGCGGCATAAGCGGGGTTGTTTCAGGCTTCACCGCCAATGAGCTTCTCTCCGCTCTTGCTGTTGCAGTTATAAAGTCCGGACAGGGTAAGCCTTTTTTTGTCAATGCCTATCCCCGTGTGGTTACCGATGAGGGAAGCACTGCCGCAAAGGAAATGATGGATAAATATCTTGAGACCTACGACTGTGAATGGCGTGGTCTGGGTATTATTAACGGTTCCGGAAAAAGACTTAAGCCTGAATATGCGGCCTATGACGCAAGAAAAAAATACGAACTTCCGAAAATTGAAGGGCATTCGAATCCTGCCTGCCGCTGCGGCGAGGTGCTTCAGGGAAAAATAAAGCCCTCTGACTGCCCCTGCTTCGGAAAGGCCTGCGAGCCGCTTCACCCTGTAGGCGCCTGCATGGTTTCCAATGAGGGAGCCTGCTCTGCCTATTATCAGTACGGCGGTGAGCTGTAAAGCTTAAAACTTTTACCTCGTATGTCAACTAACTTTAAAATGCATATAGCGCCTGGGAGAAACCTATGGATAACACAGTAACACTTGCACATGGTGCCGGAGGCAGACAGACCTCCGAGCTCATCAATAAAATATTTAAAGCACATTTTTCAAACCCGGATCTTACCGCTGACGACGCGGCCGTACTTGAAGCCCCCAGGGGACGCATAGCCATGACAACAGACGGCTTTATTGTCTCTCCATCCTTCTTTCCCGGAGGAAATATCGGTAAGCTTTCTATCTGCGGCACAGTCAATGATTTAGCCTGCATGGGTGCTAAGCCTCTCTATCTTTCCTGTGCCTTTGTCATAGAGGAGGGCTTTTCCATGGAAAAGCTTGAGGAAATAGCCTCTGCCATGGAAAAAACTGCCAAAGAAGCCGGTGTTAAAATAGTCTCCGGGGATACAAAGGTTGCAGGAAAAGGACAGGTGGACGGAGTATTTATAACCACTACCGGAGTCGGAGAAATACCTGATGATGTGCATACCTCGGGAGCCTTGGCTGTACCGGGAGATGCAATTATTGTCAGCGGAGATATAGGAAGACACGGCTGCACCATCCTCCTTCAGAGAGAGGACTTCGGAATAGATGTAGATATAACCAGTGACTGCGCACCTCTTTGGGGAACCGTGAAAGCCATGCTTGACGAAACAAAGGACATACATGTCATCCGTGATGCCACAAGAGGCGGAGTCGGAACAGTCCTCTATGAAATAACCGGCCAGAGCAATGTGGGTATAGAGCTTGACTATACAAAAATCCCTGTTGCTCCGGATGTAAAGGGCGTCTGCGGCATGCTGGGACTTGAGCCATTATACCTTGCCTGCGAGGGACGACTGGTCATCATCGCGCCCGAAAAAGAAGCAGAAAAAATACTTGCCGTACTCAAAGCCAAGCCCTACTCACAAAATGCCGCAATCATAGGAAAAATAACTGCAGAACATCCGGGAAGAGTAGTAATACAAACGGAAATCGGCACAAAAACCATCCTCTCCCAGCCGGGCGGAGAACTCCTGCCACGGATATGCTAAAGCTTTGAGAAGAGCATCAACGGATGAAGAATATACAGAAATAAATTTATTTAATTCTGTATATTCTTCGAACGGTGTGTTCGGCGAATGCCGAACAACGAGAAAACCGACAGGTTTTCGAGATGCTCTTCGGCATTATTTCAAACAAAGCCTAATGTCAGTTCCTCGGCGAATGCCGAACAACGAGAAATAAGAAAGGAGACTCCATATGTGTATCACTGAAACCCGTGTGGCAGTCATTGCCATAATCGTAGAAAACAGTGAGGCCACAGAACAGATAAACAGCCTCCTCCATGACGCCGGAAAATACATTATCGGCAGAATGGGCATACCATACAGAGAAAAAAATATAAACATAATAAGTATTGCCATAGATGCCCCGCAGGATGTCATAAGCTCCCTGAGCGGAAGACTCGGCCGCATCGACGGAGTATCTGTAAAAACCGCATTTTCAAATGTAATATCATGACAAACACAGCCTCCACAAAGGAATTATCCGTAAATATAGGCAATGCTGCGTTTCCCAAGCCCTTTTATCAGGGGCTTGAATTTAATGCGCCTGCCCACGGCAACTGGAATATTGTTCACATAGGCATGCTGCTTCCCGAGGCCAGACAGATATATGTCTGTGCAGACAACTGCATGCGCGGCGTAGTTCTTACTGCGGCTGAGATGAACGCTGCAGACCGCTTCTCCTTCGTGCTTCTGGATGAGGAAGATATGACCCTGAAAAATCTTGAGGAGGTTACAATAGAAGGCGTTTCCGAATGTCTTGACAGACTTGATAAAAAGCCTCCTGTGGTTCTTCTCTTTACGGTGTGCATCCATCATTTTCTTGGCTGTGATCTGGATTACATATATAAAAAGCTCGGCGAGCGTTATCCCGATATATACTTCTGCCGCTGCTATATGGATCCGCTTCTTCAGAAGACTAAGCCCACACCGGATCAGAAGCTTCGTGCAGCCATGTATGACCCGATAAAGCCTCTTCCGGTAAATCCTTACACCGTAAGCCTTATAGGAAGCGAGCTGCCTCTTCATGATACCTGCGACATCTACAGGATCTTTAACCTTGTTTCGGGCAATGCCTCTTCCTTTAAGCTCAGAGAAATTGCCACCTGTAACAGCTACAGCGATTATCTCGATATGGGTGAAAGTGCGCTTTTTATCGCTGATTTTCCGGGTGCTCTTATGGCACTTGAAAGACTTGGAAAAAGGCTTGAGCGTCCTTATCTTTATCTTCCCATGAGCTTTAGCTATGAGGAGATTGAAAAGGAATGGTATGCTCTCTCAGATGCACTTTGCCTTGCCATAGATGCCGGGGCTGCTGAATCCAAAGCAGAGCAGGCTGCTCTTAATGCCAGACTGTGTGATGCCATAAGGCTTGAAAAAGAAAAATGCGAAGAAGCATTGACCCGATTAAAACAACTTATAGGTGAAACTGAAATACGGATAGATTATGTATTTCATCCGCGGCCTTTAGGACTTGCAAGGCTTTTAATCGAACACGGCTTTAATGTAAGCACTGTCTATATCGATGTTATAGGCGGCGAGGAGGAAGCTGACTTTAACTGGCTTAGGGAAAATGCTCCGAAACTTGTGCTTTGCTCTACCGTTCAGGTTGAAGCCAGAACCCATGAGCGCAGCCATCCTGAGGTTCTGGCAGTGGGTCAAAAGGCTGCATGGTTTTCAGGCGCCGGGCATTTTGTAAATGCTGTTTACGGCGCGGGGCTCTTCGGCTTTGACGGTATAAGAAGAACCGCTGAACTTATGGCTGAGGCATACAGAGAGGAAAAGAATACTGAGGATCTTATTATCTGCAAGGGCTGTGGGTGTGCAAGTTGCGTATAGAAAATTCCTATAAAATAATACCCTGCTATACCGCCGATGTTTCCGGTGTCTGTTCGGCTCTTTTCGAGCTTGGCGGCATGATCGTTATGCATGACCCGTCAGGCTGCAACTCGACCTATAATACCCATGACGAAACCCGCTGGTATGATAATGACAGTCTCATATATATCACCGGTCTTACGGAAATGGATGCCATTATGGGCAACGACAAGAAGGTCGTTGATGATGTATGTGATGCGGCGAAAAGACTTTCTCCGAAATTTATTGCACTCTGCGGCTCTCCGATTCCGTTTATAAACGGCACCGATTATAAGGCACTGGCCGCAATAATAGAAAAAAAGACCGGCATCCCGGCCTTTGCTGTTGAAACCAACGGCACTCACGATTATGTACAGGGAGCCGGACTTGCTCTTTTAAAATATGCAGAGCATGTGATGAAGCCGGTCTGGGACAGAAATTTTACTGAAGCTAAAGCGATTTCTTCATTTTCCGTAAAAGCTTCGGAAAAGCATATGCTGTCTGTCAATATTTTAGGTGCGACTCCACTGGATTTTACGGAAGAAACCACACTTTATTCACTGAGGAATGTGCTTTCTGAGAGAGATATCAACATTATCTCTGTATTTTCCATGCTTGGAGAGAAAAATGTTGATTACTTATATGACAGCTTGAATAACCGTCGAAAAATATACAGCTCATGGAATAAAGAAAATCTGAGCCTTTTGGAGGATGCTGTTTTTGCGGATGTAAATCTCGTTATTTCTGCTGTCGGATACAGACTTGCGAAATTCATGTACGAGAACTATGGAATTCCTTATGTCATAGGGCTTCCGGTGGGTAGCTTTGCAGATAAGCTTTGCGAAGATATAAGAAAGGCTGCCGGCAAATTTGAAAATCGCTTTGATGGCAGTCATGATATTATTACGCCCTCATATGCTGAAAGAAACTCTTATTATGCCTCCGAAATCGCAATCGCCGTCATAGGAGAGCCGGTGACCTCCGGCTCCATAGCGGCTGCAATCACTCAAAAATACGGCAAAAAAGTCTCCGTGCTCTGTCCTCTTGAAAAATGTGAGGACTTTCTCTGCGATGGAGACTATCGCTTTAAGGGTGAAGTACAATGTACCGAGCTTATGAAGAGGTTTGAGCATGTTATTGCAGATCCGCTTTATCTTCCAATATGTCCGGATTCTGTGAGCTTTCACAGACTTCCGCACGAAGCCTTTTCGGGAAGATGCTGCTGGTCTGAGATGAAAAATCTTGTAGCACTGCTTGATGATTAACTTATAGCTTGGCTTCTGCCGCATAGCTTATCTTGTCAGATTGTTAAATGCACAGCACAATATCTAATCAAGTCAGACGCTGATTGACGCATTTATATTTATTTTTAGGAGAACTGCAATGGGATTAAATGATACGCCGTCCGGCGAACGCATTCATATCGGTTTTTTCGGACGCAGAAATGCCGGTAAGTCGAGTCTGGTAAATGCCGTGACTGGTCAGGAGCTTTCTGTTGTTTCCGATGTTCTTGGAACCACCACCGACCCGGTAAAAAAGGTCATGGAGCTTCTGCCGCTCGGCCCTGTTGTTATTATTGACACACCCGGCTTTGACGATGAGGGAAGCCTCGGTGAGCTCAGAGTAAAAAAGACCAGACAGATACTGGGGCAGAGTGATATTGCCGTGCTCGTAATAGATGAAACAGTCGGAATGAAGCCCTGCGATCTGGAGCTTCTGGAGCTTTTCAAGGAAAGAGACATACCGTATCTTGTTGTTCATAATAAATGCGACCTCATCTCCTCTGCTGCCGAAACCGATGCCGGCTCAGCCAGCAACGCCGCCAGCAAAGGCATCCCGAATGAAATTCGGGTAAGCTCCGTAAACGGTACGAATATCCGGGAGCTTAAGGAAAGGCTTGCTCATCTTATTAAGCCTGATGAGGGCAATGTTTTTCTCTGCGGTGATCTTTTTAAGCCCGGTGATATCGTACTCCTTGTGATTCCGATAGACAAGGCTGCACCAAAAGGGCGACTGATACTTCCTGAGCAGATGGTTATCCGGGATGTGCTGGATAACGATGCGATTCCGGTTTGCGTGAAGGAAAATCGCCTGCAGGAATTTTTAAATAAGCCCGGCATGCGTCCTGCCATAGTTATTACGGACAGCCAGGTTTTCGGGCTTGTTTCAAAAATCGTGCCCGATGATATTCCTCTTACCTCCTTTTCCATACTTATGGCGCGTCACAAGGGGCTTTTAAAGGAGGCTGTGCGAGGTGCTGCAAGACTCAAGAAAATGCATGAAACTGCTTGCTCAGACACCTGTGATGAAAGAGGATTTCGCATACTTATCGCAGAGGGCTGCACCCATCATAAGCAGTGCGATGATATAGGAAGCGTGAAGATACCGAACTGGCTCAGAGAATATATCGGCAGAGATGTAGAAATTGATTCCTGCTCCGGTCAGCAATTCCCGGATGATGTGAGCGGCTATGACCTTGTTATACACTGCGGAGGCTGCATGCTTAATGAGCGTGAGGTTCAGACCCGCATGAAGCGTTCTATATCACAGGGAACGCCTATTACGAACTACGGGATTGCAATCGCCCGGTTTAAAGGAATTTTAGATCGTGCAACAGCCATGTTTCCCGATATTAAAGCCGTGCCGGATGATTAAATAAACCTATTTTGTTTGTTATGAACCGATTTTATTTAATAGATAAGCTTAATACTACGCATAATCTTACGGATGAAGAATTTCTTTATCTGCTCTTTCCCATATGCAGTAATGTAATACATCTCCCGAATGAACTTCAAAAATCCGGTGAAAAGACTTCTTTCTCCGATTTTCCTGGCTGGACTGAGGAAGAAGAGGGGTATTTATATGAAAAGGCCCGTGCTACAGCACAAATCCATTACGGGAAAAATGTATATCTTCGCGGTCTTATAGAGTTTACTAATTACTGCAAAAATGACTGCTACTACTGCGGCATAAGATGCTCAAATAAGAATGCTGAGCGATATCGTCTGTCTGAGGATGACATTCTTAACTGCTGCAATCAGGGCTATGAGCTTGGCTTCAGAACCTTTGTGCTGCAGGGCGGCGAGGATCCGTATTACAGTGATGATATGATATGCGAGCTGGTTTTATCCATAAAAAAGGCACATCCTGACTGTGCCGTTACGCTTTCAATCGGTGAAAAGGAGCGTGAAAGCTATCAGGCGTATTTTGATGCAGGTGCAGACAGATATCTTTTGAGAGAGGAAACCTCTGATGCGTGGCATTACCGTTATCTGCATCCTGAGTCTCTGAGTATGGCTCACCGGCAGAACTGCCTGAAGGTTCTTAAGAGTATAGGCTATCAGGTGGGCTGCGGTATTATGGTCGGCTCTCCTATGCAAAGGCCGGAATATATTATCGAAGACCTTCGCTTTATGCAGGAGCTTAATCCTGAGATGATAGGCATCGGTCCCTTTATCCCGCATAAGGATACTCGTTTTTCTGATGAGTCAGCCGGAACACTTAATGATACGCTCCATCTTCTTTCCGTGCTTCGCCTTATGTTTCCTTCTGTTCTTCTTCCTGCCACTACGGCTCTCGGAACCATACATCCCCTGGGCCGTGAAATGGGTATTAAAGCGGGTGCCAATGTCGTCATGCCAAATCTTTCTCCGACCGATGTCAGAGGAAAGTACCTTCTTTATGACGGAAAAATCTGTACCGGAGACGAGGCGGCAGAATGCCGCATGTGCATGCAGCGGCGCATCGAGAGCACCGGATATCATGTTGAAATTTCCCGCGGTGACCATGTAGGATTTTTAGCGGGTGTGTGATATTTTTTAGATTTTAGCTTACACAAGCATTGTTTCCGCTATTTCTGCTGCCGTAATGGTTCCGAAATAGCGGTTTAATTCTATTTTTTTAAGCTTTTCCAGTATCTCGTTTTCCTTAAGCCTGCAGCCTTTAAATATCTCCTCAATCTCATCAAGAGCTGTTACTGAAAGAAAATCTCCATAAAATTTTATATCATTTATAATGCCGCCTTCGACATTCATTCCTATCTCAAGTATACCGCCGTTCCATTTACGTTTATTTGTAACCGTGAATTTAGGTGATCTTCCGAAGTTCCACTCCCAAGTGTCATATTTTTTGCTCTTGAGTTCACTTACTTCTCCAAGCTCTTCCTCTGAAAGCTTTTCTATCATCAGATTCTTTCCCCCGAGCTCACATTTAAGGTAACCCCAGAAATCCTTAAGCTCCATGTCCTCATTAAGAAAGCTTCTTATATTTCTGACTCTGGCTTTTACCGATTTAGTACTTTTAGATTTGAACTTAAGAGGATCTGCGTTAAGTGCACCCGTTATCAGACTCATATCAGAGTCAAATAACAGTGTTCCATGAAACAACATGCGATTTTTCAGGAGTCTTTGTGCCGTTCCGGATACCTTATATCCATCTACAACTATGTCATTTCGTCCCGAGGCTTCAGCGTTTAAACCAAGCTTTTTAAGTGCCTCTGTCATTGGCTCAGTAAACTGCGTGTAGGTCATTTTGGCTGCATCCTTTATATCTGTTATAAAGGAATAATTAAGATTACCAAGGTCATGATAAACTGCACCTCCGCCTGTGGTACGCCTTACAACTCTTATATTGTTTTCTTCAACAAATTCTCTGTTAATTTCGGCTGCTGTGTTCTGATTTTGTCCGACAACTATGGTGTTGTCATTTTGCCACAAAATAAGATATGATCCTTCGGTTTTATTCCTTAATACAATCTCTTCAAATGCCAGATTATAGGCGGGATCTGTACTTTCAGTCTCCAAATAAAAGAGCTTTTCATTCATAGTCTTATATCACTATCTCCTGAAGCATGTCTGTAAATACATGTACTTTCGGAAGCTTTACAAGCGCTGCACTTTTTTTTACTGCATTCCGATAACCGCAAATATCATCCTCCTCCATAGGAAGATGATTTATTATAAGCTGCTGCGGCCTGATTATGGTATCCACAAATTCTCTTCCCTTTGGAAGCGTTATCCACGGAAATGGCATTATGGCTGCATAGATATTCTTACCTGATACATAGTCCTTAAGCTCCTTCGAGCACAGCATACAATCTCCTGTAATTAGTATATTCTTATTCTCGCAGCTTATTAAGCAGCCATAATGAAGCACATCCTTATATTGTTCACCCTCATGTGTAAGCTTTATAAATTCCAGACCTATGTCTCCTATCTTAAGTCTGTGCGTAATCCCTGTTATATATATATCCGTATGCCTGTCCGGTTCCGGAAGTGCTATATATGAACGTGGAAATTTTTTTATTATATCATCATTCATTTTTTTAGAATAATGATCCGAATGAGGACAGTGCGTATAGAAAATCAGCTCAGGATAGCCAAATGCAGTGCTTGAAAACATTCTTTCAAGCCTTTCCGTTGTCACTGTTGAAAGACCGTCTATTTTTATATTATGAAGGGCATCACACCAAATGCGATGCCCTTTCAGATTTAGTACAATGCCGGCATTCACTCCGGATGTAATACTTATTTCCATTCCGATTATTTTACTTCGACTCCCATTGCATCCTCGTAATATTTAACAAGTGCACACTGATCCTCATTTATCATGCCGTGTTCATCCATCCATGTCATTTGATCCTTGACAATTATTGTCATAGGAATGTCTACTCCTAAATGCTCAGCAAGTGCCATGGCATTTTTGATATCTTTATAGTGAACCGCAATTCTTGCACTGGCTGAAAAATCTCTGCTTAAAATTTTCGGAACCTTAAGATCCATGACTGCACTTTGCGCAAATCCACCCTTTATGGCATCGAATAATGTATGCGGATTGAGTCCCGCCTTAACTGCAAAGGCATAAGCTTCGTCCATAGCTAAAAGATGTATGCCTACCATCATATTATTGGCAACCTTGGCAGTGCTTCCGCATCCTGTGCCTCCCATATATGTGGCTGTCTTTCCCATCATGATAAGGTATGGCTTCACTTCCTCAAAGATTTCTTCATCGCCACCGCACATTATGACGAGAGATCCGCCGTTAGCTCCTGTCTCTCCGCCGCTGACAGGTGAGTCAAGAAGATAAATATCCTTCTTCTTTGCTTCCTCATAGAGCTCTTTAATAATATTTGGCGCTGTTGAGCCCATGTCTACTATTATTGTTCCTGGCTTTGCCTTATTTATTATATCTGTTACTGTGGCCTTGACAATTTCATTGGTTGGCAGACACTCAAAGATGATATCGCACTTATCATAAAGCTCATCACCTGTTTCAAGTGCTGTTCCTCCGCGTTTTGCAAATCTTTCTCTAAGCTCCGGCACAGGATCAAAACCATAAACTGTCTGTCCGCTCTTATCTATAAGGTTAGAGGTCATACCATAACCCATAATACCAAGACCTAAATATCCGATTGTTTTCATTTTATCCTCCAAACACACGAACTTTGTATTTGCTGAATCTTATATTTACATTTTTATTTCTTCTTTTTTGGCGGCATATGAACAGCACGTCCCATCGCATCCAACGCACACTCTCTCATAGATTCCGTTACCGTAGGATGAGAATGAATCGTTGCAACAAGTTCATCCAATGTCATTTCTCCGCCTATCGCAAGAGCTCCCTCGGCTATTAAATCTGTAGCTCTTGGCCCTATAATATGCATTCCCAGAATTTCTCCGAATTCTTTTCCTGCAATAATCTTTACTAAACCTTCGCCTCCGTTAAGTATAAGTGCCTTACCGTTTGCACTCATTGGGAATTTACCAACGATATAGTCTATTCCTTTTTTCTTCGCCTCTTCCTCAGTCATTCCCACTGATGCGGCCTCCGGCTCAATATATACGCAGGTTGGATTTGTGCTTTCATCATATACCGCATTTTCTCCGCAAATATGTTCTGCAGCAACCTCACCCATGGCTGAGGCAGTATGAGCAAGCTGAGCATAACCAAGTACGCAGTCACCGATGGCATATACTCCTGGAACTGAGGTTTCCATCCTGTTGTTTACCTTGATACATCCTTTTTCATTTTCGATTTTACCGGCATCAAGGTTAAGACTTTCAGTATTTGCTCTCCTTCCTATAGCCACCAATACCTTCTCCGCTTCAAACGAAATATCTTTTCCTGACTTATCACGGCAAATAACTTTTGCACCTGCAGCACTTTCTTCTACAGACTGTACCGGAGACTCCAGATGAAATTCCATTCCCATTTTCTTCATATGCTCAACGCCGATTTTTGTTAAATCTCCGTCCAGCATCGGAAGCATATGGTCAAGTGCCTCGATAACCGTTATTTTGGTTCCAAATGCCGCATATGCGCACGCAATCTCAAGTCCTATAACACCGCCTCCGATAACAATCATACTTTTCGGGAGCTTTTCCAGACTAAGTGCGCCTGTTGAATCTATACAGTTCGGATTTTCGTTAAGTCCAGGAATCGGAGGTTTTGAGTTTACGGATCCTGTTGCGAGTATAATTGCGTCTGCTGTCAATATCTCTACAGCTCCATCTGTCTTCTTCACACTGAGTGCTTTCGGCGCCGTAAAGAAAGCCTCGCCGTCAATCTTTTCAACTTTATTGGTTTTTAAGAGTGTTGTAACACCGTTTACAAGCTGTTTACTTATATCATTTTTATGAGAAATGACCTGTCGGAAGTTTACCTTTATCTCTGATGCTTCAATTCCAAGCTCTTTTCCGCTATTCAGGACATCAGAGTAAAGCTCTGCCGAGTGAAGCAAGCATTTTGTAGGAATACAGCCGATATTAAGACAGGTTCCGCCGAGATGTTCCTTTTCTATAAGCTTTACCCTCGCTCCAAGCTGTGCAGCTCTTATCGCTGCCACGTATCCTCCTGGACCTCCTCCGACTACAATAACTGTCTTTGGCCCTGCAGCGGTAATTTTGTCGCCTGTTTCAGGGTTTCCGGTCATTTTTTCAGCTCCGGCAGCATTTACATTGCCCACTGTTTCTCCCGGCTGACCGATATATGCAAGAAGTCCCTTTACCGGGATATCCTCACCCTCTTCAGCGATGATTTCCAAAATCACTCCGTCATACTCCGACTGAATTTCGTTTGTAAGCTTATCTGTGGTTATTTCGGCGATTACCTCTCCGGCCTTTACCGCATCTCCCTTGTTTTTAAGCCATTTGGAGACGGTTCCCTCTTCCATGGTAAGTCCGAGCTGCGGCATCAATACTTCATGTGCCATTATCCATCCCCTCCGTTACAATACTATTCGCATAGGAGTCTGAAGAAGATCTCTTATGTCCATTATGAATTTGGCCGCTGTTGCACCGTCTATGAGTCTGTGGTCATAGGTGAAAGAAAGTCTCATTACCTGGTGCTTGCTGATGGTTCCCTCATCATCCATTACCAGCTCATCTTCTATGGCACACACTCCAAGAATTCCTGCATCAGGCTGATTTATTATAGGAGTGAATGTTTCAATGCCAAACATGCCGAGGTTTGATATTGAGAAGGTTGACCCCTTATATTCGTCAGGGAGGAGCTTGTTGGTCTTTGCTCTGGTTGCAAGATCCTTTGCCTTATCTGCAAGTGCATCCAGCCCCAGCTTATCGGCATCTCTGATAACTGGTACGATAAGGCCTGCATCTAAGGCTACTGCCATTCCGATATTGATATGTGCCCTCTGTATCATCTGACCGTTGTCATAGCTTACCAGTATTTCCGGATGAGCCTGAAGAACCTTTGCAGTGGCCTTGACAATAAGATCATTTACCGAATACTTGCGTCCGGTCTTTTCAATGAGCAGCTTACGGAATTTCACAAGCTCTGTAACATCTACCTTTGTGTTTTGAGTTACTGGAGGTATCTCATTGTGAGAAGCAAACATGCGCTCTGCAACAACCTTGCGCATACCGGTCATCTTTGCTATGGTGTCACCTTCCATAAGCTCTACACTTCCTCCTGCGGCAGCGGTTGATTTTACTTCTGCTGCCTTTGCTGCGGCCGGTGCGTTGACTGCCTTTGCAGCTTCTGCAGCTGCTATGATATCAGCCCTTATGATTCTTCCCGAGGTGCCGCTTCCTTTTATGCCTGCAAAGTCTGTGATTCCAAGCTTTGCCGCAGTTTTTCTTGCAAGCGGCGATATGCGTATGCGTGTTCCGTCAGCTGCTGCAGGTGCATTTTGTACAGATGCTGCAGCAGCTATATCTACTGCAAGTGTATTATTTTCATCTGTCGCAGGAGCCTTTGCACACGAAGCATTGCCCACGGTCTCTCCGGGCTGTCCTACATATGCCAGAATTCCTTTTACCGGAATATCCTCACCTTCTTCGGCAACTATTTTAAGCAGAATTCCATCGTGCTCTGATTGAACCTCATTTGTAAGCTTATCTGTAGTTATTTCCGCCACAGCTTCTCCAGCCTTTACAGAATCTCCCTCGTGCTTCAGCCATGCGGAGACAGTTCCCTCTTCCATGGTAAGCCCGAGCTGCGGCATCAAAATCTCATATGCCATAATTATGCCTCCTTATTTGTTAAGCATGTGCTTTACAGCCTTTACGATATCGTCCGGATGAGGGAAGTTAAGATCCTCAAGCACCGGACTGAAAGGTGAGCAGATATTAAGTCCGCAAACTCTTTCTACAGGATTATCCAGCTCATCGAAAAGCTCCTCGCTGATCTGAGCTGACAGCTCTCCGGCATAGCTTCCGCGCTTTACCTCCTCGCTCACGATAATGACATTATGAGTCTTTGAAACTGATTCTCTGATTGCATCCCAGTCGAGTGGAACAAGACTTCTAAGATCCAGAACATCTGCGTTTACACTTTCTTGCGAAAGCTTTTCTGCTGCCTCAAGGCAGAAATTTACCTCTCTGGACCAGCTGATCATGGTAATATCTGTGCCTTCTCTTTTTATCTTTGCCTGGCCTAACGGTATCGTATATTCACCCTCAGGGATTTCTTCCTTATGTGCATAAAGGAGCTTATGCTCAAGAAATACTACCGGATCATCATCTCTTATAGCTGTCTTTAAAAGTCCCTTGGCATCCTCTGCCGAGCATGGGGCAACAACCTTAAGTCCGGGGAAGTGGCAGAAGAAATTTTCAAGTGACTGTGAATGCTGTCCCGCGTTTCTTCTTCCTGAACCCATAGGTGCTCTTAACACCATGGGAACATTGCACTGTCCGCCTGTCATATATCGAATCTTTGCTGCCTGGTTAAAAAGCGGATCTGCACACTCGGTGGCAAAATCATCATACATGAGCTCTACTACTGGTCTGAGTCCTCTTAAGGCTGCTCCCACAGCCATTCCTACAAAGCCTTCCTCTGATATGGGGGTATCTATTACTCGATTTGCTCCGAATTCCTCCATAAACCCTTTTGTAATGGCGAAGACATTACCCATGACTCCCATGTCTTCTCCCATGATAAACATTTTGTCGTCACGCAGCATCTCCTCATGCAGTGCTTCACCTATGGCCTTGCTTACTGTGATTTTTTTACTCATCTTGCCACGCACCTTTCATTGTCTGTCACATACATATCCTCAAGAACAGTCGATACATCAGGATAAGGAGATTTATCCGCAAACTTGACTGCTTCATCCATCTCAGCCTTTACATCAGCCTTTATCCTGTCAAGCTCCTCTTTCTTTACTCCGGCTTTTATAAGTCTATTTCCGAGCTTTTCGATGCCGTCATTTTTTATAGCCTCATCCATGTACTCCTTCGGACGATATACGGCAGGATCTCCGCAATAATGTCCCTGATAACGATATACCTTCGCTTCTACAAGGTACGGACCGTTTCCGCTTCTTGCATGCTCCATGGCTTCTTTCATAGCCTCATAAACATCCGTCGGATTGGTTCCGTCTACCACCTTATAGGGAAGACCGTATGCTACAGCTCGTGATGCAAGATCTGTTGTATTTGTAACTCTGTGAATTTCCGTAGAAACGCCATAGCAGTTATTCTCTATAAACCATACGAGAGGAAGCTTCCATGCAGCCGCCATATTGAGTGCCTCATGGAAGGAGCCCTCATTGGTGGCGCCGTCTCCGAAGCAGCCTACCGTTACCGAATCATCTCCCATTATCTTTGAGGCAAGTGCGCTTCCTGCAGATATAGGCTGACCTGCACCAACAATACCGTTTGCGCCAAGATGATTTAAATTCTTTACATCAGCTATATGCATTGAACCGCCTTTACCGCCGCAGTATCCTGTAGCCTTTCCGAAGAGTTCAGCCATAGCAAGCTTCGGATCTGCGCCTCTTGCAATTGCATGTCCGTGGCCTCTGTGCGTTGAAGTGAAATAATCCTTGTCTGTAATAGCAGCAAATGCTCCTGCCTCTGCAGCCTCCTGACCTATACTTAGGTGTATGTTTCCCGCAAGCATTCCCTTTGTAAAGCATTCTGCCGCATGTTCTTCAAACTCGCGAATCTGTACCATTTTTTTATACAGAGCCAGAAGGAAGTCCTTATCGTATGTTGCCATAATTTATTAACGACCTTTCTTTTATAAAACTTATGTATCGTTTGAATATGGTTATATGAAATTCAGTGTATGATAGCGTAATAAATAAATACCGGGATTAATGAAAGCAGCGGAAGAATAACCGTCTCAACCGCAACATGCAGATATCCCTTCTTATAAGAAACACCTGAGAGTGCAAACATCATTACAACTGTTCCGTTCCACGGAAGTGTATCAAGTCCTCCGCAGGCAATAGATGCAACTCTGTGTATGATATCCGGAGTGAATCCCCATGATACAAAGGTATCACCAAAGAGCTCAAGTGCTATTGTAAGTCCGCCTGATGCCGAGCCTGTGATTCCTGCGATAATGGTTGTAATAGAGGCTACCTTGAAGAGTCCCGGAAGCGGAAGATTTATGATATTTTGCTATTTATGATATTTTGCTGTACAAGTGCAAATGCATCTGTTGCTGAAATAACCTTGCCAACACCGACTACCGAGGCTATGATGATACACGGAAGCATTCCGTTGTTAAATCCGGTTGAAATAATCTCTCCTATTGCTTTTATGCCTCCCAGAGACTTCCAGAACATCACAGCTGAAAGGACGCATCCTACTGCAAGGCCATAAAGAAGCTCTATTCCAAATCCATTTATAAGAACAAATGTTACAACAATAGGTATGATTGAAATGATAAAGCTTGGTGCTCTGTGCATAAGCTCCTCTTCATCAAGAATTCCTCCCTGTACCTGATATAACTCGATAGCTCCTTCCGGATCGTCTGCATTTTTCTTTGCAACCCAATAAAGATAACCTACGCCAAATACAAGCATGAAAAGTGTAGCAAGCACACCCTCTACCGGGGCCGCTGTAAGAGTAGTTCCAAGCACTCTTGACGGTATAACATTCTGCATCTGCAGGCTTCCCGGCATCTGGCCCATTGCAAAGGTTGCTATTGCAAGTCCGGTAATTCCGGGGAAAAGGTACCACGGAATTTTTGCCTTCGGAAAAAGAATCTTTGCAAACGGCAGAAGAACAAAAATCATAACTGTTACCTGAATTCCGCCATATACAAGCAGCGCGCCTACAAGTACGTATATAAGAATTGTCCATCTCGTTCCCGCCTTGCTGATAATACTGCTGCTTATTCGCCATGTAGCTCCGCTCTTATCATAAAGTGCTCCAAGCAATGCACCTGCACAGAAGATAACGAGCCAGTTTCCTACGAAATCCTTCATGCCTATAAGATATGGTCCGTCTGTTCCTACAAGTGACTGTGCCACATCGAGTCCTGCAAAAACTGCTACAACAGCTGCAGCTACAACAGCTGCAAATACCATGCTGATTTTCTTATATGCAGCAAATATCAGAACTCCGAATGCCAATAAAATTCCAAAAACACTAATTGCTATATTCATAGTTTATGTCCTTTCGGGAGTATGGGCTTTCGCCGGTTATAATGGTTACTGATAGAAACCTGCGCATGTTTCATAAAAAAAGTATTTTGCTTACAAAGTAAATTTATTACAGTTGTGTAATGTTTGTGAAATATTGGCTTTTTATGTAACTATTGTATTTTTTTATGATTTAAGCGTTATTTTTTTGTCATTTTTGTCATTCTTTTAACTATTCTTATTTTTTGCATATTTTAGGCACTTTGTTAAAAATTTGTTTTATCACAAGAAGCTTTTTGTTTACTTTTGTATTTTTTTCATGGTCAAAAAAGAAATTTTAAGCTATAGTGTTATAAGACTGGCGTAAAACTCATATCCGTTTTGAAATCATCCCTTTAATTTTAAAATATCTTAAGTCCAATTAAGCTCTTTTGTATTATGGTGGTAAAAACATGTTCAATCTGAGACATTTACATTATTTAAATGCCGTTTATCAATATAAAAACTTTACTCAGGCGGCTGATGCGCTGTTTGTATCTCAGCCTACTATTTCTGCGGCAATCAATACTCTTGAAGCCGACATGGATATTAAGCTTATAGAACGCAGCTCTAAAAATGTTACATTTACCCCTGAGGGTGAGCAATTTATAGTTTATGCCCGCAGAATACTTGGGCTTTGCGTCGAAACAGAAAATGCCATGAGAGATTTGTCCGACTCTGCTCAGCATAGACTTAAGCTTGGCATGTCTTACGCCTTTATGGATGCCATGGCTCCCATCCTGTTTTCAGATTTTTTAAAGCGATTTCCCAGTTCCAAAATTCATCTTGATGAGGGATCTATGAACAGACATATAGAGATGGTCGAAAAGGAGCAGCTTGATCTGGCATACAACGGATTTCCCAACGGTAATGATTATCCCGAGCTTGAATTTATTCCTGTAAGCAAAGCAGAGATACGCTTAGTTCTGCATCCGGAGAGCCCACTTTGTAAATTAGAGCGAATTCCTGTTGAACTTCTTAAGAATGAAAAGATTGTTATGATGGACGAGTATTCCAAGGTCAAGCAAATGATGGATGCCGAATTTAAAAAGAAAGATATGCATATTGAAACCATGCTGAATTATACTCAGATACTGTGCATGACCAGCCTTGTAAAAACCTGTCGATATGCAGGAATTATCAGCCAGGCAGCCGGTCATTCTATACCGGGCGTTGAAGGGCTTGAGCTTAAAAGCTTTAAAAAGCCTTTGTATTTTGACTTGGGTTTTTTTAGAAAAAAAGATCGCTACCTTCCTAAGCTTGGCTGGGAGCTTATAAAATACATTAAAGCGATAGAAAGTGCCGCAAACTGATAAATATTCCAAAACAGCCGCACCTTGTTTTTGGTGCGGCTGTTTCCGTTAGGAAGGAATATAGTATGTAAAAGCTTATATAGCCAGCTTTCCATCCTTATCAAAGTCCACTTCGACTTTCTCCAGAATCTCCAGTCTGTCCTTATGTGCCTCGTAAATATCCTTTGATACAATAAGAGTCTCTATGTTAAGTGTATTTTCAACAATAATCATACGCTTTACGGCTCCCTGTCTGCTGAGAACATTCATTGCATTTTCAATGCTCTCCTTTTCCGTATCAAAGTAAACCGGTATCTTTCCTCTCTCAAGGAAGGTTGTAGCGATAAGGTTCGAATACATCGACTTTTGATCTATCTGATCTACAAGACTCTTTGTGGTAATATCGGCAAGTCCGATGCCGAGAGCATTTCCATAAGAATGCTCATTCATACGAAGCGCAACAAGCATCTTAATATCCGGCTTTTCAGGTTCAACCTCGCCCCGTACCCTGATTCGTCCGATAACCTTGGTATCCATGCCGGTTCCGCTGTACATCTTGCCTATCTCTTTAACTATAAGAAGGTCAATGTCATCGTCGGGAAGGTGCGGCACAAGCTCCTTTGAAAGCTTCAGAAGCCTTGCATCCGCCTCGATGAAATCCTCTGGTTTTACGCCCTCAATAAGATAGGTCTCATCACATGAATTTTCCACTATGCCCAGCCCGCACAGGATGGGAGCCTTTGCAAGCGAAACCCTGGCTGAAAGCGGAATGGTTTTTGCAAGCCCGAAAGCATGCATGGCTGAACAGCCCTTTTCCTTTCCAAGGCCGATGGCTATCATCTTTACTATGCCGCTCTCGTTATCAGCAGAAAAATCTGTATGCGGCTTAACTCTGTTGCAGACAATAACGCCATCAGACTCATAGGCCGTCTTGTCAAAATAAACAGGCGCGCCGTTTTCTGTCGTGCCCAGTTCTACGGTTTCCATAGAGGACTTTATGGGGCAGCCCATACTTTCTTCCGTAATGCCGTATCCGTGAAGCACTTCGGTCTGGCCCTCGGCCGTTGCACCGCCGTGACTTCCCATGGAAGGTACTATAAACGGCTTTCCGCCATGTTCCTTCACATAGTCGACTGTACTTTTTACTATTTTATCAATGTTGCATATTCCGCGGCTTCCTGCCGTCACGGCTATATTTTTATCCTGAACCCTGCCGCCGATGCCAAGCTTATCAAGCTCTTTATAAACCTCGGTTTTTACATCACTTATGCAGTGCTTTTCCAGCTGCTGCTTAACTCTGTAAAGCTCCGGATAAACTGTATTATCAGAAGACATCCTGAGTCCTCCCTTCTTTATGCACCTCGGCACCGGGACATTGCCGTAAAAACCTGTCCCGGTGCCCATCTTTATAACATGATGCCGGATTGCTCCGCACTTCGTGCTCTTTAATCCTCAATTTTTTCAGATCTTGAGTTCTCTTTCTTCAACAATTTCTGAAACCTTATGCTTTGCAGCTGACTCAACACCCGGGATAAGCTCATCAGCTCTTGCGATGATTTCCTCCTTGGAAAGGTTGAGCTTTTCATGCATCCACTCTGCTGTGCAGCCTACAGAATCAAGCTCTGCCTGAGCTTCCGGTGTGATTCTGTCAAAAGCAATTTCTGCGCCCAAAGCCCTTGCTACAGAAAGAACTACAGGTGAGCAGCCGATGTCCTTGGCAGGAACGCAGCCAGCCTCGATAGCTTTTATGGTGTGTTCTGCAATAACCTTCTTGTCACAGACAATACACGGAATATGCTTCTTAAGTGTCTTTGCCTTGTCGCCTGAATTATGAGCAGTTGTACCTGCCGGGAACTGAGGATGCGGGAATACTCGTCCGAATTCCTCTGCTACTGTCATTCCTATTCCTACTGAAATAGTCTCGCCGGTATAACCTACGAGGATGTTTCCGTTTGTTACGCACTGAAGCTGTCCTAAAATCGGGAAAATAAGCTCATCCATGGTGATGATGTTCATCATCTCTGTTGCAGAGTTATTATTTGCCGTGCGACCTGTGATAACAACATTATGTACAGGAATCAGCTTCTTTGCAGGATCAGGACCTCTGAACAGCTTTCTGCCCGGATAATATTTCTTCCACTGCTTAAGGTGAGGCTCTTTTTCAATACGATCCTCTGAATAAGGAATTTCAGCCATCGGAAGAATGCCGAACTCTGAATTTACATGACCTCTGTCACCGGCACCCATCTTAACGATAGCGCCCTCGGCAACTATACCGTCACTGGTAGTTGTAACAGCATCCATGTCAAAAATATTTATAGCAGCCGGTCCGTCAAACTCCTTAGCGACTCTCTTTATGGCCTCGTCCTGTGTGATACCGGCTTTCTCTATCTCCTTTGTGTCGATAAAAACGACAGATACCGGGATGATCTTTCCATCTATCTTTCCCTCAGGTATTACTTTATATTTCATGTATATTTCTCCTGTTTATCTAAAACCCGTTTACATGCAATGTCTAGTTTAGTGAAGTCCGATTCTTGGTCTGCGATCATCGATATCCTTGCAGTCTGCGAACTCTGTTTCTTCTGTAGGATGGATAATGTTTATTACCTCAAGAATAATTTTCCTGGTATTGCCGTCAGCATCCTTTCCCTTTACCAAAACTGTGTGCATAGTCTCAGGAATACGGGGAAGAACCCTAAGCTCCACAGACGCAACATCCTCTCTTTTTGCGATTTCCTCTACGGCATTTTCGATGCGTCCTGTTCTGAGTGACTGCATCTTAGCTGAGGTAAGGCTCTCAAGGCCTAATAAATGGAGGGTCTTGTCACCATCAGCTCTGCCTACAGCGTTATACATCTTCTGGATGAATTCCGGAAGCTTTGTGTGCATTAACTTCATAAAAAACCTCCTAAGTTTTTATGTTCCGCCCGCTGCCGGGCGATTTTATTATCCTATATACCTTATTTTAATTTAAAGTCAATATGTTTTTATTCATATAAAATGATGACAGTATTTGTATAAAACGCTTTTCAGTCAAGGCTTCTATTGCTCTTATGCTGCGCTGATTTTATGCTGCTTTATATCAAAACAGCCCGACAGTAACTCTGTCGGGCTTAATATCGAACAGTCTGTAAAGCCGATCGACAGTAATTATTCCCTTATCAGCCCTGTCCTGCCAAATGAACGAGGAACATGGATATTGGTTCTATGTAAGTTATCAGCAAAAGGTCGATAACATTTACTACTATCAGCGGTAAAACTGCCTTTGATATGCGGTCTATGGATATTTTCTCAATACCGCAGGCAACAAACAGATTTACACCCAAAGGCGGTGTTACCATGCCTATTGCAAGGTTTACTATCATGATAGCTCCGAAATGTATCGGACTCAATCCGAGTGTTGTTGCTACCGGAAGAAGTATCGGTGTGAATATAACAAGCGCTGCGTTTGTCTCCATAAAGCATCCTACAAAGAGAAGCAGTATGTTTATAAGAAGAAGAATTACAAACGAATGATCCGAAATTGCAAGAATAGCTCTTGCCATAGCGTCCGGAATCTTTTCAGATGTCATAATCCATCCGAATACCTTCGCAGCTGCAATGATGAGCATGATCATGGCAGTTGTGACAGCTGAATCTACCAGAACCTTTCCAAGCTTTTTAACCGGAAGCTCCTTATAAACAAAGACTCCGACTATAAGCCCGTAGAAGCATGCAACAGCAGCTGCCTCTGTCGGAGTAAATATGCCTCCGTAGATTCCTCCGAGGATGATAAACGGCATGAACAATGCGAGTATGGCATCCTTGAAAGCCTTCCACCTAGCGCTCATTGGCATTTTCTCATGAGCAGGAAGACCGAAGCCACCCTTCTTGCAAAGAAAATATGAGCATGCCATAAGCGAAAGTCCTATGAGAATCCCGGGACCGAAGCCTGATGTAAACAGTCCGCCGATAGATGCATTGGCTGATACACCGTAGGTAACCATCGGGATTGAAGGCGGAATAATAATACCGATAGAACCTGCAATCGCCATTACTGCACAGGCAAAGCCCTTGTCATATCCTGCCGCAACCATGGCAGGAATCATGATTCCTCCAACCGATGCAACAGTCGCAGGACCAGAACCCGAAATTGCAGCGAATATCATACATGTAATAATTCCTACATACGCCATGCCTGCCGTATAGTGACCTACACAGGCATCCGCAAGATTTATAAGTCTTTTCGAGATACCGCCCTCACCCATAAGTGAACCGGCAATCATGAAAAGCGGAATAGCTAAAAGCGGGAAGGAGTCACATGCAGCAAACATCTGCTGCGGGATAATAGTAAGCGCCTGCGTGCTTCCGAACCACATTGATACAAATGCTGAACAGCCCAGCACAAAGGCAATCGGCACTCCGACTATAGCTAATGCTACGAATGATACTAATAACAACATTCCCATAGCAGCTTAGCCCTCCTTTCCTGCTTCTTCATGGTCAGCATCTTTCTCACCCTTAAATATACCTATTCCGACCTGAATGCATCTTATAATAGCAAGCACCATGCCTATGGGCATTCCTATATAGGCCCACCACATAGGGATACGCATCGCCGGAGATTTCTGTCCCATGGATATCTGCGTACTGATGATCTGAGAGGAATAGATGATTATTATCAATGCAAGCCCAATCATGCATATTACGGAAAACAGCTCCAGTATGCGTCTCGGCCATTTCGGAAGCGCTATCTTGAGTGCCTCTACTCCAACATGCGCTCCTCTCTTTACTCCGAGGCTTGCTCCTACGAATGTAATCCAGACTGCACTGTATCTGGTGAACTCCTCCGACCAGGGAAGAGATTTTCCGAGAACCCTGAATACAACCTGAATAAATACCACAGTTGACATGCATGCCATCAGAATGACAAGCATATATTCCTCAATGTGATCTAAAAAGTATAAAACCTTCTTCATTAAAGGACTCCTGTATAATTACTGGTTAATAAATGCTTCAACCTTATCGTAGATTTCCTGCGGAATCATGTCTGTTCCTTCACCGATATACTTATCATATACAGGCTGAACAGCCTCTCTCCACTCATCCTTGTCAATTTCCGTAACGGTAATGCCTTTCTCCTTGAATTCATTTACAAGTCTCTCATTCATTTCATCAAGAAGTCCGCGTTCAAAGTCTCTTGCTTCCTGAGCTGCCTCTATAACTGCTGTCTGATACTCCTCAGGAAGGCTGTCATAGAAAGCTTTTCCGATGAGCAGAGGTGCCGGTGCATAGAAGTGTCCTGTAAGTGAAAGATATGGCTGAACCTCATAGAACTTGGAGGTATCAATAACAGGAAGCGGGTTCTCCTGTGCGTCAATAGTCTTCTGCTGTAAAGCTGTGAAAAGCTCACCGAATGCCATAGGTGTAGGATCTGCGCCCATTACCGAGAATGTTTCCATCTGAATGGCATTCTCCATGGTTCTTATCTTAACACCTGCCATGTCACTCGGATGTACGATTTCCTTAGATGAATTTGTTACATGACGGAAACCGTTTTCAAAATAAACAAGTCCCTTAATGCCCTGAGATTCAAGAGAATCAAGCATTCCCTGTCCTACTTCACTGTCTACGCAGGATCTTGCCGTATCTGAATCAGGGAAGATATAAGGAAGATCGAATACAAGGAAATCGCTTGTGAAACCTGAAAGAGGTGCCGTTGAAACAAGTGCCATCTCAATAGTTCCGAGCTGAAGACCTTCGATCATATCTCTCTCGTTTCCAAGCTGTGAATCTGAGAATGCATCTACATGAACAGCTCCGTTTGTCTTCTCTTCTACAAGTTCTGCAAACTTCTCAAGACCTGTCTGATACGGATGTGAATTTGCAAGAACATGTCCGACTCTGATGTTATACTGTGCTGTGGATGAACCTGCTGCTTCTGTTGAATCAGCCGCTGCCTCTCCGTCTGCTGCCTCTGTGGTTGTCGTGCTCGAGCTTGAACTGCTTCCTACCGAGCCTCTTGCACAACCTGCAAGTCCGGTTGCAAGCAAGATCGTGCTGAGAGCAAGTGCCATAAATCTTCTCTTCATGTTTTTCCTCCTTAAAATGAACCTTATACTAAGCCATTAAATGGCCGAACATCCGACATTTCGCAATTCCGGTATATCGGTATTTAGGTGCATTATAGCATCTATTTGTCTGATTTCAATAGTGATTTTTATACAATGATAGTGACTATTTGTTATGAAATCACATAATAAATTAACTTTATCTGACAAATATAATAAATTTATAGTTTTTGATTTATTTGTATTTCACAAATAAATTACTTGTTTTGATAATTTTTAACATTTTAAATAGTTTGTATGCAAATTGTTCTTTTTTATATTCACACTCTTGCTGCACATCCCTCTGTAATAAAAAATATCGGAAATTCCTCCCGATACATTCGGTGTTCCGGAATGCTGCCTATTGATTTTTTGTTCACCTTCATATAGAATGGTGTTGCTTTGCGTTATGCAAATTCCTTCACATCACCGCTGTATAGGCAGTGATTGTAATAATATAACCGTTTATGTCCTTTATCTGTGACAGTTTTAAAGAAAGGTGACCATGAATAATTCTGCAACCATGCTTCAGGATCGTGCCTATGAATACCTGAAACAAAAAATCCGGGACGGAGTTCTTGACGAAAATAAAATATATTCACTTAATGCCATTTCCAAGATGCTTGAAATGTCGAAAACCCCTGTAAGAGATGCCCTGCAGCTGCTTAGTCGTGAAGATCTTATAGAAATTCTTCCCAGCCGCGGCTTCAGACTTAAACAATTTTCCGAAAAGGATGTTATAGAGCTTTTTGAGCTCAGATGCGCCATAGAGGGCTACTGCTGCTATACTCTTGCATCCAGACCTGAGGGGGATAATTCCTATGAAGAACTTATAGATAAGCTTAGAAAAAATATAGCGCTTCAGGAAAAAGCTGTCGCAGACAGACTTCCTGAAGGGGAGTACTTCTATCTTGATACAGCCTTTCATGATGTTATCTACTCCTGTGTAGATAACTCAAGGTTTAAGACCACTCTTGATATGAACAGAGACAGAAATCTTTGCTTTACACGAAATTCCCTTGAAACCGGCGACATTATCGACCTTACCTTTGAAGAGCATAAAAATGTCCTGGATGCCATAATAGAGCATGACCCGCTTAAGGCCTATACCGCCATGATTAAACACCTTGAAACTCCGCTTCGCCGCAATCTGGAAAAGCTCAGAAAAGCCCATACGGAAAACGCTTCCGATTTATATTTGAAAAACTGGACATAAGCCCCGGTTTTCGTTTATCCCGGATTACAGCTGAATATTATAATTTTTGCATAAAAATCCCCCTTCAGGATTAAAACCAATCGAAGGGGGATTTTTATGTGTATTTAAACTATAAATGACTGCGTGTATCCGTTCAGTCTCTGCTTTACCGGAAGCCATTCCGATACTACTCTCTTTATGTTTCTGTCCCAGAAGTCCCAGGTATGTCCGCCTGGCTCTTCAAGGAATTCCACATCAGTAAGGTCTTTTGTTTCATTATAGAAATTAACATTGTCCTGATACATGAAATCCTGCTGTCCTATGGCTACGAAAAGCTTGGGAAGTTCTGCTCCTGCCTTTTTCTGTTCCTTCAGCCTGAAAAGAATATCATCCTTTCCTCCTGTCGGATCCTTTCCGTCAAAGGTCTGAAGTCTTTCGGCATCCGAGTAGAGATCCTTTGAGCTATACATGGTTCCGATGTTGACTACGCCGGAAAGTGATGCGGCATAAGAGTACTGCTCCGGTTTTTCTATCGCTGCCTTCAGTGCGCCGTAGCCTCCCATGGAAAGTCCTGCGATGAATGTATCCTCACGCTTATCGGAAATATTGAACATGTTCTTTACTATTTTCGGCAGCTCCTCTGTAATATAGTCAAAGTAGCGATAACCGTGGGGCTGGTTGATATAATGGCCTCTATATGTTGTAGGCATAACTACCACAAGTCCCATATCCATTACATACTGCTCAATATTCGTAAATCTGATCCAGCCCGTCTGATCTCTCATGATTCCATGAAGCAGATAGAGCACCTGGAACGGCGGCTTTATGACATCTCTCAAGTCAGCCGGTGTTCTTGTTGTATTTTGCGGATATATTACCTCCATACCCGTATCAATGCGGAGTGTGTCGGAATAAAAATCTATATGCATTGACGGCATAATTACTGCCCTCCTTGTGTTTTTGTGCTGGTCAATGTCTCTTTGCTCCAGCTAATATAAATTTTCAGGTATTGCCTGTGCTTTATGCTTCTCAAAGCCATCGGCGCCTTATGCATTCTCCTCGGGGAATATTCCTTCCTCTTTATCCTTGTGCATTCTGTAAGGTACAGTGATGAAAAGAAGATAAATAAGTACGGGAGCTGATACAAGCGTAAACATTGTATATCCCTTGCTGATGATGGCAAGTATACCGAATTTGCTGAGTGCAACGCTTAATATGGTTATGGCAATACCTATTACCGTTCTTCTTATTACAGCTGTTGAATTCTGCATAAGCGTTCTTCCGAGAAGATCCTGGAATCTCTCACTGACACCTGAAAGAAGACCGACGCCTGTGCTGAGCATGGCTGAAAGTGCGATTATGATATAAGCTGCCTGTGACCAGCCGCCTGCATTTATCATGCTCTGCATAGCATAAAGCATGGGGATGGGTTCCTTGCTTATTTCAGGCATACCGCCTGCAAAGATTACCGTACATGCTATAGTTGCACCTGCACAGAGAATTGCAGAACCCAGCGAGGCAACAAGTGTATCTGTCTTTGTTTTAAGTGAAAGTCTGCATGCCGGAACTGCCGCATTGGCTCCGCAGGTATAAAGTGTGATGACCGAAAGCATTACAATCCATGCATATCCTGTTGAAAAGCCGTAATCTTCGGGCTTTGAGCCTGCATCAATAAATTCCTTTGTACCAGGCCAGCACTTTCCTATACCGATTGCAAATATAAGTATAACTATGGCAATGATAAGTATCGTCAGTACATTTCCTACTTTGAGTACCAGCTTTGAACCGTAAAGAGTAAGACCGATCATTGCAATGGCAAATCCCAGTGTTCCTACTATCATAGGAAGATTAAAAGTGCTTTCAAGTATGGTTGCAGCTCCTGAAATCATTCCTGACACAACCAGGAGAACCTGTATGATAGCGAATACATCCTTGAATATGCCAAGTGCATGTCTTGCTACCGGGTTCTTATAAATCATATCCGACTGTTCACGATAATCCTTCGGCTTGTAGATACGGTTAAACTCAAATGTAAGATAGCACCAGAAAAATGTCAGCACACCTACAAGTGCAGGAGCAAATATAACTCCCATTGAGCCCTTAGTTAGAAAGTAGGAAACCGTCTGTGTTCCTGCTGCAAAACCCGGTCCTACATAACTGCTGAAAAACAATGCCGCTATAGAAATCGCCGCCAGAAATCCGCCTTTTGCTGTTGTTTCATTCTTTTCCATGATTTTCTTTACCTCTTTGCAAAATGAATCCGTTGCTTTTACGATGTGCCGGTATATCGCCTTGTTTTGCATTCTTTATAATCACTTTTTCACTGAATGTCAACATTTTTAATTTGTTTTTTATGTTTTTCCGTTCATTTTTAGCATTTTTGCATGCATTTCACCGTGTTTTTTGTGTTTCTTTTCATTCTCCCCTTATACTCTTTTTCAACATACCCGCGGTAATTAAATTGCAGATGTTTAAACTGTAAAAAGCCCGCTTTTGTCAACCGGAAAAAGTCACAAAAAACACAGCGAAACTCTGTCTCTCGTCTGAGCATGCATAAAATAAATACAAACTTAAATAAAAATTTGGCGGAACATAACTAATTTAATTCCTGCTTTTTTGTCTTTTTAGACAAAAATAACAGCGAGTTATCAACATTTAACTCGCTGTTATTCCAAAATTTATAGAAAAAAGTGCAATTTACCAACTTAGAATGTTGTTATTCAACAAAGCTATCAACATTTTGACATTTTTTCCGATGTTTTCATTGACAAATCATAAAAGCTTGTTCCGGGCCTTTTTATCTTTTAATCTCATTATATATATCCCGCTTGGATACGCCTCTGTCCGCGGCAACGGCCTTCATTGCATCCTTTTCGTTATATCCTGCTTCCAGATATTTTTGCATATGTTCCGTCACAGACATGCAAAGAAAGCTTTCTTCTCTTTCTTTCTTTATCTCTTCTTTGGCTTTGCCCTCAATAACCAGCACATACTCTCCCCTCGGCTCTGTTTCGCAGGCCTCACCCAGAGTTATACGAAGAACCTCCTCATGTTTCTTTGTCATTTCCCGGCAAAGAGCTATACGCCTGTCTCCTCCGAAAAGCTCCTTTAATTCCCTTAGAGTTTCCTTCAGATGATGCGGAGCCTCATACAATATTATTGTTCCCGTTTCATCCTTTATTCTCGAGAGTGCTTCTTTTCGTTCCTTCTTCTTTTGAACAGGCGGAAGAAAGCCTTCAAATACAAACCGACTTGAAGAAAAGCCCGAAAGAGTAAGTGCCGTTACAACAGCCGACGGACCCGGAAGCGATGTCACTTCTATTCCGGCTTCTATGCACTTTTTTACAAGAATCTCTCCCGGATCTGATATGCAGGGTGTTCCCGCGTCAGTTATTACAGCTACATTCTTTCCCCTCAGCAGCTCTTTCACAAGCTCATTTGCTTTATCAAAGCGGTTAAACTCATGATAGCTTGTCATGGGTGTTTTTATCTCAAAGTGATTTAAGAGCTTTATAGAATTTCTGGTGTCCTCTGCCGCTATAATATCTGCATTTTTAAGTGTCTCCACCACCCTCGGCGTAATATCTCCAAGATTTCCTATGGGAGTTGCGCAAATATATAATTTTCCCTGTTTGTTTTCTTCCATGGCTAAGCTTTCCCTGATATTCGGATTGCACGGCTTTATTTTCCTTAAAGGGACTTAATATCCGTATAAATCGTAAATCTCATCCGTGTATTTTCCGGGCTTTCTATAAACAATTATCGGTTTTTCAAAACGGCATTCCGGAGAAGCATTTTTAACAGCCTCTATAAGTATCATATTGGCTTCCTTATCTATAAACGGATAAACCGGTTTTATTCTCTTTGGCTCCAGCTTAAAGCGTTTCATCTCAGTAATTATCTCAGGGAGTCTTAAAGGGCGATGCACCATATAAAAGCGTCCGCCGTGGCATAACAGTCTTGATGCCGCCTCACATACATCTGAAAGCGAACATTTTATTTCATGTCTGGCTACAGCCTTATTATCTTCCGGATTTTTTAAGCCGTGCTGTACCTTCATATACGGCGGATTTGATGTTACTACATTTACTCTGCCGAAAAGTTTCTTAAGTGCATCTATATTTCTGACTGACTCATTGCACTTTTTCAAACAGCCTGCCGTCACGATTTCTTCTTCCTGTATATGCCCTTCTGCGTCCTTGTTAACTTCTGCCTGCCCTTTAAGCTTATCTTCCTGATTTTCTCTGCACAGAAGGTCGCATATATCTCCGTTTATAATATGCACCTTATTTTCAAGACTGTTTAAAAGTACCGACCTGTTTGCCATTTCTGCCATATCCGGCTGAATTTCCAGGCCGTAGAACACATTACCCTCCGTCTTTGCCTCCAGAAGTATCGGAATTATCCCTGTACCCGTGCCCAGGTCCACGACTGTCTCATCTTTTTTTACTTTTACAAATCCGCTCAGTAAAACAGCATCCATGCCAAAGCGAAAGTTATTTTCGCTCTGGATGATGCCGTATCCGTTTCTCTGAAGCTCATCAATCCGCTCGCCCGGTTTTAATTCTATGTTTCTTCTCAATGCTTTTAAACTGTCTCAGTGCTTGCTTCTTTCTCTGCTTCTTTGTCTTCGCCTGTCGCGGTTCTCAGTCTTTTCACCGTGATGAGTTTCTTTCTTCTCACGCTCATTTTCTCTGTCAGGATTTCTGCGGCCCTTTCTCGGAGTCTGTTCTTTTATTTCTTCGGGCTTAATGTCTTCCTCGTACTCCGATTCAGGGTTTTCATCATACTCCGGTTCATTTCTTGGTGTCCCCCTGCGGCGACTTCTTATCTTGAGCTCCCCCGCATGGTACTCTCTTATCTCCTTATCATCGTTAGGAAGATCCACCAGCACCTTTACTCTCTGCTTAAGAATGTTGACCGATGATACAGTGCCTCTTAAGCCATCCGGTGTCATCGCATAATCTCCCTGTGACGGCAGCTTTTTATTAAGCTCCTCATAGACATTTTCCTCGTACTTAAGACAGCACATGAGTCTTCCGCACACTCCTGATATTTTCGAGGTATTAAGGGAAAGATTCTGATTTTTAGCCATCTTTATTGAAACCGGCACGAAATCATTGAGATATGAATGACAGCACAGCTCTCTTCCGCAGCATCCCAGACCTCCCAGAGTCTTTGTTTCATCGCGCACCCCTTCCTGCCTCAGTTCTATCCGCGTATGAAAAATCGCGGCAAGATCCTTTACAAGCTCACGGAAGTCTATGCGGCCCTCAGCCGTAAAATAAAAAAGTATCTTTGAATTATCAAAGGTTATCTCACAGTCAATAAGCTTCATGTTGAGTTCATGCTTCTTTATTTTATCGAAGCAGACTGCGAATGCCTCCATTTCCTTTTTCTTATTTTCCGCCTCATGAGCTATATCCTCTTCAGTTGCCATTCGAATGACCTCCTTAAGAGGATGAACTACCTTGTTATCCGCCTCTTCATATGCCTCGATGGCAATCTTGCCATACTCTATGCCCCTTGAGGTTTCCACTATGACATGTTCCCCAAGCTTCGGGTCAAAATTTCCCGGCGAAAAATGATATATTCTTCCTGCCTGTTTAAATCGTATTCCGACTACTTTTGTCATCTGCTTTAATTCTCCTTCATAGTAAGGAACAGTAATTCTAAGGAAAGCTCAGGATTCACATTAGCCTTAAGCCTGTCGCGGCAGACCTGTATTCTGCTCATTATTTCCTGAACTCCGTTATATGAGCTTGCCGAGGCCGCGGACATAAGCGCTTTTGCCTCTCCTTTAAAAATAAGCTCATTCATATCCTTTGTCACCATATACATCGTAAGATCCCTGTACCACAGCTCCAGCATGTCAAGCGCATCCAAAAGATCGGGGCATGTCTCCTTAAGCTTTGCGATCTCTATACGCATGTCCACTGAATTCATGCGCTTTATGCTCTTTACAATCATCATAAGCCGCTGATACCAGTTCGAAAAAACCTCGCTCTGATAAAGCTCTGCTGCCCGTCCCAGATTGCCTCTTGAAAATGCGACGCAGATATCCAGCCGTTCTCCATCGGCATTCAGCTCTTTTTTCATATAGCTTCTTATGACACTGTCGGTCAACGGCTTCATTTTCTCTACTGTCACTCTTGAGCGTATCGTGTCCAAAAGCTGCTTATCATCGGCTGCCAGCAAAATAATAATCACATATTCCGGCGGCTCCTCCAGAGTCTTGAGCAATGCATTCTGCGCCTGTATCGACATTTTTTCGCTCTCAGGTATCACATATACCTTATATTTGGAGCTGTAGGGCTTTATCATTACAGTATCCGTGACCTGCCCGCGAATATCGTCAACGCTTATGGTTTTTTCTTTCTCATGTGCAACATAAATAATATCAGGATGATTGCCGGATATTATTTTTTTACACTCAGAACATCTCATGCACGGCTCGTCAGTCTCAGGATCTTTTGCCTTGCAGAAAAGCTCCAGCAAAAAGGCCTCGGTCATGGTTCTTTTTCCGCTGCCCTTTTCTCCGGTAAGCATATAGGCATGCCTTATCCGGTCATCCCTTATGCTGTTTTTAAACTGCTCCTTTATAAGCTCATTCCCGTAAACATCGGCAAACCCTTTCATCGTCTGCTCTCCCCGTCTATCGTGTCCAAAATCTCCTTGGTGCATTTGTTGATGTCAATGTTTATAAACCTTTTCTTTATCCCCGCCTTTATGATTTTCTCTTCGGCAAAATCATCGCTGTCCGCAATAAACCTGCGGCACATCTCCTTATACTTAGGCTCTGCCTGCTTCTGTTCCCTGCGTATGGCTCTGATAAGCCGTTCGCCATCCTCCACTTCAATATAAATTGGAATTACCGTATCTTCTCCGAAATAATCTCTGACTTTTACAAAGGATTCAACCGTCCCTCCTGAAACCAGGTAATCGTCTCCGGCTTTATCAAACTGTCCGTTGTCCACTGTCGCATATATCCACGGGCCTTTTACTGTATGATATGTGCGGGATTCAATAAGCTTTCCGGCTTCTTCATAAGCCTTAAGCTTTGCTTCGTTCGTAAAGTGGTAGGGAATTCCTTCTTTTTCTCCGTCACGCATAGGCCTTGTGGTGAACATTATATAATCCTTAAGCTCAGGTCTTTTTGCTCTTATTCGCCTGAAAACGGCATCCTTGCCGCTGGCTGATTTGCCTATCAGATAAAAAATCTTTCCCATCAGCCCGGACCTCCCGGTGCCTTTCCCACATCTACCGATGCAGGCACATTTCCGCCTGATGCAGTACTTTCGATTACATTGCTTACGCCCGATGTATCAGGTCCTGCCTCCTGTACCGTTACACTGTCTGTTCCGCCCACCTTTGCAGGTTCTATCGAAACTGCAACAGGTGTGGATGCGCTTATTCTTGCCTTTTTGAAAACAGAGCCTGTGCCTTCTGAGGTCTTATAGACAGCATTGCCCCCGTCTATAGCATAAAGCACGGTCTTCCCGCCCGGTGATACCGCATCCTGTATAATGTCAACATCTCCGCTCAAGGTAATTTTCAAAAGTCCTCCCGTGCCGGTTCCGTCGACATATTCCGCAATAATAGAAGAGGAATCATAATCATAATGAATATTCCCTGTGCTTCCCGAAAATTCGCTGGAAATAACCTCTGTCGTGCCTGCCTTGTCCTTTCTTATGACTCGCGCCATTTTTGAGCCGAAGGCTTCGCCATTCTCGATGGAATATGTATATCCGCCTGTATTTACGGTGGTTTTTTCGGCAACCGAAAGTATTTCTCCGTCAGCCGCGAGAGAATATGTGAAATTTCCCGCCTTAAAGCTTCCTGTCTGAAGCGTTACCCTCTGTCCGGAGGAAAGGCTTAGATAAGCCTTTATATTCTCTGAAATATCCACGGTATAGCTTGCATCTTCCGTAAAGCTCACCATGCTCTCATCTTTTTTTACCCGAGTGCTGCGGCGGATATTTTCTCCGTCATAATAATAAACGACAATTCCTCCTGCATCATCTGCAAAGGCCTTAAAGCCATACGCTCCTTCCGCTGCGATTTCTCTGTAATCAGCTCCCGGAGTCATGCAAAAAACCTTGCCCACAATATTCTTAAGCACAGCGTCTGACCCGTTTTCGCTCTGCCTGTCTGAATCACTGCTTCCCTGCGGCACAGCAAGATATATGATTTTTCCGCCGACTATGTCGTAGGCATATCTGGAGGCATACTGCAGGCTTGCATCTGTACCCAAAGCATGAGAAAGAGAATCCGTAGTCTTTTTAAACATGATTGCAGTATAATCTCCGAGAGTCTTTTTCATATCCATGAATGCCCAGAGCGTTTTTGTCTGAATAAGTCCCGGGAGCTCCGTGCCATCTGCCGCAGATGCCTCGCTGTAGTTTTTATTGTAGCTTATCTTTTTCAGGATTCCCTCATCATCATAATCATAGCTGAATGCACCCTCTTTAAAGGTATCTCTGCATGCATGCCCCTCGGCATCAAAATGATAAAGATTTCCTCCCAGATCCAGCCAGCTGTTTACAAGGTAATATCTTCTTGCTGCCTTTTCTCTTGAAGCTGCCGCCGCAGCTGCGACCTTGGCATCTATATTTTTATCTCCTGTAGTGTTGTCCGGCTCCTCTGTCTCCTCCGCGACATTCTCCGCAGACGGTGCCTCTATATACTCGCTCTCATCATGCTCCGACGCTTCCTCGCTGTTCATTATATATACTATCTCTCCGTCATCCAGTCTGCACAGCCCTATTTTTTCGTCTGTCACAATACTGTCAATGTCTCCGCTTTCGTCTGCATTGACATCTGCCGTGCTTTCAGCCGTACTTTCAGTCACCGACTTATTGATCCCCAATATATTCAGGAAGCTGTTATTTTTTATGTAAAAAACAACGAAAATAACCATCAGAACCGCTATCACAAGGAGTGCTATTGATGTGATAAGGCTGATGGCATTATTAAAACTGCTGCTTTTCTTTCTTCTTTTTCTATGTCTTGCCATGTTTCTTAGTTTACCATCATTCACATGGTTAGTAAAGAAATCGAAAGCTTAAGATTTCAGTCATTTTTTGCGGCATTCTTTACCGTCACTCTGCTCCCCGAATGGTGGCAAAATGTACTGCCGGGCGGACTGTTTCAAGACAGTCCTTCAATGTCTTTTCTTCAGGCGTATAGAAGCCCTTGTTCAGGCAAAGGACATTGGGACTTTCCACATAGCTCTGTAAGAAATATTGTTCCGCGCCTTTTATAAAATCTCTGATTTCTGTAAAATCTGCCTCGGTATGAAGTCCTCCTACCACCGTGGTTCTAAACTCACTTCTTATTCTGTTCTCTTTAATCAGCAAGTCTTTGCTTGCGACGATTTTTTTCCACATATCATCACTGAGTTCTATTCCGGCAATTCTTGCATAATTTGAAGGTCCTGCCTTTATATCCATTGCTACATAATCAACCAGGCTTTCCTCTATCAGCTCGGAGAGCATATCCGGATTAGTTCCGTTGGTATCCAGCTTTATCTTCATGCCATAACAAGTCTTAATATGGTGCATCGCATCTGCAAGCTCGGGATTTAAAGTCGGTTCTCCTCCCGTAAAGGCTACGCCCTCAAGCCTTCCCTGCCTTTTTTCGAGGAAGCCGTACAGCTCATTGACAGTCATTACAGGCGGTGCATTCAAACTTAGAAGCTCGGAATTATGACAGAACGGACAACGAAAATTGCAGCCTCCGGTAAACACCGTACATGCTACATGCCCCGGAAAATCCAAAAGTGTAACCTTCATCAGCCCGCAGATATTCATGTTTTTTCCTTTCGCTTTTTTATTACTGCTTGTTAACTTCTAATATACCTTATCATGTTATCATTGTTGTCGCAACTCTGCTGACCTTACCGCTTGGCGCTGACAGTATTGAGAAAAGTAACAAGGTCATGATGCCTATGTTTTTATAATCTTTTTAGTTCTGGCTATCCGAGTGTTCATGCCGCCCGGTTCTGTCCTGATATAATAAAGTTGTAACACCTATGGTTGATTAAATATAATAGTCAG
>CAVBSU010000007.1:39979-51861 GCA_963598245.1 Lachnospiraceae bacterium | reverse complement strand
GTCAAGACTTTCTTTCTTCCTTTCCGAAATAACTCCCAGAACTCCGTCGCAAAGTGTTTTTACAGTCTTCATGAGATAGTTCACATATGTCCCGGATGAGGTCTCAAAAGCAGTTGCATTGGCCAGACGAACTATCTCATATACGGCTGTTTCAGCATTTGCAGTATTATTATCGTCCTCCATTGCTGTCTCGAAATCCTTTATAAAGACCTCTACCCGGGCCTTATTGTCAAGCTCTTCAGCGCTCATTTCATCTGCAGGAGCGTTCTCCTTTGCTTTTATAAGAGCCGAAAGCTTATCTGTGCAGTTAAGAATACGCTCATAGGAGGCCTTTATCTGATCCATAAGCTCCCTTGAAAAGTTAAGCGGAGTGCGGTACTGCGCGCTCAATATAAAGAGACGAAGTACCATGGGATCGTATTGCGCCGTGATATCCCTTACTGTAAAGAAATTTCCAAGTGATTTGGACATTTTCTCATTATTTATTTTCAGGAAGCCATTATGCATCCAGTAGTGGCAGAAAGGCTTCCCCGTTGCGCACTCAGACTGAGCTATCTCATTTTCATGATGAGGGAATATAAGATCCTCTCCTCCGGCATGAATGTCAATGGTATCGCCAAGATACTTCTGACTCATTACAGAGCACTCGATATGCCAGCCGGGGCGTCCGTCGCACCATGGTGAAGGCCACGACGGTTCTCCTTCCTTTTTAGGCTTCCATAAAACGAAATCGTTTGGGTTTTTCTTCTGCTCCTCACCGCTGACCTTGAGATCTCTGAGTCCGGACATCATTTCATCCATATCCTTATGACTGAGCTTTCCGTAGCCCCTGTCGGACGGAACACTGAAATAAACCGTGCCGTCCTCTGCCACATAAGCATGCCCTTTGTCAATAAGAGTCTGTATCATTTTTATCATGCCGTCAATTTCCTGCGTAGCCTTGGGATGCACCGTGGCAGGCTTTACATTGAGGTCACTCATATCCTTTTTGCATTCTGCTATGTAACGCTCAGATATAACAGAGGAATCCACTCCCTCCTCATTTGCCGCCCTGATAATTTTATCATCCACATCGGTGAAATTTGAAACATAATTAACATCGTAGCCCTTATACTCAAGATATCTGCGAAATGTATCAAAAACTATCATGGGACGGGCATTTCCTATGTGAATAAGATTGTAAACTGTAGGTCCGCAGACATACATGCTCACCTTTCCGTCCTCTATGGGTTTGAAGTCAATCTTTCGTCTCTGTAATGTATCAAAAATCTTCATTTTGCCTCCCGATTTTCCTGTAAATAACATGTCTGACCGTGCCGTAAGGCTCCTGCACAAATGCCGCTTTAGCCTTTTTCGCCGACCCTTTTTCACCGCTGAACGATTTATTTTTCATCGTCCAGCAAAATACAGACTGCGTGTGCCGCAATGCCCTCACCTCTTCCGGTAAAGCCCAGCCCTTCCTCGGTCGTGGCCTTTATATTCACGGCAGATATATCTATTTTAAGTGCCCGCGCTATATTTTCTCTCATTTTCGGAATATAGTCCTTCAGCTTCGGTCTCTGGCAGATAATTGTACTGTCAATGTTTCCCGGCCTGTAGCTCTTTCCTGCTATGATTTTCCCTACTTCCTCCAGCAGTCCGATACTGAAAGCCCCCAGATACCTGTCATCATTATCCGGAAAATGCCTTCCTATATCTCCCAATGCCGCTGCTCCCAAAAGTGCGTCCATTATGGCATGGGTAAGCACATCCGCATCAGAATGACCTTCAAGCCCCTTCTCGTAAGGCACCTCCACTCCTCCAAGGATCAGCTTCCTGTTTTCTTTTAATCTATGGACATCATAGCCATGTCCTATCCTCATAAGCATACTCCGATATTATTTCACGGTTTACGGTTTATAATATACGGCTCTTTCACCGCCGATAAATTTAGCTCTAGTGCGTGCCATTACAGTGTGCGCATTTCCTATGGAATTGATACTGCCTCTTACCGGCACTGCAACCGGTCTTAAATGCATTCCGATAAGCGTGTCTCCGATATCAATTCCTGCGGCTGCCTGTATTTCTTCTACGGCAACCGGCTCCTTAAGATTTTTATAAGTAGCTGTTGCAAATGAACCTCCGGCCTTAAGCTGCGGAACCACATTTACTACAGGGATACGATTTTCCTTTGCGTACTGCTTTTCAACTATTACGGCTCTGTTAAGATGCTCGCAGCACTGGGCTGCAAGATAAATGCCTGTATCTTTCAGCACATCCAATATAGTTTCACAGACAGCTTCTCCTATCTCCTCGCTTGAAAATGAACCTATCCTGTGATTTGCTATCTCGCTCGATGAACAGCCCACGACTATGGCATCACCCGGCTCAAGTTTTGCAGCATCCAAAAGCTCTGTAAGAAGTAATCTTGTTTCTTCTCTGATTTCATCCAAATTTTCACATTTCTCGTCTGATATTCCTGCGCCCATTTTATAACCTCTTAAAAATCCCAATCAAAACTTTCCCCTCCGGATAGTATAGCCGATACGACTTCCATAAACAAGCACCATAAATTGTGGTATGATATCATAAGATCAGTTTAATTTGAAGAGAGGCATTGACATGTCAAAAAACAGCGATAAGGAAGTCAAAACCAATGTTATGAGGCTTTTGGATAAAGCAAAGATACCATATATCCATAAAGAATATGAGGTTGATGAAAACGATCTTTCCGGCACTCATGCCGCCGATATGATGGGCATTGATCACAATCTGCTCTTTAAGACTCTTGTTCTCTGCGGCGATAAAACCGGTTATCTGGTATGTGTAATTCCGGTGGATATGGAGGTTGATTTGAAAAAAACCGCAAAAATATCCAATAACAAAAAGGTCGAAATGCTTCCCGTGAAGGAGCTGTTGCCGCTTACAGGATATATTCGCGGAGGCTGTTCTCCCATTGGCATGAAAAAGCTTTATCCCACATATATTCATAAATCTGCCGAAGTGCTTTCCGAGATAGGCATAAGTGCAGGACAGCGAGGACAGCAGCTTATGCTTGATCCGCAGGCTCTGGCAAAATATATACATGCACAGTTTGCCGATATCGTATCGGATTTATAAAAACTGATGCCGCTTTTATAAAATCAGGACACGGTGAGCAGTTTTGTTTTGAGAGGATTCAGACAAGTGTGTCATCCAGCAGGAAGTCAATGACGCTGATATTGAGAATACCGTGAAACAAGCAAGGAAATACACCACCATACAACTGAAAAAGAAAAGCCAGCAACCGGAAAAACCGACTACTGGCGTGATTTCCAGCGGAGACGGTGGGATTCGAACCCACGTGCGGTTGCCCGCAAACTGATTTCGAGTCAGCCCCGTTATGACCACTTCGATACATCTCCGAACTTATGTATTATTGCATAGATGATCTTCTTTTTCAAGACAAAATTCGCCAAACTGATATAACACTCCTTCGTCTGTTTGAGTGCATCACGCACCGAAGCCCAGCACCTTGATAAGCAAAAGCCATGCCATAGAATAATACATGACCACAGAAATAAGATCGCTGGCAGTGGAAATGAGCGGACCCGAGGCAACTGCCGGGTCTACATTTATTTTCTTAAAAAGCATGGGTATCAATGCTCCGACCGCCGCTGCCGCCGTCATGGCTATCAAAAGAGATATCCCTACACAGCCGGATATCGAAAATGCCATACCGGCAGTCCTGTGCTTTACAAACATTATGTAAAGACCTACAAGTATGGTTGACCCCAGCCCTAATATAAAACCGTTGCAAAAGCCGACTCTTACCTCTTTCAGAACATGCCTGCTCTTCTGCATTGCCGTAAGGTTCTCATCCATCAGTATACGGATAGTGACCGCAAGGGACTGTGTACCGGAGTTTCCTGCCATACCCAGTATCATTGACTGGAAGAACATAATAAGCGTAAGCTGTGATATGACTTTTTCAAAAACACCGACTACCGTTGATACGATAAGCGCGAGTATCATCAGCACCGCAAGCCACGGAAGACGCTTTTTCATGGAATCCTTTAACGGCTCCTCAAGCTCCTCCTCCGCAATAAGACCTGCCAGCCTTGCATAGTCCTCTCCGAGTGCCTCATCTACTACCTCTATCACACTCTGTGATGTAATAACCCCCAAAAGCTTATTTTGATTATCCAGAACCGGTATGAGGTCTTCCGAATAATCCTTGAGCTTTTCGATGCAGTCATCTATTTCCTCTGTGCCGTAAACATACGGATATGAAGTCATGATAAGCTTGTCCAAAGGTGTTCCCTGTCTGGCAATTATAAGCTCCTTAAGATCAATGGCTCCGCAAAAAATATCCTGATTGTCCAAAACAAATATTGTGGATATATTATCATTTTCCGGTGCCTGCTCAATAAGAGCACTCATGGCCCCCTTTACCGAAAGATCGTCATGAATAACTATATAATTGGTGGTCATTCGTGAGCCTATCTCATCCTCATCAAAGGATGCAAGCAATGCCACATCGCGTCTGAAATCATCATCCAGAAGATCAAGAATAAGCCCGCGCTTAGTCCTGTCTATGGCTCTTAAAATATCTACAGCAGTATCAGAATCCATATGCCCGATGATCTCTGCTGCCTTTTTAAGATCCATTTCATCCAGGTATATAGCTACTTCATCCTCTTCCGCATACTCAAATATATCCGAAAGCGTATCCGTGTCCAAAACACGATATACTTTCCTTCGAAATGCAGGTGTAAGTTCCGATAAAGCTTCCGCTATATCATTATCATGATAATCGCTGAGTCTGTCTCTTAGAACCTTGGGAGAAGCATTGCTCTTTATAATGCTGATAATTTCAGACTTGTAATCCGGCTTTTCGGCCGGCTCTTCCTCGGCTGTTTCTACCGGTCTTAAGTCTGTATCTTCAAAGATTTCATCCTTTTCGTCCATGCCGGTTCTGCTCCTTTCTTTAAGTTTTGTACAGACAAAAGCAGAACCCGCGATGTATACGACCTCTAACAGAAATCAGGATGAAAAGAAGTGTGCCTGTAAATAAGTCGTGACGCAGGGCTGCCTGTATCCGTTTTTGATTTTCTAGATCGACTATGACCGTCACCCGCGTCCACTTTATTCACCTGCCTTTTTATCGGAATATAGTTTAAAAATTCGTTATATAAGAAAGCTTTTCCAAGCCACATCTAGAATATACTTTTGAACAGAAAATTTCAAGATATTGAACTGCTCTGCGACAATATTTTTTGTCTCGTTTTTTAACGGTTAAAACAAAAACAGCCTCAGTCTCGCTGCGGCTTCTTGATTTCCGCAAAGATCTGAGGATGCCTTTGTGTAATAAATAAAGGAGTTTTATAATGAACTGTCAAACAGTTCTTAACAAATAAAAAGGCATTCATCTTGCATCAAAACAAAATGAACGCCCTCGTTCTTCCGATATTAAACCACGAATGCAGCTTTTAAGTCAATATACAATAAGCTGTTTTTTTTGCATTTATTTTTGTTATTTTTACTGAATAAATGCCAGTGCCTGCGTTTTTGCAGGCATCACATAACATAAAAGTACGGATTGTTTCAGGCAAGGCTATCCATCTGTTCTCTTACTTTCTTCAGCATTTCCTCATATTTTTCAAGCTTTGCTTTCTCTTCATCAATTTTTGCCTTGGGAGCCTTTTGGATGAATTTTTCATTAGAAAGCATTCCGTGAGAACGCTTAAGCTCGCCTAAGAGTCTTTGCTCTTCCTTCTTTAATTTTCCCTTTTCCTCTTCAGGATCTACAAGCTCATTAAGAGGAATGTATATAGCCGCATTGGATACGATTGCACTTACAGCTGAAGCTTCTATGCCGCTTTTGTCCGACTTGAGATATATATCCGATGCCGAGCAGAGAAGCTTTACAACATCCCCGGTTTCTTCAAAGGCATTTTTTACCGAAGCATCCTCTGTAACTATGTAGACAACGGATTTTTTAGACGGCGGAACATTCTTTTCCGCGCGAATGTTTCTTACGGCTCTTACAGTTTCTTTAATAGCCTCCACCTCAGCCTCATCGACTGCAAAATTCCAGGCTTCAGAATAAACGGGATATTTTGATATCATAATGGATTCTTCATCCGTGATATTATCAAATATCTCCTCGGTGATAAACGGCATAAACGGATGCAAAAGCTTTAATCCGTTCACCAGAACAGTCTTAAGTGTCCAAAGTGCCGACTTCTTTGTTTCCTCATCATCACCGTTAAGACGCGCCTTAAGCATCTCTATATACCAATCGCAAAGCTCGTCCCACATGAAGGCCGTGACATTGTCCAGGGCTACTCCCAGCTCGAAGCTGTCCATATTTCTTGTGACATTGTCAGTAAGAGCATTAAGCTTTGACAGGATCCACTTATCCTCTTTTTCAAGCTTTATTCCGTCAGGAATGGTTCCGATGTCAGAACCGCATCCGGCTTTTTCAAATACCTTTCTTACCTCATCACCGGCTTTTTCGACATTCATAATAATGAAGCGCGAAGCGTTCCAGACCTTGTTTGCAAAGTTTCTGGCGCTTTTTATCTTCTTTTCGGAGTAACGCATATCATTTCCGGGAGCATTGCCCGTAAGAAGTGCTCCTCTCAACGCATCTGCACCGTACTCGTCCACTACCTTGAGCGGGTCAATTCCGTTTCCGAGTGACTTGCTCATTTTTCTTCCCTGTTCATCACGAACCAGTCCGTGTATGAGAACAGTTCCGAACGGACATTTGCCCATCTGCTCGACTCCGGAAAATACCATGCGTATAACCCAGAAGAAGATGATATCGTATCCTGTCACAAGAACATCGTTGGGATAGAACTTTGCAAGCTCCGGTGTCTTATCAGGCCAGCCGAGAGTGGAAAACGGCCACAATGCCGATGAAAACCAGGTATCCAGCGTATCCGCATCCTGTACAAACAGGCTGCATCCGCATTCACATCTTTCAGGCTCCTTATGTCCTACATATATCTTTCCGCAGTCTTTACAGTACCATGCAGGTATTCTGTGTCCCCACCAGAGCTGACGGCTTATGCACCAGTCCCTGATATTATTTACCCAGTTCATATATGTTTTGGAATAATTCTCAGGAACAAACCTGAGCTCGCCGGATTCAAGAACCTTTTTGCAGTGCTCGGCAAATTTGTCCATCCTTACAAACCACTGGGGTTTTATCATAGGCTCAACCGTACAGCCGCAGCGATCATGGATGCCGACGCTGTGAGTGTGCGGAACGGTCTTCACAAGATAGCCCTGTTCCTCAAGATCCTTTACAACCTCTTTTCTGCATGCATATCTGTCCATACCGTCATATTTTGTACCGGGAAGATCTATGGTGGCATCATCATGCATAATGCAGATTTCCGGAAGATTATGGCGTTTTCCTACCTCATAGTCGTTAGGATCGTGTGCCGGCGTGATTTTTACGCAGCCCGTGCCGAATTCCATATCAGCATGTTCATCACCCACAATAGGAATTTCCTTATTTATAAGCGGAAGAATGACATTTTTTCCTATGAGAGCCTTATATCTGTCATCATCCGGATTAACGGCAACAGCCGTATCACCGAACATCGTTTCCGGTCTCGTGGTGGCAACCTCCAGAAACAGTCCGTCCTCGCCTGCTACCGGGTATTTGATATGCCAGAAGAAGCTTTCCTGTTCCTCATGAATAACCTCCGCATCAGAAATAGAGGTCTTACATACCGGACACCAGTTAATAATTCTGTTTCCCTTATATATAAGTCCTTTATTATACAGGTCAATGAATACCTGCTCTACAGCCCTTGAACAGCCCTCGTCCATGGTAAACCTGAGTCTGTCCCAATCTGCCGAAACCCCGAGCTTATACATCTGGTTTATGATTTTACTTTCATACTCCTCTTTCCACGCCCAGGCTTCCTTTAAAAAGCCGTCGCGCCCCAGCTCATGCTTATCCTTTCCCTCGGCTTTGAGCTTATTTATAACCTTTACCTCGGTCGCAATAGCCGCATGATCGGTTCCGGGCTGCCACAGCACCTCAAAGCCCTTCATTCTTTTATATCGGCACAGAGTGTCCTGAAGCGTATTATCAAGCGCATGTCCCATATGCAGCTGTCCCGTTACATTTGGCGGCGGCATGGAAATTGAAAAAGCCTCTTTCTTTGAGGCAGGATCGGCATGGAAATACTTCATTTTCATCCATTTTTCATAAATTCGGCTTTCCATGTCCTTCGGGTCATAGTTTTTTTCAAGTTCTTTCATCTTATCTCTTCCTGTCTGATTATTTAGCCTGGGTCAGGTCTACATCTTTCTGCATTCCTTTTTCCATTTAGCCGCAAGCTTTTTTGCTTCCTTAAATATCTCTTCACGATTCTCATTTTTAAAAATATCAAGGACTTCCTGATATGCTTTTCCGCCTTGTATTTCCTTAGCTGTATCATCCCTGTATTTATCAAGCTCTCTGCATGTCTCTTCCGGCAAATCTCCGCTTCCGTCTATAAGATAACGCATCCTTTCGGCTCTTTCATTCCTTACTGTCAGGCGTGAATTTTCCAAAAGTTCTACAGCCGATCTTTCATCAAACATCTGGAGCCTTGTTGCTGCCATGTCACAGTAAAGCTCCGCCTTTTTTTCGTTAAGCTCTCTTAACTCTCTGTCATCATATCTGCCAAGCTTCTTAAACTGCGACTCAAGCGCCCTTACCGAAAGCTCAAACCTGTCCATGGCAAGCTTAAAGTTTCCGGCAGAAAATAATGCAATTCCTTCTTTTCTTATACGCTCTGCCTCCGAAAGCCCGGAAAGCTCTGACAGAACTTTTGCAAACTCCATGATCTCGTGTGTATCATAGTAATTGCATTCTTTAAGTATAATAAGAAGTCTGTTTTCTGCCTTTTCCTTTTGCCTTTCGCTCTGCCTGAGCTTTTCAGAAAGTTCTTTCCTTGAAAGCTGTTTTTCTATCCATGCATAAAGCCGTTCAGAACAGAAACCTTCCAAACAGAGAATAGGATAATTATATATAACAAAGCACAGCTCCTGTTCGCTTCTGATATTTATATTTAATTTGTCATGACAAAACGGCAGGTTCGCCGTCTGTCTGCATAACAGCAATGACATTATGACCTCTAATCTTTACAGCCTTATACTGCTCTTTAAATCTTCACCCTCTCGCATACAGTGACATTGCCCGCAGGATAAATCTCTCCAAAGCCCATATCCCTTATGCTTATTAAAAGCACATCCTCGGACTCGTATCCAAACTCCACGGAAACCCTCGTGCATCTGTCCGGCCGCATCGGAAAATTCTTAAGCTCCATCCTTACCGTGCGCTTATTTCTTGTCCTGTCTGCATATTCTATATCAATGTCAATGTAATCCTGCCCCCTGGGAATAACCTCGGCATATGTGCTTGTACCATACCAGGGCTTTCCCTCCGGAATCATAATAAGCTTGGACTGTTTATCATTTATAAGCACTGAAAGCGAGACCTCAGCCCTAGTTCTCGTATCACACAGAACCTTATATCCGATGTTCTCTCCCGTACTCAGCTTTCCTGCATAAATTGCCGCGCCTATTGCAAAGAGACCCGGCTCAGCCATGACTTTCTTCTTTTTGCAGATCAGCTCGATAAAGCTCTTTGCCCAGTCCGTGCGTTCAAAGCCCTTTCCGGTCAGGAAAATAGCAGAATAAATATCACTGCCCATGCACTTTCCTGCTGCCTCCGTCATTATTTTATCGGCAAGCTCAGAGCCGGAGCCGTTTTTCAAAATGCCGATGCGAAAAGCCTCCTCGAGTTCCTCTCCTTCACAGACAACACATGGGCTTCCTCCCCTTAAGACCTTAAGCTTATAGTACGAAAGTGACTCACCCGATAGATCAAAAAGACCTGCAAGATTGTAGGAAAGCGATTTGTCCTGAAACATCATATAATGAACAAAGGCTTCCTCATGGCTTATGATGCTGATCTTTTTTCTGTCAATGCCTGTTTCTTCCACTGCCTTCAAAACCGAATCCATCTCGTCTCTGTCGGCTTTTTTAAGTGCAATGACCAGTCTGTCTATCTCGCTTAAGTCTGCTTCATTGATTATCTGCAGAAGAAGACTCTCTGTAAGCTTTGATATGAGCTGTTCCGCCGTATATGCCTTTCTTGCTATGGTCGACATGCCTTTTTTCTTAAGCAGGCTTAAAAGCTTATCCGTAAGAACACCATTTCCGGAAAGCGCGGTTCTGTATGCCGCCTCCCCTATATACCAGAGATCTTCTTTTTTCTCCCGGCATATAACTGCCGGAGCACTAAGCATACTCTTTTCGCTTAAGTTATATGCAGTTATATAATCATTGCAAAAATCAATGCCTATGTTTAATGCCATCCCTGATTCTCCGGTTTAAACAGAGCCCTCATGGTCTCTGCATTTTCCACATATCCTAACATGCTTTCCTTAAGAATCTCTTCATCCTCTGTCTCTATTGCCTTCATCATCTTATTTAAAGCGCGCACGCGATTACCGCACTGTCTGTGAAGCTTGGTCACCTTGATATTGCCCTCTTCACTGAGCTCTGAAGAGGAAGGCGTGTCATAAATGAGATAATGCAGCTCATCTCCGGTAAATAAAATAAACGGAGCTGCAAAAACATTCCTGAAGACTCTCTTCATTTCTGCAGTATGATAAACCTCTTCATCCGGTGTTATCATTACAAGAAGCCTCGGCGGCTCCTCAGTTTTCGCATGATATTCTACATAATACTTCCAGCAGATTTCTTCCGGAATATGTATTTTTTTTCTGAGCTTTTTCGTATATCTGAAAATAAGCCCGTCTGCGATAAGCCTGTCAGTTATCCTCTGACAGAGAATAAGCTCCCTGTCATTAAGCTCTTCTCTGTCCGCATAGTAGGCTGTCAGTGCAATATAGCATATGACCGGAAGCGCAAATAAATCCTTAAGGCCGGATATATAACTGAAGAGTGCTTTGAAAAGTATATCTTTGTCAATGTCTTTTTCATAAAGAAAATAATCGGTGCTTCTGCTTACCAGGTATGCCCTTATAACGATGTCCTCGCTTATGCCGCTTACTGCATATGCCTTAAACACCTTATCTATCTGTTCGCTGCTGCCGGCAAAAAGCTCGAAGGTGAGTATCTTTTCCGAAAGGTCTTTTACTGAAAAGCCCTTTTCTGCAGCTTTTCCAAATATTTTAAGCATTTCTTTGATACTGCCGCTGTATTCTCCGGCTAAAAGACCGAGCATATCATCAGAGGCCATGCCGCTGTCAAAAAGTCGCTTGCAGATAAGAAGAAATGTACTGTCCTTCTTTATATTCTCTGCCTCTTCTTCGATAAGCCCCTCTGCCATTTTTTTTAAGTCAGTATTTTCTATGGCATCCATTCCGAAGTGCTTTATAAGATTATATCCTGCAATATATTCCTTTGCCGCGATAAATGCCGAAAAAATACTTTTGCAGCTGTCCCTGTCATAATCACTTTCCTTAAGAAGTCCTGTCCAGCTTAAGTCAAAACCGCTGCTGCAAAGTACAGCTATTATGTTTTTTCTGAATTCTCTGCTTAAATTAAGCTCCGAAAGCCCTTTTACAAGAAGCTCTTCCTCTTCACTGTTCTGTATGCCTGATGAGGCTATATTTCTGCAGGCACTTAATAAAAGCATCGGATGCTTCGGATTTATTTCAAAGCACCGTTTTAAAAGCTCAGGCTTGTTAAAAACAGTTTTTCTTGTATATTTTATTCTGCCTGTAACATCCTCTGTCCTTATGACGCTTCTTCCGCTGTCGTCAATTTCCTCACAGTCTGCGCCGAATCTGATTTCCGCATTCAAAAAAAATACAGGGACATATGCTGTGCCGTCAGTGAGCTTCCCCTCAAAAAAGGTATTGAGTTCTCCGTAGCAG
>CAVBSU010000007.1:19814-39969 GCA_963598245.1 Lachnospiraceae bacterium | reverse complement strand
GTCTGCTCTTCCGTCAGTAATTTCATACCGTACGCTTTTTAATATATCCGGGAGGATCTCGGCAGCCTTTTTATCCAGCATATCCTCATAAATCATCCTGTCATAAATAAGGGAAAGCCTCTCGTTTATTCTTCCCGAAAGTGCGTTGCTCATGGCAAAGGCACTCATCTGTGCCGAGAAGTTGTCAAAAAGCTCTGTGTCGGAGGCTTCATGCTTTATGATATCATAATACAGTTTTTCAGCTATTTCAGGACTTATCTCACTGTCGTAGGAAAAATATAAAAGTACCTCTCTCGGCAGTCTTTCCCTGCATCCGTCAGGATATGAAAGCATATAACTTTCATACAGGTGTGTAATGCTTAAATGCCTTCGTACAGCCTCCCTGTATACAAAAAAGGCTTCGTATGATTCATCCTTTGCATTTATAAGCCTTATTGCAAGCTTTTCCAGTCCTGTATCATCTTCAGGAAGCTTCGGCCCCGCATTTTCGTCAAAGGAAGATTTATCACGGCCGATATAGTTTATTCTGCAAAGCTCTCCTGACATACTTGTCTCATCAGGTGCACAGGCAGATTCAATGTTTTTTTCTATCTCAAAGCTGTACCCGCAGGTAAACTCCCCGGCGTTGGTTATAAACTCAAGATTTCCTGCGAGTATATCACCCTCACAGAGTCCTGCTGTATTTACCTCTATCGCAAGATTGATATGCCGCCCTGCAAATGTGGTTTGTTCCGGCTTGACTCTAAGTTCATCAGAAAAACAGGCTCCCTTTATGCTGAAGCCGTTTTTACTGGTAAGCTCTATTATAAAGCTGTCTGTCACATCAGCCTTTATGCACAGCGAAACAGACTCCGGAATAATTCTTATCTCCGGCGTCTCAAGCTCATTTATCCCCTTTGCAAGTCTGTTTATCCTGTCTCTCATCTGTATGCCTTTCAAGAAATTCGGGCATCTTATTTTACCACAGACTAAAGTGCTATTTCCACAGGAATGTGATATAATTCTCCGGAAAGAAATTATATCCAACGCACCGGAGGTCACAGGATGATTCAGGAGCCCGAGACTCTGTATAAGCTCATGATTTTATATATGCTTGATAAGGTGAATTTTCCAATCACCAATTCACAGCTTTCCAAATTTTTTCTCGGTAAGGAATATACCTCATATTTTACACTTCAGAGCGTGTTAAACGAGCTGGACGAGGCTAATCTTATTGATTCAAGACAGGTTGGCAATTCGACCCACTACGAGATTACTGATGACGGCAGGGAGGCTCTCAAATTCTTTTCCTCCGATATTTCCAGTGCAGCTGTTGCCGATATCAATGATTACCTTAAGGAAAATAAGTTCAGCATAAGAAAGGAAGCCGGAGTAATAGCAGAATATTTTCCGGTAGACGATTTATCCTTTATGGTGCGCTGCTCTGCGCGCGAGGGGAAAACAACACTTCTTGCTATAGACATTTCCGTTCCGGATGAAAAGCTTGCTAAGGACATGTGTTCAAATTGGCGTGATTCCAGCCAGAAAATATACAGCTTCCTTCTGTCTGAGCTGCTTAAGGATAATTCTGAAAAAGAGCCGCCGCATTTTGATGCAGCAGCTCCGTGAAATTAAGATATCAGAATAAGTAAATGTTGTGTTTCTCGCATGCCTCACGCATTTCCTTTGGCCAAACGGAGGCCTGAACCTCTCCTACATGAGCGCGTCCCAGAAGAAGCATGCACAATCTTGACTGACCTATGCCGCCTCCGATAGTATAGGGAAGCTCTTTGTTTAAAATCATCTTGTGGAAAGGAAGCTTTTCTCTCTCAGTACATCCGGCCTTTATAAGCTGCTCATGCAGGCTTTCTTCCGAAACTCTGATACCCATAGAGGATATTTCGAGAGCAATCCCCAGCGGTTCAAACCAGAACAGTATATCCCCGTTAAGCTGCCAGTCATCATAGTCTGGCGCGCGTCCGTCATGCGGCTCTCCGTCTCCGAGCTTGTCGCCTATCTTCATTACAAATACGGCACCATGCTCCTTGCAGATGGCATTTTCTCTTTCCTTCGGAGACTTGTCCGGATAAAGTTTTCTAAGTTCCTCGGAATCAATAAAGTAAATATCATCCGGAAGTCTGTAGACTGCCTGCGGATATTTATACCATACCTCATGCTCCATGTGCTTAATGACCTTGAAAATGGTACGCACGGTTTTCTTTAATGTATCTTCGTTTCTCTCATTCTTTGTGATAACCTTCTCCCAGTCCCACTGATCCACATAGACACTGTGGAGATTATCCAGCTCCTCATCGCGCCTTATGGCATTCATGTTGGTATAAAGTCCCTCTCCCGGAAGAAAGCCGTAACGGCCGAGAGCCATCCTTTTCCACTTTGCAAGTGACTGAACCACTTCTATTTCATCTCCCGGCATAGCTGCAATATCAAAGGAAACCTTTCTCTCTACACCGTTTAAATCATCATTAAGTCCTGTACTCTTTTCAAGAAAGAGCGGTGCAGAAATGCGCTCAAGGTTCATTTCCTTACCGATTTCTTTCTGGAATGTATCCCTGATGTACTTAATAGCTTCCTGTGTTTCCCTTACGGAAAGCTTCGGATCATAATGATCCGGCAAAATGAGGTTCTGCATATCTATCTCCTTTATTTTTTATAGTATTCCTGCCATTCGGCAGCCTTTGTCAATGCTTAAGTCCCGCCAGTCTTTCAAGCTCTTTAAGTTCAGAACCGTTTATCGTCCTGTATTCGCCCTCTTTAAGGCTTCCGAGTTCTATGTTCATTACCCTTACACGCTTCAGCCTCTCAACATTATTTCCTAACGCCTTGGTCATACGCCTTATCTGACGGTTAAGCCCCTGCGTAAGAATAATATCATAGCTGTAATCATCTATCTTCCTTACCTTGCAGCTCTTTGTTCTTATTATCTTAAATAAATCTTCTTTTTCAGAGCAGTCCGCTGTTGTTTTTCTTACCGGAACTTTAATCTCTACTCCTTTTCCCAGCTTCTTTAAAAAGCCTTCCGTGAGCCTGTCTGTGCATCTTACGACATATTCCTTTTCATGTCCGTGACTTTCTTTATTTATGAGATTTACCAGCTCGCCACGATTGGTAAGAAGTATAAGCCCCTCCGAAGCCTTATCCAGTCTTCCTATGGTATAGATTCTGTCCTTATATCCGATATAATCTATGATATTTGGCGCTCTGTCTTTTTCTGATTCCGTGCAGACAATTCCTCTGGGCTTATTAAAGGCTAAAACCACGGGCTTGGCTTTGCATCCCTCTGCGAGCTTTCCGTCTATCTCTATTTTTGCATTTCTGCCTGCTTTAACGCCGGGCCCGGCAGGTCTTCCGTTTACTCTTATGCGACCTTCACTGAGTAATTTATCTGCCTGCCTTCTCGAACATATTCCCATTTCGGAAAGCAGTTTATTTATGCGTATTTCATTCATGATATCTGCTCTCTCCGGTCGCCGTTTTTTGAATTGTACTTTGTCGCTTCCTTTTAAAATATAAATAAAGGAACCAAACACACTTGGCTCCTTTACCTACTCGCATATGGTAGCACTTAATGCTTCTAATTGCAAGCATCTTATCATATAAAAATCACTCTACCGTAACGCTTTTTGCAAGATTTCTCGGCTTATCCACATCAAGTCCCCTTGCGATGCTCACATAATATGCCAACAGCTGCAGAGGTATGATAGCCAGACTGGCGGCAAAAAGCTGCTCGGTCTTCGGCACATATACGGCAAAATCAACCGTCCCTTCAATATTATAATTTCCTCTGTTTGTAATACCCATAAGATAAGCACCGCGGCTCTTTACCTCTACCATGTTGCTTATCGTTTTTTCATAAAGCTCATCCTGTGTGGCTACACCTATTACAAGCGTCCCCTTGTCTATCAGACTTATCGTTCCGTGCTTAAGCTCTCCTGCCGCATAGGCCTCGGAATGAATGTAGCTTATTTCCTTTGTTTTAAGGCTTCCCTCAAGTCCTATGGCATAGTCTATGCCTCTTCCTATGAAGAAAATATCCTGAGTATTTGCAAACTGCGACGCAAACCACTGTATGCGTTCCTTGTCGGCAATTATATCGTCTATCTGCTGCGGCAGAGCGTAAAGTGCAGCTGTAAGGCGATTTTTTTCCTCTGCTGTAATAAGTCCTCTGCACAGAGCAAAGGCCATGCTCAATATGTACATGCATACAAGCTGGCAGCTGTATGCCTTTGTAGTTGCTACAGCTATCTCAGGTCCGGCATAGGTATACATTACATGGTCTGCCTCACGGGCAATGCTGGAGCCCACTACATTTACTATTGCCAGTGTATCTGTTTTCTTTTCCTTCGCAAGCCTCAAGGCAGCCAGAGAATCAGCTGTTTCACCCGACTGCGATATTATAATCACCAGAGAGTTTTTCTCCAGAATCGGGTCTCTGTATCTGAATTCGCTGGCAACATCCACTTCGACCGGAATTTTTGCAAGCTTTTCAAGAGCATATTTTGCGGCAACTCCCACATGATATGCCGAGCCGCAGGCAACAACATATAATCTCTCATATTCAGCGACTCTCTCATCTGTTATTTTTAATGCATCAAGATTTATTTTTCCGTCCTTTATATATGCATTAAGAGTATCTGTAACGGCCTTTGGCTGCTCATGTATCTCCTTCATCATGAAATGCTCAAAGCCGCACTTTTCAATCGCCTCTGCATCCCAGTCTACCGTCTTCGGCTCTATCTGTATTTCATCTCCGTCCAGATTATAAAAGGTGAGTCCGTCTCCGGTAAGGCGTCCCAGCTGAAGGTTATCTATATAGTAAACCTGCCTGGTGTAGCTTAGCATGGGAGTAACATCAGACCCGGCAAATGAAGCATTGCCCGAATGACCTACTACCAGCGGACTGTCCTTTCTGGCAACATATATCTCCCCCGGATAATCCTTAAACATTATGGCAAGAGCATAGGAACCTCTGATTCGCACAAGCGTGTGATTTATGGCATCAACCGGTGTTCCGAGATACTTCTTATAATAATAATCTATGAGCTTTAAGGCTACCTCTGTATCTGTTTCAGAATGGAACGAATAGCCCTTTCTCGTAAGCTTATCCTTAAGCTCCTGGTAATTTTCAATTATTCCGTTGTGAACACCGACGACATTCATATCATCGCTGCAATGCGGATGAGCATTTAACTCCGATGGTTCTCCGTGAGTGGCCCATCTGGTATGCCCTATGCCACAGGTTCCGACAGTGCTTTTTCCGCCGTCGGTTTTATTATAGAGCTCCTGAAGCCGGCCCTTGGCCTTGACTATCTGAAACTCTCCCGTCTCATCACTTCTTACAGCGATACCGGCTGAATCATATCCTCTGTACTCAAGCTTTGACAAACCGTTTAATAATATCGGCCCTGCCTGTTCATTTCCTACATATCCGACTATTCCGCACATATCACAAACCTCCTGAAGGCTCCTGTATATTAAGACAATCTCTGGCGTACTATCTCATATGCCAGCACTCCCGCAGCTACAGATGCATTCAGCGAGTCAATGTCTCCGAACATGGGGATTGCCGCAATCATATCACATTTTCGTTTTACAAGCTCCGAAACACCTTTTCCCTCGTTGCCGATAACAAGACCTATGGAGCCCTTAAGGTTTAGCTTATACATGGATTCTCCGTCCATATCGGCACACACAAACCACATGCCTGCCTTTTTCAGCTCATCTATGGTATTTGCTATATTTGTAACCTTTGCAACCGGCGTATAGTTTATCGCGCCTGCCGAAGCCTTTGCAACAGTCGCCGTAAGACCCACTGCTCTGTTGAGTCTTATTATGACGCCGTGTGCTCCGCAGAGATTGGCCGTCCTTATGATGGCTCCCAGGTTATGTGGATCCTCAATGCCGTCCAGTATAAACACAAAGGGTGCTTCTCCTTTTTTTTCGGCTCTCTTAATTATATCCTCCACCTCGACATAATTATAGGCCGCCAGAAAGGCTATAACTCCCTGATGCTTACCCGAGGCTGAAAGCTCCTCAAGTCTCTTCTTTTCGACAAACTCAAGCTTGGTCTCTCTATGCTTTTTTATTTCCTTTATAATGCTTCCCAGTGCATTATCATGAGCACCGTCAAGTATTAAAATCCTGTCAATGTCTCTGCCCGAACGCAGTGCTTCCAAAACTGCATTGCGTCCCTCTATGAGAAGCTCATTTTTTTCCGTGCTTCTTTCCTCTTCATTTTCGCGCATAAACGCACCTTTCACAGATTTCATATATCTTGCCTAACCTTAATCATTTCCTCGATCGTAAGTATATCACCGCAGACTCTTAAGCGCACATCATAATTACAATAATAAAATCCGTATAATCTTTTTCCGTCACTGTCCGCATCAAATCTCGGTCTTGGATCTTCCTTTAAAAGCTTTATAAGTGCGGTTTTCTGCTCTGTATTAAGGCAGCTCTTTATTACGAGCCCCTTTGGATCTTCTATGTTTATATTCCTGTCAATTATATTCAATGTAAAGCCGTCCACGGCATCCGTGTGAGCATCATATTCGGCAATATAAGGCTTTATATCATATATGGGTGTTTTATCCATCATATCTATGCCGGAAACATGCAGTACTGGTCCCTCACTTCCGTACTCAATCTTATCAAGCCTAACGCTTGAAAGTCCTATGCTGTTAGGTCTGAACGGGGATCTTGATGCAAAAACTCCCACATGTGTTTTTCCTCCGAGTCTCGGCGGGCATACTGTTGCTGACCAGTCATCTCTGTGGGCCTTTGAAAAATCCCATAAAATCCAGATATGACTAAAGCCTGAAAGCCCCTTTACAGCCTCAGGATCTCTGTAGTGCGGTACAAAGCTTATGGTACCCTTAAGCTCATCAACAATTCCGCTCTGCCTCGGCACGCCGAATTTACTCGGGAAATCAGTGTGAATATATGCTATAGGTTCGATATTCATTTTCCCTTCCAATGTCTTTATCTGCTTTTTTCAGCCGGAAATATCTTTTACTCTCCTGCATCTCAATATAAAACACAAGCGTCCCGGAGCATAATACCGAGACGCCTTTGAAAATAAAAGCTGGTAACGAGACTCGGACTCGTGACCTCCGCATTACCAATGCGACGCACTACCACCTGTGCTATACCAGCTTGCCTGCTTTTTCAAGCCAAATAATCTTAGCATAGCATGCATCACTATGTCAATCGCTTATTTTTCATATTTTGTAACCCTGCCCATTGATAAACAGGCTGATAATAAGTTGCCGTGCATGTCTTTTAAACTCATATGCGACGCATTCAACAAGCTGAAGTCCAATCAAAACAGGCAGTACAACCAAAGCTGCACTGCCTGAAAAATGTAATATTGACGGATACTTAAGAAATATCAATTCTTTCCGTAAGCAGCCTCAAGAGCCTGTGTGAAGTCTCTCTTAAGATCCTCGATATCCTCGATACCTACAGAGAATCTGAGAAGTCCGTCTGTGATACCCATAGCATATCTCTGCTCGCGTGTAAGATCTGAGTGTGAGCTCATTGGAGGATAAGACATTGTTGTTCTGTATCCGCCGAGAGTCATAGCATAGTGGCAAAGCTTAAGTGAACGCATGAACTTGTTCATCTTTGCCATCCAGTCCTTACCTGCCTCAGCCTCCTCAGGAAGGATGATTGAAAGCATAGGACCATAGTTGCCGTTGAACTGAACTTTAGCAAGCTCATGCTGCGGGCAGCTCTCAAGTGACGGATGATATACAGCCTTTACATATGGTGACTCCTCAAAGAGCTTTGCAAGTGCTGTAGCGTTATCGCTCTGCTTCTTTACACGGAGCTCCAGTGTTCTGATAGAACGGGATACAAGCCAGCTGTCAAACGGTGAAGCCTGGTTGCCCATAAGCTGCTGCATAGCGAATACCTTCTTTATAAGATCTGCGCGTCCTGTAGCTGAGCCTGCAGTAGCATCTGAATGTCCGTTATAGAACTTTGTAAGTGAGTTAACTACAATATCTGCACCAAGCTTAAGAGGCTTTACAAGTGCGCCTGTCATGAATGTGTTATCAATGATAAGGATAGCATTGTTTGCATGAGCAATCTCTGCGATAGCCTTGATATCAGGAACTGCAATTACAGGGTTTGCAACTGTCTCGCCATAGAACAGTGTAGTGTTCGGCTGAACTGCCTTCTTGATAGCATCAAGATCTGTGAAGTCAACGAATGTAACTGTTACGCCATACTTTCCGAGAATATTTGTGAAGATCTCGATAGACTCTCCATAAAGTGTATCACCTGAAACGATGTGGTCGCCTGCCTTAGTATTTGCAATAACTGAAGCGCATATAGCGCCCATACCTGCTGCACAGCAAACTGAATCCTCGCCGCCCTCGATGTATGTCATAATTTCATTAAGAGCAGAACGGTTAGGGTTACGATATCTGTTGTAGCAGAAGCCCTTCTCATCATATCTCTTCTGAAGATCATCAAGGTCGTTTACATTATGTGCTGTTGCAAGGTGAATAGGAAGCTGCTCCGGATTTGAAGCAGGCTCTCTGAAATAAGCACCGGCCTCAAGAATGTTTGTTGAAAATGAATTACTTAAGTCAAACTCGCCAATCATAGAAAATCCCTCCAATAAAATATTTTTATTTACTATAAGGCCGCTATCCTGAGACAACGACCTTATATGGAATCATAGTGAATGTTTATCAGTCAAGAGCTGTGAAAGCCTGCTTGAAGTCATTGATAAGATCCTTAATATCCTCAGTACCTGTTGAAACTCTGAACATACCAGGTGTGATTCCGATAGCTCTTCTGTCAGCATCAGGCATATGGCTGTGTGAAGATGTTACAGGATGGTTAAGTGTTGTTCTGAGTCCGCCGAGTGTTGTAGCGTAATGAACATACTGAAGCTTAGCCATGAATGCATCGATCTTGGCCTCATCCTCTGTATTAAGGATTATGCTGAGCATTCCTGAAATCTTATCCTCGTCCTTCCAAAGCTTCTTTGCAATATCTCTGCTGCCGAAGCTGTCAAGTGAAGGATGATTTACCTTAACGATGTGCGGATCTGCCTCGAAGAACTTTGCAAGCTCATGAGCATTGTACATCTGTCTCTCGACTCTCATGAATACTGTCTCAAGAGCTCTGATCATCATCCAGCATGGGAACGGATCAGCCGGTGTACCGAAGAGCATGCGCATAGGTCTTACTGTCTCGATGATCTCATGGCTTGCAGTCATGCATCCGAGAATAGCATCTGAATGTCCGTTAAGGAACTTTGTCATTGAAGAAATAACGATATCAGCGCCAAGCTCAAGAGGTCTGATAGAAATAGGTGTTGTGAATGTGTTATCCATCATAAGAAGGATGCCATTCTTATGAGCAAGCTCTGCGAATGCAGGAATATCAATAACATTCATTGTCGGGTTAGCACAAACCTCTGAATAGATGAGCTTTGTATTCGGCTTTATGGCAGCTTCAACATTCTTAATATCATCCATGTCAACGAAGTCATGCTCAACACCGAATCTGTCAAACATCTTTCCCCAAACATCAAAAGTCTCTCCGTAGATGTACTTATTGCAGATAACATGATCTCCTGCCTTAAGAAGTGAACCGACGGTTGTTGAAATAGAAGCCATACCTGATGAGAAGATAAGTGTATCCTTATCAGGAAGATTAGGAGCCTCAAGCTTTGTCATCATGCCTGCAAGAACATCTCTGTCAGGGTTGTTTGTACGGATATAGGTATATCCCTGTCTGTAGGCTTCCTTAATCTCTGAAAGAGTGTTTGCAGTGAATGCTGTGCAAGGATAGAATGGGAATGACTCACCCTTTCCAAGGTTAACTGCATCTGCTCTGTAGTTTCTTGTGTAAAGAAGTTCTGTTGAAAGTGCCATTATAAATTCCTCCGTTTAGTTAAAATACTTTTAAAGAGAATCCTTTATTTATTACATCTATATGATAAACATTATAGTAACAATAGAGTCAATATAATTTTTTTGATTCTTTTGCCAAAAAAGCACTTTGCTGCTCTTGCATTTTGCACATATATTTATACAAGCCTGCATGACAAACCGCCTCCGTCTCCTTTTTATTTCTGTTTTTCAGCAATAAATGTAAATTCAGACACATTTTTTCAAAAAACCTTATCAAAACCTTTTTGCAGCTGTAAAGTTTGTCTGTGATCTGCTATCATATATGCAGCAACTCATTTTCGGAGGCGTTTATGCAAAAATATTACACTATAGGTGATGTATCAAAAATCATGGGGATCTCCACGCAAACCCTCAGATATTACAACACCATTGATCTTTTAAAGCCTGCTTATGTCAATGAAGACACAGGCTACAGATATTACTCTGATGATCAGTTTCATTTCATCGACAGAATACGCTATCTGCAAAAGCTCGGAATGTCCCTGGACGAGATAAAAAACATTTTGATACATAATGACATCCAGTCGCTTATAAATAATCTCAGCGAGCTTGAAAAGGATTGCCAGAAAAAAATAGACGAACTTAACAACACTCTTGATACTATTAAATGGTACAGAAATTATTTTACCCGTTCAGAGGAAGAACAGGATGAAAAAATCGCCTATGTCCAGCATTTTCCGAAAAGATATATGGTTGCTGTCAGAATAAATGACGGCGAAAGCCGTGAAAGCTACCATGTAAAGCTGACTTCATTGCGAAACAGGGACTCCATGAGGGATCTTCCCTACATGCGCCAATATTCCATCATAATTGACTATGATAAGCTGTTGGAAATGAAGCTTAAGCCGCTTTGTCTGGGAATGTTCATAAAAGCGATGCCCTCTGATTCCAAACAATCCTTAAGACCGCCGGGTTCTGTAATTGAGATTCCGGAAGGAAACTACTACTGTTTTCGTTCAAGGATACTGAGTGAGGGATGGAACCCATATCTTATAAAGATGTTTTTTTCAAACAGCACTAAAAAGCCTTCTCTGGTGCTTGCCAATGAATATGAGGACAGCCTTACGGAATACCACCAGTGTCCGTATGAGGTACAGATACTCATCGAGGATGATGCTGACATAAACGGACACCTGTTTCAGGCTTGAAGGAACTGACTAAAAAACACCGCTGCATTTTTCGCAGCGGTGTTTTTTCTGTTATTTTAATCTGTTTTTCAGAATTAGTGATTCTGGAACTTAGGATCAGCAAACTCAGGTCTCTGATAAGGCTTCTTAACAACGAGTGTACCTGTTGCATATGCGCAAAGTACAGGCTCCTTAAGAACATTAGCAGCTGAATCAGCAAGGCCGTCCTTCTCGCCTCTTGCAAGCTCGATAACCTTGTGAGCCTCGAAGTGGCATGTGAATGATGTGTTGCCAACCTTCTCGATGTATCCTGAATACTCCATGAAGTCACCGGCATATACAGGGTTTGTATAACGAACCTCTGAATATCCGAGGAAAAGTGACTCATCTCCGAAAAGACGGATAGCAAGCTCTGTTCCTACATCTCCCCATACTGTAACGATATGAGCACCCTCAACGAGCTCGCCTGCATAATGAGCATCAGCAGCTGACATACGCATTCTTAAAACAACTTTCTCACCAACCATTGGTAGATACCTCCTAAAAGATTTTGGTTTATATTAGAGCCGATTTCTCAGCCCGGATACCTATATTACTCTATCATTATTCCTTATTTGGGTCAACTACATAAAAGACTTTTGACTTGTCGCCCGTAAGGTAATTTATGATGTTTTCAGCCGACTGTGAACGGCACTCTACCAGGGCTGTTTCCGAATAGAAAGCAGCATGAGGAGAGAATGTTACATTAGGAAGAGTGAAGATTTCCTTAGTAAGATCAGCTGGTTCAGTGTCAACAACATCAAGTCCTGCCCATCTGATATGACCGTTCTTAAGAGCCTCTGTAAGATCATCGTAATTTACGGAAGCGCCTCTTGCCATATTTATAAAGATAGGACTCTTCTTTGTAGCATTAAAGAATCTCCTGTCTACCTTATCTGCCTCGGACTTGATAACAGGAATATGTGAAATAACGATATCTGCAACCTCTGCGACTGCCTCACGAGTCGGAAGAAGCTCTATCCCGTTAGCCTCAGCAACCTCCTTCGGAAGATACGGGTCAACACCGACAACCTTAAAGTTAAAGCCCTTAAGATAATTAGCTGCCATAGTAGCAATGCGTCCGCAGCCGATGAGACCGAGAGTTAATCCCTCAATTCTGTAAAGCTTCGGAGCAACAGTGAAATCCCACTCCTTATCAGCCTTTACGGACTGATCATATCCCGGGATATATCTCAAGATAGAAAGAATCATGGCTGCAATATGCTCTGCTACCTCGTGAATGCAATATCTCGGAGCATTGGCAACACAAATGCCCAGCTCCTTTGCAGCAGCAAGGTCAACATTGTCAGTGCCCATAGAGCTGTCTGAAATAATCTTCAAGCTCGGGCAGGCCTCCATTACCTTTCTTGTGTAATGGCAGTATTCTGACATGGCAGCATCAGCACCCTTGAGAACCTCTATAAGAGCATCCTCATCATCATGATCTATCTGCGCGCAAACAACTTCAACATCCGGAACAGCGGCCTTGAGTGTTTCAATCTCAACATCGTAATTATTCCAGCTGCAATCTGAAACTACAACTTTCATATTTTCTCCTTATGATGAAAATACACGCCTGCATCCCGTGTCGGGACACAGACTGAAACTCAGAAACCACCACAGAGCCATCCCCTTTTTAAGGTCAATGTCACCTGTTTTCAAAGGAATGCTCTATGGCGGAACTTATAATTTTATCAGAGATCGTAGCCTCTCTGAATAGCCTCCATATTTACAGGAATAAGCTTAGGCTTCTTGGCGAAAGAATCTGCAACCTTCTCCTTGATTATCTCAAACGGAACCTCAGGAAGAAGTTTTGCGATGTATCCCATAGCTACAACATTGGCAGTTTTTGAATTGCCGACCTCAACAGCGATTTCATTGAAAGGCACCTTGCGGACATCCTTGCATGAAACCTCAGGCTCAATCTTAACCATGTCACTGTTAATGATAAGTGTTCCGTTAGGATCCATAAGTGCCTGATAATCCTTGAGTGATCTCTCATCAAAGATAAGCATGATGTTTGCCTCTGAGATGATAGGGCTCTCTACGCCGTCTGATATGACAATGTTGCACATGGTACGGCCGCCGCGCTTCTCCTGTCCGTAGAAAGGAACGAAGGTAACATTATATCCAGCTGCTATAGCTGCATCACAAAGTGTCTCACCGAGAGTAATGACACCCTGTCCGCCGATACCGGAGAAAAGAAGTTCCTTTTTCATGATCAATTCTCCTCCTTTGTAGTATCCTTAATAAGTCCGAGAGGATATTCCTTTGAAACAACCTCGTCTACCCACTCCATAGCCTTAAGAGGTGCCATCTTCCAGCCTGTCGGGCATGGTGAAAGGATTTCTATGAAGCTTAATCCCTTGCCGTCAAGCTGATTCTGGAAGCCCTTCTTGAGTGCGTTCTTGCACTTTGCAACTGCACCCGGAGATGTGATTGTAACTCTCTCTGAATAGCAAACACCGGGCATCATTCCCATGATTTCCGCCATATGAACAGGATATCCTGAGTTAACTACCTTACGGCCTGCAGGAGCTGTTGATGCGTACTGACCCTCAAGGGTTGTAGGAGCCATCTGACCGCCTGTCATGCCGTAAATAGCATTGTTAATGAATATAACAGTAAACTTCTCAGATCTGATAGCAGCATGCATGATCTCTGCCATACCCTCTGATACCATATCACCGTCACCCTGATAGCAAAGAACAAACTTTGAAGGATCTGCTCTCTTTATACCTGTAGCAGAAGCCGGAGCTCTGCCATGAAGTGACATGAATGCATCCATGTTATAGTAACGGTCTGACAGACATGAGCATCCGATAGGCCATACAAGGATACCATTTTCTCTAAGATCGAGCTCATCAATAAGCTCAGCGATAAGCTTTCCAACGATTCCGTGACCACAACCGCCGCAGTAGGTGGTTATAGCATCAGTAAAAACCTGTGGCTTTTCATAAATTGCTTTCATTATTCCCACCTCACATTAAACTAACTTCTTAATCTCGCCGAGTACATCCTTGGGGCTTGGTGTTGTTCCGCCAAGTCTTCCGAAGAAGTGAACGTCCTTCTTATCGTCCACTGCGAGCTTAACATCCTGTACCATCTGTCCTGCTGAGAGCTCTACGACAAGGAACTTCTTGCCCTTCTTGCCCTCAAAAGCGACATTCGGGAACGGCCAAAGTGAGATAGGTCTGATCATGCCGACCTTGATGCCTTCTTCTCTTGCAAGCTTCATTGCTGACTCGCAGACACGAGCAGGTGAACCGTAAGCTACAAGAATGATATCAGGATCGTCATCCATGTTGTACTCCTTATAGCGTACCTCATTGGCAGCTATCTTGGCATACTTAGCCTGGAGTCTTGCGTTGAACTCCTCCCACTGAACAGCGCCGTCTCCGCAGGTGGCCATCTTATGAGGCTCTCTGCCCTTGCAGCCTGTAAGTGAGTTTGGAACTGTCCTGGGATCCGGTACTTCCTTATATCCCGGAAGCTCAACAGACTCTCTCATCTTTGCAAGTGTAGCATCTGTGAGAAGAACTACAGGATTGCAATATTTCTGAGCAAGGTCAAAAGCCTCCTGCATAAGCTCGCACATCTCCTGAACAGAATAAGGAGCGAGAACAAGGTTGCAGTAATCTCCGTGTCCGCCGCCCTTAACAGCTGAGAAGTAATCTCCCTGAGCTGCAAGGATTTCACCATCTCCCGGACCCGGCCTCTGAACCTCGACTACTACTGCCGGAATGTCGCCTGCTGACATGAAGCTCATAGCCTCCTGTCCAAGGTCAAATCCCGGGCCTGCTGTAGCTGTCATTGCTCTGTGGCCTGTTGCACAGGCACCTGCCACCATGTTGAATGCAGCGACCTCAGTCTCTGCCTGTATGAACATTACTCCCTCTTCAGGTCTGGTTTCCATTACATTTGCATAATACTCAGGAACCTCACTTGAAGGAGTGATAGGATAACCGAAGAAAAGCTTGCAGCCTGCTCTGATAGCGGACTCTGCCATAGCCTGGTTTCCCTGCATGAATACTTTCTCTCCCATTTTATCTGCCTCCTCTTACTCTACATCCTTATATACAGTAAGAACTGTATCAGGACACATTCTCGCACATGTTCCGCATGCGATACAATTAGTTGCGTCAAAAACCGGAGCGTAATATCCCTTCTTGTTGATCTGATCGCCCTTTGAAAGACAGGCCTTCGGGCAGAATTTGATACAATAACCGCACTCTTTGCAGCGGTCAGCGTTAATCTTTACAAGATTCATTTTATTACCACCTTCTTAAATACAATAGGAACTAAACCTTAATCAGTCCTTAAAGCCGTTCTCAAGGTCTGCCTGATAGTATCCCTCAAGTACATAGCCAAGAGTCATAAGATCGCCTGTCATAACATCTTCCTTGCAGTTCTCAAGAACATCACCATCCTGAATAGGACGAACGATTCCCTGTCTGTTTACCCAGATAGTTCTGTATCCAAGCTCATTTCCCGGAATGACATCATATCTGAAGCCGAAGCCTGCGTGCATCATATCATCAGCCGTAAGTCCGAGCTTTTCCTGTGACATAAGGAATCCCTTGTGGCTTGGCTTATAAGCACCTGCCTGCTCAGCTGTGAAAATACCGTCAACCTCGATGCCTGCATTTCCGAGAGTATCCTTGATGATATCATTATCAGTATTTGTAAGCATGTAAGCCTTTGTATGCTTGCGGATGAGCTTCATTGCCTCTACTGTATCAGGGAATGCTCTCCATGTTCTCATAGAGCGTGAGAACTCTTCCTTATCCTGCTCGGTAACCTTGAATCCCATGTCGTCTGCGGTGATCTGAAGTGTATCAAACAGAACCTGGAAATAAGGACGATATGTCTTAATATAGTCGAACTGAAGAATCTCCCATCTCTGCTGAGCCTCATAAGGAGTGATGTTTGTAATGCCATCTCTCTTGAATATCTTTCTCATGAAGTCCTGAACTTCGCCTTCCCAGTCGATAAGTGTTCCATATACATCGAAGGTTATCGCCTTTGGTACCAGTCTTTTCTTATCCATTGTTTTTCTCCTTTCAACCTTGTTGGTCGCACACATTTTTATCTTGATTATATAAACACTCCTGTCAAAAGTAAATCCACTGTTTTAAATATTATCTTTAAGTTTCACTTAAATATCTCCCCGTTTTTTTATATTTTTGCGAATTTATCGTCATTTTGTATATTTCGCTCGTCTGAAAATGTTAAATACACATATTTTAGTACTCCGTACAGCCCATGCGGCGCGAATTTTCTGTTTATCTGATTTTTGTTTTTATTTTGTATTTCCGGAAAAATCATAATACAGGATAATTGCAGGCACTTTCAGCGACTTTTGCTGTATAATAAAAATACCGGGCTTGACTGTTTAATTGCCCGGGCTTTTGAACACATATACAGATTGGATAATATTAAATCATGATAAATCCTCGTTACAAAGCCTTTTCGGTGGCAGCCTCCGAGGGCAGCCTCACAAAAGCCGCCGAGCTTTTAAATTATTCTCCGTCAGGAGTCAGCCAGCTTATAACAGCTCTTGAAAAGGAGCTTGGCTTTACTCTGTTTGAAAGAAGCAAAAAGGGACTGACGATAACAAGTGACGGCTCTGCCATACTTCCTGTAATAAGAGAGCTTCTTAATCAGGAGGAGCGCCTCCAGCAGGTGATTTCCGAAATACACGGACTCTCTGTCGGAACCATAAACATAGGTGCCTATTCCTCTATCGCCTCTCACTGGCTCCCGGGACTTTTAAATCAATTCTGTCAGATGTATCCGGGAATTAAAATAAATATGATGGAAGGAATTCATCAGAAAAATGAGGAGTGGCTGAATAACAGAACCGTTGACCTGGCATTTTTCAGCTATAAAAAGGGGATGAGCTACGATTGGATTCCTCTTGCCGACGATCCGATGGTTGCCGTACTTCCGAAGAATCATATGAGAGCTGATGACAGCGCCTACCCCATAAAGGATGTTGCAAAGGAATCCTTTATAATGCCTGCACAGGGCAGGGATGACGATGTGATTGATCTTCTTAAGCGCCACAAAATACAGCCGCACATAAGCTTCTCGACTCTTGAGAATTTCGCATCTCTTGCGCTTATCGAGCAGGGAATGGGCATGAGTATAATGAATGACCTCATAACGCTTAATTATCAGTGCGATGTGGTAAAGCTTCCGCTAGATCCGCCGGCATCCATAAAGCTGGGAATCGCCGTTCCGTCTCTAGAAAACGCATCCCCTGCCGTACGCCGTTTCATAGACTTTGCCAAGCAGAAGCTGAGTAAAGGCTAAGTAATTCCGCACTGCCTTATTTATGGCGATGTCCTTATTCAACTATAGATTGCTTTACTTCAGCAACACCGCAATACGCCTTAAGGTCTTTTTCAAACTCATCCATCCAGGCTTTAAGCCCGTCTGTTCCGTCAAAGGAGTAAATGATGGAAGCAATCCTCCTGTGGCCTTCCTTTATCATGGCTCTCTGTGAGTCTGATGTAGCATTGCCGAAGGCTCCATCATCGTCATGAAGCGTAGGAATACATCCGATATTTACGCTGCTTTTTCCTATTCCGGCATAATGAAGATCCTCTTCTGCCCTTTCATATATAACAGCTCCCTTTACCTCATCAAGGTCATATGAACCTATGGAATATCCTGAGCTTATTGAGATAAGATTATTTATCTCCACAATATTATTTATGTGATAGAGCCCGCTGCTTTTTACTACACGGCGAAGCATGGCTTCTGCGGCATTTCTGTATTCTGACGGATTCTTTCCGAGAGCTTTGTATGCCTTTCTTGTAGCCTCCACATGCGGAAGCTTTGCTATATCGTCCATGCAGTATTCATCCGAAAGCCTCTCTATGGCCTCCTCAAAGACATCTAAAAGCTCCTTCGGACTCTTTACTACATCTGCCTCATATTCCAAAATCCCGAGTGCCGTCTTCGGCCACATTTTCTTAAGTGATTCCGATACTGAAATATTCATTGCCACATTCTCCAATCTCCAAAGTTTCGCTTATCACCGCCCGCATGTCATTTTTATTCTTACCCAATGCATGCGCAAGCTCACTGTAAAGTGTATTTTCCGCAAGCTTAAAGTAGCGGTCGTCAATAGCCGTAACCTTCTTTCCGCGCTCCTCGCGTTCACGATTTCTTATATACAGATTTTTTATAATACTTACAAGTGCCACCGGATCATTGGAACGCATTACTTCCTTATATTCCTTTTCTCTCATGCGGTCACTCTCGATCCATTTGACCTCGATTTCAGGTATTGCCTTTATAAGCTTCCATGCCTCTTCTTCATTAAGGGCATTTCTCATATTTGAGGCATCGGACGCAGTAGGGACGAAAAGCCTCGCTCTATTATCTTCAAGCGGAATGAGCACATAGTACTCTTTCTCCGGTTCCAGCTCTGAAAGTCTCTTCATGATAATATCGCTGATAAGGCATATTCCTGTATTTGCCTTTACTACATAATCGCCTTTTTTGTACATCCGAATTTCCTCCTATGATAATATTTTATCACTGGGGGCGATATTTTTCAAACTCAAATTGTACCTGAAAGCTTCTTCATGTGCTGATTTTCGGACGCTTTTCCCGTGTTTTTTCATTTGACCGTTCTTATTTTTAAATCAGCTCTTTTATATCATTTATTTTTATATCAGTCTGATACAGGTCTTATCACAGCTCGGAAAGGATTCTCTTTACACGCTGCTTTGCCTCTGCAAAAACCCTTTCCCTGTCTATGGTAAGAAACTCTCCGTCCTTATATACCACACGCCCGTCTATCATATTGAGCACCACATCCGAGCTCTGTGCGGAAAAGACAATATTGCTCAGCACATCCAGAACAGGCTGAAGATGCGGTCTTTCAAGGTCAATGACAATTATATCCGCCCTGTATCCTTCCGCAAGCTTGCCGCCGTCAGTTCGTCCCTGCATGAGTGCTCCCTCATATGCGGCATCCGAAAGTAGCTTTACGCATGAAACAGCATTTGCATCCCCGGAAAAGCCTCTTGCCAGCATGCCTGCCATATTAAGCTCCTCAAGCATGTTAAGATTGTTATTGCTGGATGCTCCGTCCGTCCCCACTGTCACTCTAAGTCCTCTGTCAAGAAACTTTTTTATCGGGGCAAAGCCGCTTCCGAGCTTCATATTACTTGACGGATTGTGAACGGCACAGGCGTTCTTTTCCCTCATTATGTCAATGTCGCCATCCTCTATATATACGCAGTGCGCAGCATTGACATAATTATCAAACAGACCGCAGTCGTTAAAATACTGCACAGGTGTGCGTCCCCCATGACGCTCCTTACACTCTCTGTGCTCTAATTCAGTCTCGGAAATATGCGTATGAATATTAAGTCCCGCATCCTTTGCGGCTTCGGCAACCTGCCGCACCAGCCCTTCCGTTGAGGTATATTCGGCATGAAGTCCCATGTCGACACGGATACGGCTTCCCTCGCCGCTTCCTTTTACTCCGCCAAAGCAGCCGTCCTTTACCATGCGGTTAAGCTCCATGGTATCTATATAGCCATTCATTTTCGCAAGCTCAACATCCGGATCAAAGGAGGATATGCCGTGGCAGATATTTGCCTTAAGTCCGCATTCATCTACAGACTGAGCCATATCCTTAATAAAGAAATACATATCACTGAAGGATGCACATCCCGAGGCGATAAGCTCCATGGCTCCAAGCTTCGTCGCCCAGTAAACATCCTCTCCCGTAAGCTTTGCCTCAAACGGGAAGATCTTTTCATTCAGCCATCTCTGTAATGGCAGACCTTCTCCGTGACCTCTGAGATAGGTCATGGGTATATGACAGTGCATATCATAAAAGCCGGTAAGCGCGACCTTTCCCGTACCGTCGTATATTTCCTCACCGTCAGCTGCCTCAGGCTCGGTCTTTCCGACATATGTGATTTTTTCTCCCTCGGTCTTTATAAATGCGTTCTCCAGCACCTCATGCCCGCTTATTACGCATATATTCTTAAAAATCATCGCATCTCCTTCTTCATAATCTTTTCA
>CAVBSU010000007.1:4654-19804 GCA_963598245.1 Lachnospiraceae bacterium | reverse complement strand
GTGCCGTTCTGTCAGGCTTTTCATCGATTGATATAAGGCTCAAGATATTTCCCGGTATAGCTTTCCTTTACTCTGCATATTTCCTCCGGCGTTCCCTTTGCAATTACGGTTCCGCCTCCGTCGCCGCCCTCAGGACCCATATCTATAATATAATCCGCAACCTTTATTACATCCAGATTATGCTCTATAACAACCACCGTATTCCCGTTTTCTCTGAGCTTAAGAAGCATTTTTACAAGCTTATTGACATCATCAAAATGCAGACCGGTCGTAGGCTCGTCAAGTATGTATATGGTTTTTCCGGTTCCCCGCCTGCTAAGCTCTGTTGCAAGCTTTATTCTCTGAGCCTCGCCGCCCGAAAGCTCCGTGCTCGGCTGTCCCAGCCTTATGTAAGAAAGCCCTACATCGTAAAGAGTCTGTATCTTCCTTTCAACAGCCGGTACATTTTTGAAAAACTCCAGCGCCTCCTCGACGGTCATATTGAGAACATCATAAATGCTCTTTCCCTTATATTTTACCTCGAGAGTCTCTCTGTTATAGCGTTTTCCTCCGCAGACCTCACACGGGACATAAACATCCGGCAGAAAATGCATCTCAATCTTGATTATTCCGTCACCGCTGCAGGCCTCACAGCGACCGCCCTTTACATTAAAGGAAAAGCGCCCCTTGTTATATCCTCTCAGCTTTGCATCCTGCGTTGCCGCAAAAAGATCCCTTATCATATCAAAAACGCCTGTATAGGTCGCCGGGTTTGATCTCGGAGTCCTACCTATCGGTGCCTGGTCAATGCATATCACCTTATCAAGCTGTTCCATGCCCTCGATTTTATCATGCTTTCCGGGAATTATCTTTGCACGATTTAAACCTTTTGCAAGTGCCTTATAAAGTATCTCATTTATAAGTGAGGACTTTCCGCTTCCCGAAACACCCGTTACACAGGTAAACACACCCAGAGGTATCTCAACATCTATATTTTTAAGGTTGTTTTCGCAGGCACCTTTTATGGTAACGCTTCCCTTTGGAAGCATTCTCGTTTTCGGAACCTCTATCCGCCTTTTGCCTGACAGATACTGACCTGTCAGCGATTCGGGGCAATTTAGTATATCCTCAAGACTTCCTGCTGCCACTACCCTTCCGCCATGCTCGCCTGCTCCCGGACCTATATCGGCGATAAAATCTGCCGCTCTCATGGTATCCTCGTCATGCTCAACCACTATGACGGAGTTTCCCAAATCACGAAGCTTTATCAGTGTTGACAGAAGCTTATCATTATCCCTCTGATGCAGCCCTATGGACGGCTCATCCAGAATATATGCCACCCCTACAAGCCCGGAGCCTATCTGCGTTGCAAGCCTTATCCTCTGCGCTTCACCTCCTGACAGTGTAGAAGCCGCCCTTGCGAGAGTCAGATATTCAAGTCCTACATTGACCAGAAAATCAAGCCGTGCCTTAACCTCCTTTAAGATCTCAGCTCCTATCTGCTGCTCGAAGCTTTTAAGCTTAAGCTCCTCGAAAAACCGCCTCGCTTTTGTGACTGACATCGAGGTAAGCTCGAATATATTAAGTCCGCCCACAGTCACCGAAAGTGCTGATTTTTTAAGCCTCTGCCCCTTACACAGGGGGCAGATGTCATGCTGCATATATTCCTCATAAGCTGCCTTCTGCTCCTGAGACCAGCACTCCTTATATCGCCTTTTTACATTTTCAATAAGACCCTCAAACGCCACCTCATAGGAGGTCCCTCCGCTGTATTTACTCTTATAATGCACCTGAACCTTGCGGCCGTTTGTGCCGTAAATCAGCATATGCCGAACTTCCTCGGAAAGCTCGTTAAACGGAGTATCGAGACTGAAACCGTACTCCTTTGCAAGTCCCTCCAGAAGAGCATGTGCATAAGAGCTGCTCTGGCCGCTGGACTGCCATCCCGTCACCTGAAAAACACCCTGATTTAATGAAAGTGTTTTATCCGGAATCATAAGATCCAGTGAAAATTCCATCTTATACCCCAGACCGTAGCACTCCGGACATGCGCCGAAGGGATTATTAAAGGAAAATGATCTCGGCTCGATTTCCTCTATGCTTATGCCGCAGTCAGGACATGCGTAGTTCTGTGAAAAGGTAAGAGTATCCGTGCCCTCATCCTTCAGCACCTCGACAGTAATAATTCCGTCAGCCAGCCTTAATGCATTCTCGACAGAATCCGCCAGCCTCTGCTCTATGCCCTCTTTGACAATAAGCCTGTCAACCACGACTTCTATGCTGTGCTTAAGGTTTTTATCAAGCTTTATTTCCTCCGAAAGCTCGTAGGTGCTGCCGTCGATTCTCACACGCACATATCCGGAACGCCTTATGGACTCGATAAGCTTTACATGCTCGCCCTTCTTACCTCTCACAACAGGTGCCATTATAACAATCCTGCTTCTTTCCGGCAGTGCCATAAGACTGTCTGTCATTTCATCCACGGTCTGACGCTTTATCTCCCTGCCGCAGTTCGGGCAGTGCGGTATGCCGATCCTTGCATAAAGCAGCCTAAGATAATCATATATCTCAGTCACCGTTCCCACCGTAGAGCGGGGATTATGATTTGTTGATTTCTGGTCAATGCTTATTGCAGGTGAGAGTCCCTCTATGCTCTGAACCTTCGGCTTTTCCATCTGTCCCAGAAACTGCCTTGCATAGGAGCTTAATGACTCCATATATCGGCGCTGCCCTTCGGCATAAATGGTATCAAAGGCAAGTGAGGATTTTCCCGAACCGGAAAGCCCCGTAAGAACTACAAGCTCATCGCGGGGTATATCAAGATCTATATTTTTGAGGTTGTGCTCAGCGGCACCTCTTATTTTTATATATTGCTTTGGCATATTTTAATCTACCTTTTATCTCCGGCGCTTAGGCTTTTGCCGGTGCATCCGGCATGTTCGCAAGTTTATACCCAATTATAAATCACACAATTTCTTAAGCATTTGGTTTTTTTCATATATTACATACAGCACTGCCGCAAGCGCAGTTCCGGCTATAACATCCACTATACTGTGCTGCTTTACTGCCATTGTCGAGTACATTATAAGCAATGTCACAAAATATGAAAAGTATTTTAAGCCGCTGCACAGAGCCTTTAAGCTGCTGTCTCTTATTACAAGTGCCTCGACAACAATCGTTGCCACATGAATGGACGGACAAACGCCGTACGGAGTATCTGCTGCTCTTATCATCCTGACAATTTCTGCTGCGATATTTGTATTTTCTATCGGCTCTCTTAAATCTATGCCGTTCGGAAAAATAACATATATGATAAGGCTGATAGACATTGACGAAAACATCACTATACAGAGCTTTATAAAATCCGCCTTTGCATCCTCATTTTCCCTTAATGCATGCCACAGGAAAAATGCCGCAACTCCCGGGAACCATAAAAACCACAGCGAATATGGAATTATAAACCATTCGTTAAACGGGATAAAGCTGTCCAGACCGCACCGTATAATATAATGGTCGACATTCAGCCTGTCTATTATGAAAAATGCCGTCAGATAAACCGGCAGATACAAAAGCAGCAGCAAATATTTATTGTTTTTTATCAGCTCTTTTACAGATTTCATTTATTGCAAAATTCCTTTATTAAGCCTTTTTGCCGAACAATACAAAATTTATTCAGGCACTGCGTTTTTTTATTGATTATATTGCTTCGCGTAAATCATAAAAGACAGCCGGTTTTTCTTTCCGGCTGCCTTGAAAATCCTGATAGCTTTTATATCACTTTGCAAGCTCATCTGCAAGCTTTGCTATCTGCTCCTCATTTTCCCTGCTCATAGCAGAAAGTATCGTTATGGTGTCAAGCCATGTGATGTTTTTAAGGTTTTCCATCATTCCCTTCATTTTCTTTGCGGCAGTAGGCGCCCATGAGCCGTTTTCTATAAGTGCCACGCTTCTGTTCTTATAATCTCTCTCAACAAGATTTGTGATAAAGTGATGCATGAACGGGAACATTTCATTATTATAGGTGGTTGTTGCAAGCACAAGCTTATCATAGCGGAATGCATTTTCAACAGCCTCTGCCATATCGTCGCGCGCCAGGTCCTCTATTTCATAAGTCACGCCCATAGCCTCGAGCTTTTCTGCAAGCATGAGTGCGGCCTTTTTTGTATTGCCATAAACCGATGTATATGCGATAAATACACCCTTATCTTCTGCACGGTATGATGACCAGGTATCATAAAGACCGATATAGTGTGCCAGATCCTCCTTAAGCACCGGTCCGTGCAGCGGGCAGATAATGGCAATGTCCAGATCAGCTGCCTTTTTAAGCACGCTCTGCACCTGCATGCCGTATTTTCCGACAATTCCTATATAATATCTTCTTGCCTCGCAGTCCCATTCCTCCTCGACATCAAGTGCTCCGAATTTTCCGAAGCCGTCTGCGGAGAAAAGAACCTTATCCCTTGAGTCATATGTCATCATTACCTCAGGCCAATGTACCATGGGAGCATGAACAAAGGTCAGTGTATGTGCGCCCAGCTCAAGGGTACTCATGTTGGCTGCGATAATCTTCTTATCCTCAGATATGATAAGCTCTCTGAAAAACTGCACTATCATCTTAAAGGCTTTGTCCGTAGCTACAACTGTGCTTTCAGGATATACCTTAAGAAATTCTGCGATACTGGCGGAGTGATCAGGCTCCATATGCTGAACTACAAGATAGTCCGGCTTTTTCTCTCCGAGAACTTCCTTAATGTTTCCGAGCCATTCCTCTGTAAAGTTAATGTCTACGGTATCCATTATCGCAATCTTTTCATCCTCTATGACATATGAATTATATGCCATGCCGTTAGGAACTACATACTGTCCCTCAAAAAGATCGATATTATGATCATTTACTCCTACATAATAAATTGAATCTGTCACCTTATTCATAATATGCATGTCTCCTGTTTTTATATAAACTTTTAATAAATACTTTTTTGGATTTAAAACAGTTTTAGTTTTTTAATACTAACACCCGCATATTTTTCTGTCAATACGGAATTTTTTTCTTATGATTCATTGACAGCATGTCAAGCTATGGCTATTAAAAAGGGAAGCGACACCTCGCCTCCCTTGCTTTCAAAACTTTGAATTTATACGCAAATCTTCACCATGTATCAGTGATGCCATCATTTATGTATTCGATTTATGGTGTTGGTTTTAACTTTATAGATGTTTTAAGCTTTCCGTCAGCTGGATCGTAATTAAATGAAACTGTACCACCGTTTCCAGGTTCAACCGAAGCAGCAGCAGCGTCTAAATTCTCAGGAAAGTCAAACTCATTCTGCCATTTTTCCTTGGTCTGTTTCAACTCAACTGTGATTCCGCTAAGATCTGCGCCATCACCTTCAGTAATAATAGATGTCATACACTCAGCATATGCTGCTCTGATGTTTGCCGCATCAACAGCCTCTCTCGCTTTCTCTAACTGACTTGAAAAAACCGGTATTGAGATTGCCACTAAGATTGCGATTACTGCTACTACAATAAGAAGCTCAGCAAGTGTGAAGCCTTCCTTGTTTTTAAACTTCTTTAATAAATTTTTCATGATAAAATTTCCTTTCTGATACGCTTTATCCTTATACAAAATAACAAATTTTCCAAAGGTTTGCAAGTGAATTTTACTATTGTATTGTTGTTTAATTACATTCCATTATACATTGTAAACATCGGAAGGTAAAGCGCAATTACTATGATTGCTACAAAAATACCCAGTATTACAAGTATCACAGGCTCCAGAATCGCCAGCGCTCTTGATGCCGCCTGTTCTGTTTCATAGTTATAGTATCTTCCTATGGCAGCAAGTGTGCTTTCAAGGCTTCCCGACTGTTCTCCCATTGTGCACATCTCTATAAGAAGCTCGTCCAATGTGCCTTCCCTTTTAAGGCAGTCCCCCAGACTGAAGCCTGCCTCCAGATTTTTAACGGCTCTTTCCAGTGATTCGCTCACAACTCTGTTTGTTATGGCATTCCCTGTTATATTAAGCGCTCTTACAAGCGGAAGCCCGGATATCAGCATGGTTGCCATTGTGGCAGAAAACTGTCCTGCAATATTCAGTCTTTCTATTTTTCCTACAAGCGGCAGCCTGAGCTTTATTTCCGAAAGCTTAAGTGCTCCGTCTCTGGTCTTTGCGTAGGATATGAAAATAATCGCAATTATCGCTATTATTATAGCCATGAGCCAGAACCACTTTCTGAAAAAGTCAGAGGTGTTTATCAGCCAGATCGTAAGTCCGGGCAGATTTTCCCCCTGCTCCAAAAAGGTCTGCGCTATGGCAGGTATCGCCTTTATCATGACTATGGCAATGACTATAAAGGAAAGAGCTAAGATAAATGCCGGATACATAAAGGCTCTTTTTATCTTTGAGTAAAGCTTGTGTTTTGTCATAAAAAATTCTGACAGGCGGTTAAAGGCTGCTGCCAGCGCTCCCGACTCCTCACCTGCCCTTATGGTTTCTATAAAGGTTGTCGGAAGCTTTTCTCCGTGTATCTGAAAGCTGTCTGCTATACTGTATCCTGCCGTTACATCATCGGCCACCTCGGTAAGTATCTTTTTAAAGGCCTTGTCCCCGGTCTGCTTTTTTATAAGTGTTACGGCTATGCCGATCGGTATTCCCGAATCCAGCATAATGCCGAACTGCTGACATACCAGTCCCAGAGCTTCCGCACTTATTTTTCCGCCTGCCGCGTTAAGCTTTTCAATTATTCCGTCGTAGTCATAGGTTTCCTTTATGTTGGTGACTACGGAAATTTCCTCCTTAAGCTGTATGACAGCTTCGTTTTTATCTCTGGCCTTTACTACTCCCCGAACTCTTATGCCATCTTTCGAGATCGCCTCATAGCGAAATGTACTCATCTAAATAACCCTCTTTGCCCGGTATACGGACGGTGCTTTAATCAGTGGTGCCCAGCACTCTTCCCGCTTCTTCCACGGTGGTTATGCCTTTCATAACAAGGCTGCGGCAGTTTGCCATCATAGGCTCAAAGCCCGATTCCATTATTGCTTCTGCAAGCTCCGCTGCAGGTGCCTTATCTCTGAGCTTTTCCTTTATCGAGGCTGTAAGCGTCAGTATCTCAAATACCGCTGTGCGCCCCTTATATCCCGTATTCATACACTCCGGGCAGCCCGTTTTTTTGTAAAAGCGCATCTTTTCCGGCGGATTTTCCTTCGGATTAAGGTCCAGCGTTTCGAGTTCCTCCTCTGTCGGTATGTATTCCTGCCTGCAGTACGGACACAGTCTTCTTACAAGCCTCTGTGAAATAATTCCCTTTACCGCACTGTTTATGATATACGGTTCCACCCCAAGATCTATAAGTCTGTCAAGTGTGCTTATGGCACTGTTAGTGTGTATGGTGGAAAGCACCAGATGTCCCGTTATGGCTGCCCTCATGGCTATCTCAGCCGTCTCGCCGTCACGAATCTCTCCTACTGCTATGATATCGGGATCCTGACGCAGAATAGAACGAAGCCCGCCTGCAAAGGTCATACCTGTCTTTTCATTGACCTGAACCTGATTAACTCCGTCCATGTCATACTCTACCGGGTCCTCGAGCGTTACGATATTTACCTCCTCACGGTTAAGCTCCCCTATCATGGCATACATGGTGGTGGATTTGCCCGAGCCTGTAGGGCCGCATAGAAGTATTACGCCGTTTGCATTTCTAAGAAGTCTGTTATACTCCTCAAGATGCTTTTCCGTAAGCCCGATTCCGCTCTTTGACAGCAGCATTTCGGACTTTTCAAGAAAACGGATAACTATTTTTTCACCGTATTTTGTAGGAAGCGTCGATACACGAAGATCATAGTCCCTTCCCTTTACTCTGACATTGGTGCGTCCGTCCTGCGGGATCCTTCTTTCGGCGATATCCATATCCACCATGATTTTTATACGGGAAATGACGGAGTTCTGGAGATTTTTCGGAACAGTGAGTATCTCATGCAGCACGCCGTCGATACGCATGCGTATAACAAGTCCGTCCGCGCGCGGCTCTACATGTATATCAGAGCTTCCGCTCGCCGCGCCTCTTTCGAGAATGGAATTTACAAGCCTTATGGCAGGAGCAGCCTGTGCAGTTTCCTCCACGGTCTCAATTCCCGGTGCCGCCGTTTCCTCGGTTATGCCCATAAAGGAAGCTCTCATGGACTGCTCAAGGTCATCAATCGCCTTATTTACGCTTTCATTTCCGTAAAGCGTGAATATGGCTCTTTCCATGGCGCTTTTCATGGCTATCATCGGAATAACACGCCTCTTTGAGCTGCGTCTCACCGCTTCAATACCTTTAAAGTTTAAGGGATCGGTCATAGCCAGATAAAGTGACGCACTGTCTGCTTTCACCGGCACTACATTATAGGTGCGGGCAATGTTTTTCGGCACCAGCTCTGCGAGAGCTACCGGTATCTTCACCTTTGTAAGGTCCACAAAATCGACTCCGAGCTGCAGCTTCAAACAATCAATAATCTGACGCTCCGTAAGCGTGCCATTATCAACGAGCACCTCTCCGAGTCTTTTTCCCTCTTTTTTACCCTGAGCCAAAGCAGCCTGAAGTGTTTCCTCATCTATCTCACCTGCCGAAACAAGTATCTGTCCAAGCTGTCTGTATGCCATATCTGCCCTCCGGTTTTTAAACTTTTGTTCTATTGTACCCTATCTTTGGAAATATTTCCGCATGTTTTTTAAGATTTGTGCTTTTATGAAAAGCCTTATAAAAAGCCGGAGAAAAATTCCCCGGCTTTCCGACTCATGCTTTTGGCGAGTATGCTTTTCAGGCTGCTGCCTTTTTTGCCTGCATCTGCTGCCATATTGCTACTGCTGCAACCAGTGCGCAGCCTGCAATATCCGACATTGTGCCCGGATACATAAGCGCAAGCCCTCCAAACACAGCCATCAGTCTCTGCAGAATATTCATGTCGGTAAACATAAAGCCCGCAACACCTGTGGATACCCCGTATATTCCGATAAGGCTTGTTACGGCAATGCTCACTATCTGTACCGGTCCTGTAACATCTATAAGTATCATTGCCGGATTCATGGCAAGTATATAAGGCACTATGAATGCTGCAACGGCAAGCTTTGTGGCATTGACGGCAGTTCTCATGGGATCAGCCTTCGCGATAGCCGCTCCTGCATAGGCAGCCAGTGCTACAGGAGGCGTAATATCTGCAACTATTCCGAAATAGAATACAAAGAAATGTGCCGCCATCACCGGAATACCCATTCTCACGAGAATAGGTGCGCAGGTTGCTGCCATAATGCAGTAATTGGCAGTGGTGGGTACTCCCATGCCAAGCACGATGCAGCATACCATGGTAAGAAACAGTGCTATGATAACCTGATTTCCCGCTATGGCTACGATGCCGTTTATAAGCACATTTGCAAGTCCCGTCATGGTAATGGTTCCGGCTATGACACCGGCTATACCGCAGGCTGCCGCCACCGATATGGAGCCCTTTCCGCCTGCCGCAAGAGCCTCGAACATACTCTTTGGTGTCATGCGGTATTTTTTATTCGGAAAGCTCGCCAGAATTGCTGCAATAATAGATATTGCAGCTGCTGTCTGTATGGTCTTTGTGGATGTACTTACAAGGTAAATAAGCAAAACAATAGGTATGAGAAGATATACATCCCTTGCAAGCTTACTCATCTTAGGAAGCTGCTCCCTTGGAATTCCCAGAAGCTTGTTCTTCTTTGCCTCAACATGGACGGCTATGAATATTCCGGTAAAGTAAAGTATTGCAGGGATAATGGCCCTTACGATAATGTCGCTGTAAGGAACATTGACAATATCTGCCATAAGGAAGGCTGCCGCTCCCATTATAGGAGGCATGATCTGTCCGCCGGTGGACGCCGCAGCCTCAACTGCTCCCGCAAATTCTCCCTTGTATCCTGTCTTCTTCATCATCGGGATGGTGACGGAACCGGAACCGACTGTGTTTGCAACCGAAGAACCGGAAACCATTCCCAAAAGTGCAGAGGATATGACTGCTACCTTTGCAGGGCCGCCGGAAAATCCGCCGACAAGCGCATTTGCAAAGTCTATGAAGAAATCCGCAATTCCGGTTCGCTCCAGGAATGCACCGAATATGATGAATATGACGATGAATTTAGAGCAGGTATTTACAGGTGTGGAAAGAATTCCCTCCTTTGAATAGAAGAGAAGCCTTATCGCATAGTTAAGTCTTCCGGCAAATGTAGGATTGGAAAGACCTGTCGTTAGCGCATAGATAACAAATGCCGCTGCAACTATAAGGATGGGTATTCCTACGGATCTTCTGCATATCTCAGCCAGTGAAAGCATGCCCACTACGCCTATTGCGATCTGATAATTTGCAAACTTGCTGCCCTGCTGAATAATCGTTATGGCATTAAAGGTAAAATATAAGAATGCTCCCGTTCCCAACACCATAAGAGCTATGTCATACCAGGGCATATAATTGGTTTTCTGGTTTCCCTTTTTTGCGGGAAAGATTATATATCCCAGAAAAATAATGCATGCCACAAAGGATGTCAGTCTTATTTCCTCAAGAAGTGTACCGAAAAGCGTTACATACATGCAGAATACTGCAAATGCCGCAAGCAGTATGTCCACTATGAGCTTCGGCACGCCCTGCCAGTCACGGGTGTTCGACTCTCTGTCGAACTTTTTCATTACATCATCTACCGCCGCCTGAATGTTTTCAGCCGTATCTGCATGAACATCCGCTGATACCTTTATGTTATCGTTTGCGCTTATACAAATATTTTTATCTTTGTTATTTTCCATGTTGTCCTCATTTACCGGAATGACTATGGCATCTGTAAATTATGATTATTCTGTCTCTACGGTTATTCCCTGTTCCTCAAAGTATCTGGCAGCTCCTGCATGGAAAGGAACTGTCATTCCGCTTGTTGCATTTTCAGCTGAAAGCTCTGCTCCCTTTGAATGCTCCGCTGCGATAGCATCCTTATTCTCAAATATGGCCTTTGTAAGCTCGTAAACTGCTTCCTCATCAGCATCCTCAGATACTATAAGTGTAGCCTTTACGGTTATTGTATTTACATCCTCATCCTGTCCCGGATAGGTTCCTGCCGGAATTGCAAGCTCTGTATAGTACGGGCACTCTGCCGTTATAGCCTCTGCCGTCTCTCCTTCGATGGGAACAAGATAAATGCTGTTGGATGTGGCAAGCTCCGTGATTGCCGGTGTAGGCGCGCCTGCAACCACAAAGGCAGCATCTATTTTTCCGTCCTTAAGTCCCTCTGCACTGTCTGCAAAGCTTAAATACTGAGCCTTGATATCATTCTCCGTAAGTCCTGATGCCGTAAGAACATCTATTGCATTAAAGTAAACACCCGAGCCGGGAGCACCTATGGAAACTGCCTTTCCCTTAAGGTCAGCCGGTGTCTTAATGTCAGGATTAAGTGTTACAAGCTGAACCGTCTCGGCATAAAGCGCTCCTACTGTACGGATATTCTTTACTGCTTCTCCGTCAAATGCCTTTACGCCGTCCCAGGCATATGCCATTACATCTGACTGGACTGTTCCGAGCTGATAATCTCCTACCTCTATTCCCTGGATATCTGCCTTGGAGCCGTCGGTTGAAACTACCGTTACATCAATGCCGGCTTCGTTTTTTATGTACTGAGCCAGAACACCGCCGAAGGCATAGTAGGTTCCGGAGGTTCCTCCCGTACCCATGGTCATCTTTATCCCCTTTGCGGCAGCTGTTTCCTTTTCTGCTGATGCTGCTGAATCGGATGATGATGATGCTGCTGTTGTTGAACCGCAGGCTGTCAAAGAAGCTGCAAGTGCCGCTGTTATTATAAGCGATAATATTTTTTTCATAATTTCCTCCTAACATAAATACACTCATAAAAATTTATGAGCGAAGTCTTGTTCAAGTATATAAGTGAGTTATTTTGTTGTCAAGCAAAATGTATTACTGTATACATGTATGTATTATGGCAGTAATCACGGCATATACCATGAATAAGCGGCGATCAGTCAGACCGCCGCTTACTTCAGATTGAAAGAAGAGCTTGTTTTTCTTTACGCTTCTTAAGCGTTTTTTATATCTGCAGTTCTGACCAGTCAGCGTCCTACTGAAGCGCCTAAATCCCTGCATGCCTGGAGAGCCTCATCATCAGGTGTCTCATGAGCAAGAACGCACTCTGTACAAAGACTTACTCCGCAGTCTACTGCCTCTGCCTCCCAGGAGCGCATCCATTCGCCGTCTCCCCAGCCGTATGAGCCGAAAAGAGCTACTCTCTTTCCGCCAAGCCCGGATTTTACATCGTCCCACATCGGCTGAACCTCTGATTCCTCAAGCTGCTCTGCTCCCATTGCCGGGCAGCCGAAAGCGATTCCTGTATAATCTGCAATCTTTCCTGAGTTAAACTCTCCCGCCGTAAGAATATCTACCTCTGCTCCTGCGCCCTTAGCTCCCTCTGCTACAGCCTCTGCCATAGCCTGCGTGTTTCCCGAGCCGCTCCAATACACAACTGCTACCTTGCTCATTTTCTTAATGTTTCCTTTCTTTTGATAATTTCTTTATGGCAATGTCCCGGCAGCCCTGCTGCCCGACCGTCCATTCATTACTGTTAACTCTGTGAATTACACAGCCACAGCCAGCTCTGAAAGAGTCCTGCCGCTTTCCAGAAGCCTACTGTAGACCTCAGTGCATCGATTGTAGGCATCAAACCTCTTTTTTGCCGACTCCTCGTTTCCGTAGACCTTCCAGCTTCCGATGCATTTATAGTTTTCTGCATGATTCTCCATAAATCCCATGACATCCTCGGGCGGATAGCTCAGAAACAGTCCTATTTCATGAGGGAATTCTTCGTTTTTTCTCATGCGGGATGCAAGCTCGGTAAGACACTCCGTATATTTTCCGTCCCTGTATCCTGCCTTTTTGAGTATCTGTCTTGCCATCGGGTTCTCAAGATCTCTTTTTAAGCGCTTCGGCCTGAACATATAAACCAGCACATTATTCCTTATGAAATTTATCGGAATCATGCATAAGCCCTTTGAAAGAAGCCTTCTGTTGTAATCAGCCATGTCTTTTATAACTGATTCTTTTGAATCCATCGGGCATAAAAATAAGCTTCCTGTCTTTATGCCTGCAAGAGTAGGTGAACCGTATCTTACAAAAAGCTCCTCGGACATTTTTCTCTCCCTGTTTTATATGTGTAGTTAGTTTGTGCTAACTTAAGCCTTAAAAAATATCGCCTTTGCGGCGTTTATTCACGGCATTACTGCGATTTTACCATGGTTTTATCAAAGCCTTTTTTATGTGTTTTTTCCTCATTCTAATGTAAGCTATTGCTAACATGCTTATATAATACACAAAAAAAGAAGCCTTCTCCGCTCCATTTGGGCAAAGATAGGCTTCATCTTAAGTCTCGTCCAGCAAATTTGTCATGCTTTTCAGGCTTATGGCTATGGTCGACATATTGTGAAGCAGTGCCGAGGTTGCCGGCGGCAAAATCCCCAGTACGCCAAGTGCAATGAGTCCCGAATTAAATCCCATGATAAACCTGTAGTTATAATTTATCCGCTTCATCAATAATTCGCTGAGAACTCTGAGTGTTATGAGCGCATGAAGGTCGTTTGTTCCTACCATAACATCCGCCACCTCTCTTGCGATGGCAGCTCCCTCGCTGATGGCAATGCCTACATCTGCCTCAGACAGGGCAGGCGTGTCATTGACACCGTCACCAATCATGATGACGCTGCGTCCCTCCTCATGCTCCTTTTTTATGAATGCCGCCTTATCCTCAGGCATAACCTCCGAATAAACCGCATCCAGTCCCAGCTTTTCAGCTACCATATCGGCGGTACGGCGGTTGTCTCCGGTCATCATGACTATTTTTTCAAAGCCCAGCTTATGAAGCCTGTCAATAACTGCCGGAGCCTCCTCCTTAAGCGGGTCTTCTATGCAGATAATTGCCGCAAGCACGCCTCCGAGAGCGAAATAGAGTCTTGAATATGTGTCGGTTACGGTGTTGAATTTTTCCAGATCTTCCTCCGGCACCGTACAGCCCTGCTCCTCAAATACAAAGTGATAGCTTCCGATAAGGGCCTTTTCACCGTTTATTGTACTGATTATGCCGTGAGCAACCACATATTCAACCTTTGAGTGATTTTCGTCGGCATGAGGCGCATTTTTCTTGGCAGCCTCAACCACGGCCTTTGCCATAGAGTGCGGATAATGTTCCTCCAGGCAGGCCGCCATCTTCAGCATCTCGGTAGCGTCGTGTTCTCCGAACGGGATGACATTGACCACTGTAGGAGTAGCCTTGGTAAGCGTTCCTGTCTTATCAAATACTATGGTCTGTGCCTCAGCCACAGCCTCCATATACACTCCGCCCTTTACGGAGATGTTCTTTTGTCTGGCCTCTCTTATGGCAGAAAGCACTGAAAGCGGCATCGCAAGCTTGAGCGCACAGGAAAAATCAACCATAAGTATGGATATGGCTCTCGTAGGATTTCCTGTTATCGCATATGTGAGGATAGTTCCCATAAGGCTGTACGGCACAAGATGATCTGCAAGATGCGAAGCCTTATCCTCTGTATTGGACTTGAGCCTCTGGGATTCCTCGATCATCTTTACTATGCGATCGTACTTTCCTCCGCCCTTTGCTTTTGTGACCTCTATGGTGCACTCTCCGTCATCCACGACAGTTCCCGCATAAGCGTAGCTTCCCTCTGCGCATCTTACCGGCACTGATTCTCCGGTAATATATGCCTGATTTATCATAGCCTCTCCGCCTGTGACTCTGCCATCCAGCGGAACCATATTTCCGGTACGGACTACAATGCGGTCACCTGCGTTTATCCTGTCAATGGGTGTAAGCACTTCGGTGCCGTCAACAAGCAGCCATGCGCTGTCCGCTCCCAGACTCATGACATTTGCAAGGTCTGCGATGGACTTTTTCTGCGTCCACTCCTCAAGAGTTTCGCCTATCCTGAGGAGAAACATAATAGAGGTGGCTGTATTTACATCACCTCTCAGCATGGATACCGTTACTGCTACGGCATCCAGCACGGCAACCTCAATTTTGCCCCGGGAAAGAACCTTTACTGCCTTAAATATATATCCGGCATTTTTCACCGCGGCAACTGCCGCTCTCAACGGCAGCGGGAACAATGT
>CAVBSU010000007.1:0-4644 GCA_963598245.1 Lachnospiraceae bacterium | reverse complement strand
GAACAATGTCTTACTGATTATTCTTCCTGCTGTCTGGAAGAATATTTTATCCTCATATTCTCTGCTTAAGGCGCGTCCCGAGTGCTCCGGCGAAAGTGAACTATTCTCCTCATAGGAAAAATCAGCAAGAGCCTCTATGACTTTTTCTCTCGCACAGCTGTAATGTATTACGGCATCACAGGTACGATCATAAACCTTTACATTTTCAACGCCCTCGACAGATTTCAGATAACACTCCAGTATATCTGCCTGCTCCAGGCTCATCTGATACTGTACGGCTCTTACTCTGATTCTGCCTTTGGATTCATGAATGATCCTGCACTTCAAGGCATTCTTCTCCCGTTATTCGCTGAGTGTCTCTGCTTTTACGGCAGCTCTCTTTGCATGGTCTTCAATAATTCTGCTTCTCGCCTCTGCATATGCCTTGTTAAGCTCCTTTGCATCCGCAAGTATGTCCTCACAGTCAGCCTTGATGTCAGTAAAACCTGCCATGATATACTCCTTTTCGCGAAGTACCGCTGCTGTTCCGTAGGTGTAAAGCTTCTTGGCATCCGCAGAGCGGAGTATTCTTACTCCGAGAGTTGCTGCAAGTGCGCCGCCTACTGCAAATAATCCTTTATTTAATCCAATCATTTTATGTCCTCCTTTTTTATAGCCTGTTTCCGCCATTTGCCGAAGTCAGGCCCGTCTGATACATGATTGCTTTCAGTTTTGCTTTTGCAATCCTTATGTATCATATCATTCTAAAATAAAAGAGCTTGCCTGTTCCGCTCCATTCAGTCATTTTTAATCCCGGCTGATTTACCGGAAATCAAGGTGTCCTGATGCTTCATGCGGTAGCTGCTCGGAGTATCTCCCATGATCCTGCAAAAGGCTTTTGCAAACTTGCTTCCGTTATCAAAACCGTACTTGCCGGCAATCTCCAGTATGGACGAATCCGCACTTTTTATGTCCTCTGCCGCCAATCTCATCTTTTTTTCCGTGATATACGCATGAACGCTTGTTCCCAGATCCATTTTGAAGCAGTTTTTGATATGTGTTTCCGAAACATGAAAATGCGCCGCAAGCTCACTTACAGTAACCTTTGTATCCATATGCTCAGATATGTACCTTTCAGCATCCTCCGCAAGCTTTTTTCTGCTTTCATTTATTTGATTTCTTTTTTTCATGGTCAATGTCTCGCAGGCTTTTGCCCTGTCCTGTTTTTTACGATAAGCCCATTTTTTTGATAAAAGAACAGGGAGATGCTTTTTTGCACCTCCCCGATTATTAAAATTTCATGCTGTCCCTTATTTACTGTGTGAACTGCAGCCCGTGCAGTTACCCGGACAGCATCCGCAGCTGCACCCGAAACCGCAGCCGCCTGAGGCCTTCATACGCTTTTTGGTTTTGATCCCGGATATAATGATCAAAGCACATATCACAATAACAAGCGCACATACTGCCGCATCCGTAAGATTTGCACTTAACCAGTCAAGCATCTTATAACCTCCCTTTAATGTTAATGCTTCTTTCCCGGATCCCTGAAAAATCCGACTATAAATCTGATGCAAAATATACATAAAACAAATACTATAATAAGAATAATCGCATCGGCGTAATTTATATCTATATTTGTATTCATGAACTGCCCCTCTGCATCATATAAATGAGCTTATCACGCCACAGCCTTGACAACCGTCCTCTTCTTATTCGGATCAGGTCTGAAAAGAAGATAAAGCACAGCTGCGAGAAGTATTATTCCTGCTACTGTTCCTGCTCCGAAGCTGAGTACTCCGAGAAGGAATCCGCCTACCTGATATACGATGAGTGCTACACAATATGCAAGTACATTCTGGAAGATGATGGTATACCAGAAATATTTTCTGTTGCCCATTTCCTTTGCAACCGTTGAAATAGCTGCAAGACAGGGTGAGTCAAAGAGGTTGAACAGAAGGAACGACACAGCTGCAATGTTTGACGGGAAGAATGCCGCAAACTGATTATGCATATCTACAGCATATTCCTCTACCTCTCCGAGGCCTGCAAGCACGCCCATGGTTGAAAGGATGCCTTCCTTTGCAACAAAGCCTGAAATAGATGATGCAACTGCCTGCCATGTGCCGAAGCCAAGCGGTGCAAATACAGGAGCGATAACGCCTCCGACTACTGCAAGAAGGCTGTTTTCCGTATCCTCAACAAGTCCGAACGCTCCGTCAACTGTTCCGAAGTTAGCCAGGAACCACATTACTGCACAGCATACGAAGAGGATAGTTCCTGCCTTCTTAAGGAATGCCCATACTCTCTCCCAGACATGAAGAAGTACGCCCTTTATTGACGGGAAGTGATACTGCGGAAGCTCCATGACGAACGGTGCCGGATCCCCGGCAAACATCGAAGTCTTCTTGAGTATGATACATGCAATGATTATGATTGCTATTGATACAAAGTAAATCATCGGTGCAAACCACCAGATGCCGTCTCCGAGGATAAATCCCGAAATAAGCGCTATTACAGGAAGCTTGGCTCCGCATGGCATGAAGGTAGTTGTCATCATCGTCATACGACGATCCTTTTCCTGCTCAATGGTTCTTGTAGCCATGATGCCGGGAACTCCGCAGCCTGTTCCTATCATGAAGGATATGAAGGACTTTCCGGAAAGACCGAACTTACGGAAGATACGGTCCATGATGAATGCTACTCTTGCCATATATCCGCAATCCTCCAGTATTGAGAGGAAGAAGAATACTATAGCCATCTGAGGTGCAAATCCGACAGGAGCACCGATGCCTCCGATAATGCCGTCTACCACAAGAGAGATTACCCAGTCTGATGCACCCATATTTGTAAGAAGTGTCTCGGCTCCGCCCTGAAGATATTCTCCGAAAAGCACATCATTTGTCCAGTCGGTCACTACTGTACCCACTGTAGATACTGCAATATAATAAACGAAGGTCATCGCTATCACAAAGATCGGAAGTGCCAGCCATCTGTTAGTCACGATCTGGTCGATCTTATCGGATGTTGAGAGCTTTCCTGCATTCTTCTTTGTATAGCAATCCTTTATTGTGTTTGTTATATAGCTATATCTTTCATTTGTAATGATGGATTCCGCATCATCGTCATGTGCTTTCTCTACGGATGCAATTACAGGCTCTGCACTGATTTTGATGTTCTCAAGTACCTTTGAATCACGCTCAAAAACCTTTATGGCATACCATCTTTTCTGGTTTGCACCTACAGATGAAGGAAGCTTTTCTTCTATTTCTGAAAGAGCTGTCTCTATATCCTCTGTGAATTTTCTCGGCTGAGGCACATTTCCGGAGGAAGCCTCTTTTATTGCTGCCTCAGAAAGCTCTGAAATGCCTTCTCCCTTTAATGCCGAAATGCCTATAACCGGACAGCCAAGCTCCTTTGAAAGTGCCTTTGCATTGACCACATCACCGTTCTTATTTACAACATCCATCATGTTGAGTGCGACAACAACGGGAATTCCCAGCTCAAGTACCTGAGTCGTAAGATATAAATTTCTCTCAAGGTTTGAAGCATCAATGATATTAAGCACGCAGTCCGGCTTCTCATCCAGAAGATAATTTCTTGCAACTACCTCCTCAAGTGTATACGGTGAAAGTGAATAAATTCCCGGGAGGTCTGTTATTACTACATCGTTGCGATTCTTAAGCTTTCCTTCCTTTTTCTCAACCGTAACTCCCGGCCAGTTTCCCACATACTGGTTTGAGCCGGTAAGTGCGTTGAACAGGGTCGTTTTGCCGCAGTTCGGGTTGCCCGCAAGAGCAATTTTAATACTCATTTTGTTTCCTCTTTCTCTTATATTTGATAAACAGCAATAATAAAAACCTTATCAGCCTTCAATGACAATTATCTCTGCATCGTCCCTTCGTATCGTAAGCTCATAGCCGCGCACAGTGACCTCTACCGGATCTCCCAGGGGAGCTACCTTGCGAATATAAAGCTCGGTTCCCTTTGTTATGCCCATATCCATGATTCTTCTCTTGATAGCGCCTTCACCGTTTAGTTTTATTACCTTTACGGTAGAACCAACCGTTGCATCCTTAAGCGTTCTCATAACTACCTCCTTTATGAATAAACAACCATGCCAGCGTTTTTGCAGGCATCACATACCATAAAAGTGCTGCCTTAATACAGCAAATATCTTTAAATCAGACCATTATCTTTCTAGCCATTTCCTCGCTGAGGGCTACTCTCACTCCCTTTACGCTTACGATGAGGTTTCCGTTTATGGAGGAAACAACCTTAAGTATCCCCCCTACTACAAAGCCGAGATCCGCCAGGTGCTGTTTTACTTCCTGGGTTCCGCCGATTCTGGTGATTGTAAGATCCTTATCCTTCTCTGCTAATGTTACAGGCATAGAAAAACCTCCTTTCAGCCCTGTGATTTAAAGTTCATTTTTAACCGTTTTGTTAGTTACGCATAACAATTCAGGCTAAAAAAGAGTTAGTCAGTTATAACCCGCCCTTGAACTGAATACATGAAAATACAAAGACTTTTGTATTTTTATGGTTAGTCTTTTCTAACTTGATACTAAAGCGAACGGTTAGTACTTGCTAACTCTGATACAATACTACTATTGTTTTAATTTGTAAATAGCTAAATATAATTTTCTTAATGTTGTTAATGTTTTT
>CAVBSU010000006.1:47448-59182 GCA_963598245.1 Lachnospiraceae bacterium | reverse complement strand
CCAAATAAAAAAGAGCTGCCTGACTTCTTAATGAAATCAGATAGCTCTTCTCTTAAATTATTCGAACTCTATCGTTCCCGGCGGCTTTGATGTGAGGTCGTAGAATACGCGGTTTACTCCCTTCACTTCATTTATGATTCGGCTCATGACGGACTGAAGAACATCAAATGGTATCTGTGCAGCTTCTGCTGTCATAAAGTCCACTGTGCTTACGGCACGAAGTGCTACGGCGTAATCATAGGTTCTCTCATCTCCCATCACTCCGACCGAACGCATATTGGTGAGTGCCGCAAAATACTGGTTCGGCATCCATTTTGGGTCTGCACCATGCTCCTTTTTATATGCTTTTGCTGCAGCATCCACCTCTGAGCGATAAATATAATCCGCATCCTGCACTATGCGTACTTTATCTGCCGTAATTTCACCGATAATTCGAATTCCGAGTCCCGGCCCCGGGAACGGCTGGCGAAATACCAGATTCTCAGGAAGTCCCAGCTCCAATCCGGCCTTTCTGACCTCATCCTTAAAAAGATTTCTGAGCGGCTCTATTATTTCCTTAAAGTCCACATAGTCAGGAAGACCTCCTACATTATGATGTGACTTTATGACTGCCGACTCACCGCCAAGCCCGGACTCCACAACATCCGGGTAAATAGTTCCCTGCGCAAGAAAATCTACTGCACCTATCTTTTTTGCTTCTTCCTCGAAAACTCTTATAAACTCCTCGCCTATTATTTTTCGCTTTTTTTCCGGTTCTGTGACACCTGAGAGCTTAGAGTAGTATCGCTCCTTTGCATTGACACGAATAAAGTTAAGGTCAAACCGGCCGCCGTTTCCGAATACTGCTTCGACCTCATCTCCTTCATTTTTTCTGAGAAGCCCGTGATCTACAAAAACACAGGTAAGCTGTTTTCCGATAGCTTTTGACAAAAGCCCGGCAGCAACTGAAGAATCAACACCTCCTGAGAGTGCCAGAAGCACCTTTCCGTCGCCGACCTTTTCTCTCAATGCTTTTATCTGGTCTTCCACAAATGAATCCATTCTCCAGTCACCGTGACAGCCGCAAATACCCCTTACAAAATTATACAGCATCTTCGTTCCCTCTTCGGTATGGAGCACTTCCGGATGGAACTGAATGGCATAAAGATTTCTTGATGTATCCTGTGCTGCTGCCACCGGGCAGCTTTTTGTATGCGCGATAGCTGTAAATCCCGATGCCGGCTTTGATATATAGTCAAAATGACTCATCCAGCAGATTGATCTTTCTGCTACATCCTCAAATAATTCCGTACTGTTGTCGACTGTTACATCGGTTTTTCCGTACTCCCTTACATCTGCTCTTTCTACCTTGCCTCCAAGCACATGCATCATCAGCTGTGCTCCGTAGCACAGACCCAGAACCGGCACTCCAAGCTCAAATAATTCTCTTGTGCAGCTCGGAGCATTCTCTTCATAGCAGCTGTTTGGTCCGCCTGTAAGAATAATTCCCGTCGGATTCATAGCCTTTATTTTATCAAGCTCCGTTTTATATGAATATATTTCACAATAGACATTACATTCTCTTACGCGCCGTGCAATAAGCTGATTGTACTGACCTCCGAAATCTATAATAATAATTTTTTCCTGCATTATGCCCCCTTTTATTTTTCTTCTGCTGTCTCTGTGCTGTCTAACGCTCATTGTATACCAAATGCTGCACCATATAAAGTGTGTGTCTTCAGTTTGTTTGCATTTTTTATTTTCACAAAAATGACACAATGAATACACAGCACTTTAACAATTTCCCTATATATTACTAAGCATAGAATATCCATTGATTGGAGTTCTTATAAATACACTCATAACTCCCCCTAACAGAAAAGAGACACCGCCCGGTGTCTTTTTTCTATTTCAGGCTTCCTGCCTTCTATTATAAACCGATCTTTACTTTTCATCCCAAACCGATGTCTGTATTCCTGCAATCTCTGATGTAAATTTTGAGCCGTCGTGTTTTTCAAAATGCTCTGTAGCTTTTAAAACATAATTGAAGCCCATGTAAAGAAGCGGAATATTGCAATACGCAATCAATATGTTGGCAAAGTCCGAAAGATCCCAGAGAGAGCCTAAATCCATGCCTGCGATACTGGTCATGCATCCGAAGGCAATGACTATAAGGCAGAGCACCCGAACAAAGTTGATAAATCCCTTACTTTCAGAAATACGATTCGCACATATTTCTGTAAATGATACAAAACCCAGCAGCGTTGAAAATGCGAAAAGTCCGAAGCAGACCGATACGAGCAGCGACACAGCCGCATTGAATGCAGTACCCGGAGTAAGCTCTGCAACCGAAGCCACAAACTTGGGGAGTTTTCCGAGCTCAAACCATGCATCTGCTGCATCTGTAAGCCATACTCTTCCCATAATGACTACAAATGCTGTAAGCGTACATATAACTATGGTATCCAGAAAAACACCTATAGACTGTACGCAGCCCTGATCGCAGGGATGCTCTGCGTCTGAAGCAGCTGCCGCCATGGTTATAGTTCCCTGTCCTGCTTCATTGCTCATGAGTCCCCTCTTAACACCCTGTACCAGAGCAATTCCAAAGGCGCCTCCGAAAACTGCTTCCGGCTTAAAGGCCTGTGTTATGACAGCATAGAAAAACCACGGTATGCGTGTAAAGTTTATAATGATAAGGACTATAACCGTAATGATATAAACGACCGCCATTACAGGAACGATAATATCCGTAACCTTTGTGACCTTCCTGATGCCGCCGAATGCTATAACTGCCACACCGATTATAAGTACGGCAAAGGATATCCAATACAGCGTAGAGTTTGTATCAATAGTATGCCCGGTAATGGTTTCACCTATCTGCCCTATTGATGAAATAGTATTAAAGCCCTGCGCCGGGAAGCAAAGTAATGCATACACTATATAGAGAACCGAAAGGAAGATTCCGACTCCGACAGAACCGTTAAAAAGCTTTCTTCCGTAAAAAGACAGGCCTCCGACATACTCATCACCCTTCTTTTCCTTGAATATCTGGGCCAATGTAGCTTCCGTATAGGCTGTAGCCATTCCGAAAAATGCAGATACCCACATCCATAAAAGTGCTCCGGGACCGCCTACGGAAATAGCGCCTGTAACGCCCAGAATGTTTCCCGGTCCTACACGCATTGCTGTAGAAAGAAAGAATGCTGCTAACGGTGAGATTCCCATTTGTGTTTTTTTGCTGTTCTTAAGAACCTCTATCCCGTATCTGAACTTTCGTATCTGAATGAAACGAAGCCTGCAGCTGAAATAAATGCCCGAACCTATAAGCAGGATTATCGCCAGTGAAAAATTGCCGATAACCGGTATATTTGCGTACCACTCAAAATTTGTAGGAAAGTCCCAGAAAAGATCCGATATTATCTGAATCTTTCCGCAGACAGCATTTATCATATCAAAAATTGCCTGCATAATAATTCCTCCGATTTTAACAAGAACTATTCAAACTTGCATGTCGTTTTACGGCAAAACTATAATACATGAAAGCGTCTCTTATGTATGACAGCTATATTATAATTCCTCAGGAAGCTCAAACTTTTCAAGTGATGAGATGCTGTCCTTATATTCTGTATCATATGCATCCTCAAAACTTGCTTCACCCTGCATGGACTTAAGTGCTGCTGTTGAGTTTTTAAGTGCCGCGATGGTTCCCGCTCCGGAAAGGCATCCGCCCGGACATGCCATTCCCTCAAGAAGATATCCGTTATATTTTCCTGCCTTTGCAAGCTGAAGCATCTGTCTGCAGTTCTGAAGTCCGTCCGCACTCACGGTCTTTACTTCAACATCAGGTGCAATACGCTTGGCCGCCTTAACAACTGCCGCTGCAACTCCGCCGGCTGCTGCGAATCCGCGTCCGTCTGCTGAAGCTTCATTAAGAAGCTCACCGTCGTCCGGAAGGAAGTCGAAGCTGACACCTCTGGCTTCAAACATGCCTGCCACCTCTTCGAATGTAAGCACGAAGTCAACATAGCTTCTTATTCTGTGGCGGCTGGCTTCAAGCTTTTTCGCCGCACACGGACCCACAAATACAATCTTGCAATCAGGCTCTTTTTCCTTTATAAGGCGCGCTGTGAGCACCATGGGAGTAAGCGCCATGGAAATGCATTTTGCCTGCTCCGGGAACATTTTTTTAGCCATCATAGACCATGCCGGACAGCAGGATGTAGCCATGAACGGAAGCTTTTCCGGAACCTCCTCCAGGAAATCGCGTGCCTCCTCTACAGTGCAAAGGTCAGCTCCTACCGCAACTTCCTTTACATCCGTAAATCCGAGCTCCTTAAATGCCGCTTCAATCTTATTGTTGGCAAGCCCCTTGAACTGACCTGCTATTGCCGGTGCCAGAATAGCATATACCGGAATGCTTGAGTTTTTAATAGCCGTAATAGTCTGATATATCTGACCCTTATCAACAATAGCTCCGAACGGACAGCTTACAAGGCACTGACCGCATGAAACGCACTTCATGTAATCAATTTCAGCCCTTCCCTTGTCATCCGAATGTATGGCTCCCATGCCGCACGCTCTCATGCACGGACGCTCCATTTTTACTATGGCATGATACTGACACGCCTCTGCGCACTTTCCGCATTTAATACACTTTTCCTGATCTATATGAGAATGTCCCTGCACCATGTCTATTGCGTGCATCGGGCAAACCTCCTTGCAGGGATGCTCAAGACAGCCCTGACACATATCGGATACAATAACCTTTTTCTCCGGACAGGAATTACATGCGAATTTAATCACATTGATAAGCGGTGCCTCATAATATTTCTCTCCGATGGCACTTGCTTCAATATTCTCCGTGATAGAGCCGTAATTATCAGCACCTCTTACCGAAAGACCCATTGCGGCACGAATACGCTCGCCTATAATAGCTCTTTCAACAAAAACATTATCCCTGTACTCAGAGTCTTCACCGGGTATGATTTTATAAGGAAGTTTATCAATCTCCTTTATATCCGTTCCTTCATAGGCAAGCCTTGCAACCTCTGCAAAAACCTTGTGGCGAAGCCTGGTTTTGGATGAATCAATTCCTTTCATAGTTGGTCTCCTTATCGTATTATGCTGCTGTTTTTAAATTTTTATTTTGCAGCGGCAGGATTTATCTTCTTTGTGCGAATCTCTTCTTTAAGCATTTCGCAGAATTCTTCCATGCCAACAGTCGTTGAATCCTGTTCTCCGTGAAGTCTGTAGCTTACTGTCTTAGAGCCTGCTTCATTCTTTCCGAGAACTGCAAGATAAGGAACTTTTGCTATCTGTGCCTCTCTTATACGATATCCGAGCTTTTCTGCTCTGTTGTCAAGCTCCACACGGATACGATTTTCATAAAGATAGTCATAAAGCTCGGAAGCATAGGCATTAATCTCATCATCCTCGTTCTTTACGGGAAGAATCGTAACCTGCACCGGCATAAGCCAGAGCGGCAGATTTCCTTTAGTTTCCTCAAGTATATATGCCATGAAGCGATCGAGTGAGCCCAGAATAGCTCTGTGCAGAACAACCGGTGTCTGCTTATTTCCTTCCTTGTCAATGTAGCTCAAGTTGAACTTTGCCGGAAGGCAGAAGTCAAGCTGACATGTCGAAAGAGTGTACTCATTGCCGACGGCCGGTTTTACATTGACATCCAGCTTAGGCCCATAGAATGCCGCCTCTCCGATCTCTTCAGTATACTCAATACCCAGATCATCAAGAACTTTTCTCAAGGCATTTTCAGCATTATTCCACATATCATCATCATCGTGATACTTTACCTTATCGGCGGGATCTCTCAGCGAAAGCACGCATCTGTAATCTGTAATTCCGAAATCCTTATATGTATCAAATATGAGATCTACGACTCTTCCGAATTCTGCCTCTATTTGCTCAGGCGTAACAAAAAGATGCGCATCGTTCTGACAGAAATGTCTGCCTCTTTCAATGCCCTTTAAGGTTCCGCTGGCCTCAAAACGAAAATCATGCGCTATCTCGCCTATGCGGATCGGAAGATCTTTATAGGAATGCATCCTGTTTGCATAGATCATCATATGATGAGGACAGTTCATGGGGCGAAGCACAAAGCTTTCTCCCTCAACCTCCATTGGCGGGAACATGTTATCCTTGTAGTGATCCCAATGACCTGAAGTTTTATAGAGGTCAACCGTTCCCACACACGGCGTCATTACGTGCTTATATCCAAGCCCTCTCTCTTTATTTTTAATATAATTTTCAAGCTCCTGCCAGATAATATATCCCTTTGGAAGGAACATGGGGAGTCCGCGGCCTACAAGATCATCGCTCATAAACAGCTGCATGTCCTTTCCGATCTTTCTGTGGTCGCGTTCCTTTGCCTCTTCTAAAAGCTTAAGATGCTCATCCAGCTCTTCCGGTGTCGGAAAGCACACACCGTATATGCGCTGCATTACATGATTCTTTGCATCGCCTTTCCAGTAAACCCCGGAATACTTTATAAGCTTAAAGTTCTTGCAGAGCTTTGTATTATCCACATGAGGTCCTCGGCAAAGATCCGTGAATTCTCCCTGAGAATATACTGTGATATTTCCGTCCTCAAGCCCGTCTATAAGATCAAGCTTATACATATCATCCTTAAAAAACTCAAGTGCCTCTGCCTTGGACATCTCGCGTCTTACTATCTTCTTTCCTTCCTTGCAGCACTTCTTCATTTCCTTTTCAACAGCTGCAATAACATCATCATTTACAGGAGTTTCACCTAAATCAACATCATAGTAAAAGCCTTCCTTTACCACCGGACCAACCCAGAATCTGGCATGCGGATAGAGACGCTTTATGGCCTGTGCCATCACATGGGCGCAGGAGTGATTAAGCGTATTTAGATTCTCGTCATTTTTAAAATCTACCATTTTTTATCTCCTGTATTACAATTATTAAATGTATAATGTAGCTTTATATTGCGTTTTTACTGTTTTATGATGCCTTCATGCTCGGCTGCTATTTTTTTGTAAAGCCTGATATAAAGGAAGATTGTTATGCTTCCGGTAAGTATCCAGGATGCCACATATACTGCCATAAGAGACTCGAAGGTTCTAATACTGCGAAACACCGTAAGCATCCATATGATTCTGAATACAACCGTTCCCAGAACGGTGACTATTGCAGGCTCTACGGATTTCCCGAATGCTCTCATACCGGAACCGCTCACATCATAGGAAACACACAGTCCGTCCAGTGAACAGACATAATTCATCCTTATATATGCAAATGCAGCAACTGCGGAGCTTGTTGTATAAAGGTATACAAAGAATTTTTCACCTATTATAAATATCAGCGCAAGTGTCTCTGAAAAAAGAAAGCCCAGTCCCATGCATGTTACAAGGATTTTCTGACAGCGTTTTATATTTCCTGCGCCATAGTTTTGACTCATGAATGTCACCGCTGCCTGAGAAAATGCCGAACACATATCATATACAAAAAGCTCAAAATTAAGTGCCAGTGACGAGCCTGCTATTGCATTTGCACCAAAAGTATTTATGCCTGACTGGATAAATATATTTGATATTGAGAATACAGATCCTGAAAGCCCTGTAGGCACACCAATCTGAAGTATTTTCTTAAGAGGCCTCTTTCTTATGCACAGCTTTTTAAATTCCAGCTTGAATTCTCCGGCTTCTCTGCATAAAAATCCCAGCACCATGGCTGCACTTATAATGTTAGCTATATCCGTTGCTATCGCTACCCCTGCAACATCCAGTCCGCAGGCCAGAACAAAAAATAAATTTAAGACAACATTGACAAGGCCTGTGAAAATAAGCACATACATAGGCCGCTTCGTATCCCCGAAGCTTCTCAGGATGCCGGCTGCAAAGTTATATAAAACTATAAAGGGCATTCCGAGAAAATATATCCTTATATAGAGCACGGCAAGGTCCATTATTTCCCCGGGCGTGCCGGAAGCCTCAAGAATACGCCTTGCTATAAGAATTCCTGCAGCTGCAAGCCCGATTCCGAGCAGGAGACCGAAGGCTATAACGGTGTGGATCATCTCCTGAATCTCATCTTTTCTTTTGCCGCCGATAAGATTTGCCAGTGCGGCATTTGGCCCTACAGAAAGTCCCACTACAAGGTTTACAAAAACTCCTACTATGGCTACATTTGCACCGACAGCTGCCAGAGAATTATCACCGCAAAAGCGTCCGACTACTGCTACATCCGCAGAATTAAAAAGCTGCTGGAGTATGCTCGAAAAGGCCAAAGGCATTGCAAAAAGAATAATCTTTCCCGCAAACGGGCCGCTTAGCATGTCTATTTCTTTACTTTTAGATTTTTCCATATCCTGACCTATGCACATTTTGTCCCGCATCATTTTTGCTGAATCTAATCATACGATTATATGCATATTGCTGAGTGAATGCAACAGGTATTGTTTCAAAAATTTTGTCAATGCATATTATCCTAATATGAAGGCACAGGCGTCGGTCTTGCACTGTCAAATATAGCGCTGACATCATCAAAAAGGTCGCTCAGCCTGTCCTTCTGACCACTTATCTGCAGCCACATATTATATCCGTCCAGAGCGCGTCTTCCCTGCCTTAAGTAGGTATCTCCAAGCTGAACCCAGTATTGGTTATTATCAACATTGCAGAAGTATCTGAAGCCAAGATTATACATGTACTTAAAGCGTTCGTTATCAGCTGCATAAGGATGCCAGTCTCCTATATCTGCTCCCTTTGGAAAGATAATTATGTCCGGCTGGCTGCCTGTTGCCTCTTTTATAAGAGGCGCGACATTTCTGTTCCATCGGTCACAGTCCTTTTTAAACCGCTCCATCTCTATCTGACCCAAATCTCTGTGTCCCCAGCTGTGTGACCCCAGATCATAGCCGTCCTCATGAAGAGCCTTAAGCACCTCTACGGCCTCCCTGCGCTCCGCCTCTACATCATGTCCCTGCTCAAGCTTAGGATCGTAATATTCCGAGCTCGGATCATAGCTTTCGTCGGTTCTGTATCCCAGAATTCCGTTATATCCGGTGAATACCAGACACGCCTTATGCCCCTTATATGAAAAATCCGGATGTTCATCTATAAACTTATCCAGAATAGGAACGATGTCATAATCACCTATGGATTCATTGCCGTCTTTATCCGTATAATGCGTCGTAGGTCTGCCGTCATCGCCAATAACCATCTTATCGGCGTAGCCTGCCCCTTTCATATACTCGTAATAGCAGACATCATCCTCCGACATGACAAAGGCCTTTTTCCCCGGAGGAAGCATGATGCTCCCCTTTACCATTTTCGTCGTGCCGTCTTCCTGTACTTCCTCATGGGCAATATCTCTCAGACTTACAAGCACATACCCCTTATCATACATCTCCTGCATCATTTTCTCAAATTCGGAAATCGTAGTCATAAGGCTGTTGTATCCTCCTGCCTGTGTGCCCCATTTACTCTCATTAAAAGAGTTTTCGGGATCCACACACAAAATGTGGAAGAAAACATGAGTTATCTTGTATATATCCTGTTCAACCAGAGTTGATTTTATTTCCTCATATTCAGCTGCCTTTGTTTTAAGCTCTTCACTTTCGTTGAAATTCGGCATGGATTTTATAAGCTCAATAGCACCGTCATAATCGTATTGAGCTGCCATAAGCTCTGCTTTTTCCATATTGCCTGCCGCAGCTGACAAAGCCTCTTCTTCTGACTCAGATTCCGATTCGGCAACGGATGCTTTTATAGAAGCCTCGACCAACTGAGACTCGGCAATTCTTTTTGCTCCGATCTTTTTTATGCCTGCGATAACTCCTAAAATAAGAAGCAGTATGCTCACTGCGAGCACTATGATAAATAACAGTGCCCTTGTATTTATATCAGAGCTTCTGCGTCCTGTATGCCGTGAATCTCTGCGACTTCCTGTCTTAGTACGAACTGTTTTCCGTGGATTTCTTTTTGCTCCGCGGCTTTGCCTGCGTCTTCGATTTTCCATACCAGAAGAAGCTTCTTCCGAATAAATCGGAGAAGCTTCTCTGTTATTTTCTGAACGACTGCTCTTGCCGCCCAGAAAGTCTTCAGTTTTTCTGTCGTGGTTTTGGCTGTAATCCGACATTATATAACCTCTTTAAAATGCATCAGATTTTATCCTCATCGCCAAAGGAATCTCCGCACTGCGGACAGAACTTAGGCGGATTTGCCGGATCCTCCGGCTCGAAGCCGCACTTACTGCATTTGAATTTTGCAGCTGCCTGCGGCATCGGCTTTCCGCAGTTAGAACAGAACTTTCCGGTGTTCACAGTACCACACTCACATGTCCATCCGTTCTGCTCAGACGGCTTTGGTTTTCCGCAATTAGCACAGAAATTACCTGTGTTTCCTGCCGCACCGCATTCGCAGGTCCATCCGGTTGCCGCAGCTGTACCTGCAACAACACCTGCTGCGCCCTGTGCATTCTGTTGCTGTCCCATGGCAAAAAGATTCTGCGCATTCATACCGCCTGCCATGCCTGCCATGCCCATTCCCATGAATGCCATCGCCGAACCTGCATTTTGATTTGAAGCTGCCAGCTTCATAGCCTCTGCCTGTGCTCTCGTAATTGCTCCGGCCGCTCTTGAAGGATCATTATAGGCTGCCTCTCTCTGCATCTCCTTAATGATCTTCTCGTCTTCTTCATCTGCCGTAAGACTTGTGATACCGAAGGAAACAATCTCTATTCCTCTTAAATCCTTCCATTCTGCCGAGAGCTCACTATTGAGTGCTTCTGATATTTCCTTGGCATGGTTGATAAGGCCCGAATATCTGACGCCTGTGTCTCCGACTCTCGCAAGTGCCGGCTGAAGTGCCGTAAGAAGCTCTGCCTTCATCTGGTCTGTTATCTGGTCTGTAGTATACTCGCTTGTTACATTACTGCAGACATTGGTATAAAATAGTACCGGATTGGTAATCTTAAAGCTGTACATGCCAAAGCACTTAATGCCGATATCCATATCGATACCCGCTCTCTGGTCAACCACCCTGAATGGTACCGGATTTGCTGTACCATACTTATTCCCCGGAATTTCCTTTGTATTTATGTAATAAACTCTCTGATCCTTAGGTGCCTCACCGCCAAAGGTAAAACGCTTGCCGATATTCATGAAGACTTCTTTTATGCTGTCTCCGAACTCACCGGCAAACACCGTAGGCTCTGTAGATGCATCATAAGTGTACTCTCCCGGTTCCAGGCATACCTCAACAACTTTTCCCTGCTCTACTATAAGCATTCCCTGCCCGTCAGCAACGGCCACTACCGAACCGGATGATATAATATTATCATCACCCTTTGTGTTGCTTGAACGGCCTGTTACTTTCTTAGAGCCTTTTTCAACAAGTACATCTGCCGCAAGTGCCTCACAGTAAAAGTATTCCTTCCACTGATCAGCCAAAACACCGCCGCCGGCACCGCCTAAAGCTTTAATAAGTCCCATGACTTTGACCTCCTGTCTAAAACGATACAAGGTTTCTTACAGGCTCATTGTACATGATTTTATGTTCATATTCCACCTGAATTTGACAGTTTTATTTATTTGTGTTGCATTTTTGCCTGATATTCAAGGTAATCAGCTGTTATCACCATGGTATCGGCCTTTTCGGCAGCAGGCTTTCGCAGGCCGCTGCAATGATTAAAAGCTCGCAATCCTTCATCATAGGGGCTGTAAGATTTACTCCTACCGGAGCTCCGACGGCTATCGCTGCAGCAACACCTGAAA
>CAVBSU010000006.1:47059-47438 GCA_963598245.1 Lachnospiraceae bacterium | reverse complement strand
TACTCCTACCGGAGCTCCGCTTTTTGAAAGTCCTGCCGGTATTGATATCAAAGGATTGCCTGCCGTGGCCGGAATTCCCTGTGCCGAAACACCCGGCAATATAAGTGCATCCAGCTTGTATTTTTCCAATGCACCGTCTATGCCTCTGGTTTTGCATATATCCATGTCGTTTAATCTGGCTTCGATAAACTCAGTATTTTTTATCGGATCCTCTCTGTCCTCAATATATTCAAGATAATCCTGTCCTATTGGTATACACTCCGGGTGCTTCCTGTTCCATTCAAGCAATTCTCTGAGATTATGAAAAGGCAGATCCTGCTGTCTCGACAGATAATAATCCAACCTTACCTTGAGGCCGTCACACATAACCTTATCATTC
>CAVBSU010000006.1:0-47049 GCA_963598245.1 Lachnospiraceae bacterium | reverse complement strand
CTTTATACCTGGTCGGATGTGCTGCAGTCAGTGCATGTATAAATCCCTCGACTTCGACTATTTCCGCGCCTGCATCTGCAAAGCGCTCTGCTGCGTTTTCGATAACAGCCCTCTCATCCTCTTTCAGCATGTCCATATAGCCCTCTCGGACTATTCCCAGTCGCTTTCCGTTAAGACCGGCATTATCTAGTCCTTTTGTAAAGTCAATGTCTCTCAGTTCCTCCGCTCTGAAGGTCTCATGATCGTCCTCATCTCTGGCTATTATGACATTGGCAATCAGGGCTGCATCCTTTACACATCTTGTTATAGGCCCCGGAACATCCTGACACATAACTACAGGCAATACTCCGGTTCTGCTTACAAGACCTACTGTAGGCTTATATCCGACCACGCCGTTGAAGCATGCAGGCTCATATATCGAGCCTGCCGTATCTGTTCCTATGGATGCGGCTGTAAAATCAGCTGCTACCGAAACTGCACTTCCGCCGCTTGACCCCCCGGCCTTAAGAGAATGTGTTGCTGTGCTGAACGGATTTATCGGAGAACCGTTTAATATGCCGCTGTAGCAATTAGGTGCTGACATCGCAGTGAACCCGTAAAACTCCGAAAGGTTATTCTTTCCGAGTATAATTGCCCCGGCTTCTCTCAATTTTTTTACCAGAAATGCATCATCTGTCGCATAATGATCCTTCAATGCAAGGGATCCACAGGTTGTGTGCATCTTATCGCCTGTGTCTATGGAATCTTTCAGCATTATCGGGATTCCGTGCAGCACGCCTCGAATTCTGCCTTTAGTTCTCTCCCAGTCTCTTTCTCTGGCTATGCTTAGAGCATCGGGGTTGAATTCCCTCACGGAGCGAAGCTTTCTTCCGGATGTATCCTCCCTGGCTATATGTTCTAAATATGCCCACACTAATTCCTCTGATGTGACAGTTCCGTTACTAAGCATTTCTGAAAGCTCTGAAATGCTTTTTTGCCTGATTTTCTCGCCGTAAAAGTTATATTTCAATGTCTTATTCTCCTATCTCCTTATCAGGCTCTGTAGAATAGAAAAGCTTCATGCCAGCCTTTGGCACACCCCTCTTCAGATATCTGGCCTCATAATCCTTTGTGAGTTCAACAAACTTCGGAGAAAGAATAAGCAGTGATATGACATTCCACAATACAGGGAACCATATAATAATATTTACAAATTCCCAATAAAGATTAAAATCCGAACCTGTGTAGTTTATAGTGGCAACAATAAAGATGTTTGGCAGTCCAAACACTATCTTGAATATCATAGATGCCTTTTTGCTGAGCACCGGCCATTTGCGCAGCAAATACTGGAGTGCTGCATCGTAATATCCAAGGGCTGAAGTGGCTGTCGTGAAGCCGAATAAAAGCATCATGAAGCAAATCATTACAACGCCAAAGCCGCCAAACTCATGACGGAATACATTGATAGCCAATGTCATAGCCGTATCTCCGCTGTCCCAAAGTCCTGTGACCAAACAGGAAAGTCCTGTGACAGAGCAGACAATAATAGTGTCTACAAATACTTCAAACACGCCCCAAAGCCCTGCGCGTACAGGATGAGCAGTTTTTGTGCGGGCATAAATCATTGGGGATGTTCCCATTCCGGCCTCGTTAGAATCTACTGCACGCGCAACACCTGTTCTTATTGCAACCGCTACCGAACAGCCAACAAAGCCTCCTGTTGCTGCCGTGCCGGTAAATGCACCTTCAAATATGGCTGCTATGGATGCCGGAACATTGCCTATATTCTTGACTATAATGATTATGCCCATTATGAGATAGAGAATGCACATCCAGGGCACCAACTTACTGGCAACCTTTGCAAGATGCGGTATACCCTTCCAGAGTGTATAGGCAACAAAAATACAGAAAAGTATCGTAAACGGCATCATTGGAATTCCAAATGATGCATGCAGTGTCTCTGCTATAGGCCCTGCCTGTGATCCTGAAAGAAACATTGCCACAAAGCCAAAGGAGAAAAGACCTGCAAGTGTAAATCCTACCTTCCAGCCCTTATCATTGCCGATTCCGTCCTGCATATAATAGTACGGTCCGCCTACATACTCTCCCGTATCGGTTTTTCTTCTGTAATATGAGCCCAATGTAGCTTCTGCCAATTTTACAGTCATGCCGAAGAATGCCCATACCCACATCCAGAACAGTGCGCCCGGACCTCCGACGGCTATCGCTGCAGCAACACCTGAAATATTTCCGGTTCCTACGCAGCAGCCAAGAGCTATACATACAGCCTCATTTAAAAAATTTAAGACAATGATATCACAGTTTTTGTTAAATTAACACAATTTTATTTGTCCAAATCACTTATTTATTGTTAGTTTAGTCTAACTGTTCAACTGGATTTTGATATTCCCTTTTCATCTATTTTTATCGCTCCGTTCTCGCAGGTGGAAATTATTCCGATTCCCCGTTCCGATAATCTGCTTATGACTTCATCGGACGGATGCCCATATTGATTGTTTTTTCCGTAGGATAAAATTGTATATTCTGGCTTTATAAAATCCAGAAAGAAGTCTGAGCTTGCACTTTTGCTTCCGTGATGTGCGGCTTTTAGTACGGTTATTTTCTCTTCTTTATATGCGTACATAGCATATGATTTTGTAATCTCAATATCATCCTCCGAAGACATATCGCCGGTAAAAAGCATCGAAAAATCTCCCCTCTTAAGCAAAATCACATCAGATTGTCTGTTTGTATCATCAGAGCCTGTATCATCTGAGTCATGCCCTGCATATATACATATAAGCTCCGTTTCAGCTTCCTTTGCATCAGAAGCATTGACATTTAGAAGTTCCATTCCGTCCTCAAGGTAAATAATGTTGTCGCTGTGAACAAGTTCCTTAAGTTCCTCATACCTTTCATCCTTTCCGGCAGCCTTCGGAAGCAGCAGCTTGTTCACATTTATATCGCTGTTCTCCAGAATATACTTAAGTCCGCTTACATGATCATTATCAATATGACTGACTATAGCCATATCTATGTCGGTAATACGCTTAGACAGCAGAAACGGCTCCAGCACTCTTTCTCCGAAATTTCTGTTCGATGATGATCCCCCGTCAATAAGTATATTTTTATCACCCGCTCTTATATAAAAGCTGTCTCCCTGTCCTGCATCCAACGCTGTTACATAAAAATCTGATGTTTCCCTGTATTTTATAAAGCAGGAATTTGCAGTCAGAAGTACAACTAATATAAGTGTTCTTAAGAACCTGGAATGTCCTGTAATTCCTTTTATAATCCTTCCTGTCATATTGTAGTGTCTGGGCTCCATGACATATACGCTCAGCAAAATCAGAAGATAATAAATAATAATTTGCCATAAGGAAGGTCTTCCTGTGCATATCGATGAAAAAGGCAGTTTTTCAGCCGCAGAACATAAATGCTTGTAAAATTCAAGCATATAGTGTCCCGGAGCCGCTGAAAGCGTGCTTATTACGCCGAACAAATCTTCTGTCACTGGTATATTAAATATTCCGACTGCTCTTGCAAGCAGTCCTAAAATAAGTGACAGAAGCCCCGAGTATATAATTATTGACATCAAAGGTATTACAATAAGATTTAAAATGATTCCGTATGGCGGAAATGTGAAATAGTTCCACGCTATCACAGGCAAAAGCACAAGCTGGATTGTTGCGCTTATTATAATGGTCTTAAGTATGGGGTGCAGACGATTTTCCTTTTTTATGCGCTTTTTGAATCCTGTCCTTTCTATACATTTTATTATCACATCGTTTGCATAGCAGATAGCTGCTATGGCACCGAAGGACAGCTGAAAGCCGCTGTTAAATATCTGATACGGATATATAAGTGCAACTAATGCCGCTGCAAAGGACAGTGCAGACCGTATACAATAGCCTCTTCCAATAAATTTGGCCAAAAAGCCTGCTATTATCATGGTGACCGCTCTTATCGCCGATACCGGTGCCCCGCAGATAAAAAGATATGCTATAAGTATCACTGACGCCACAGGTAATGCTGCTTTATCCTTGAGCTTCAAAAACTTTTTTAACACAGCCATTACACCTACGGCTATAACTCCGAAGTGTGTGCCGCTTATGGCAAGAAGATGTGAGATACCGGATTTCTGATAGAGTTCAAAGGTCTCGTCCTCCACACTTTCCTTGTCTCCCAAGAGTATGGCCTTATACATTCCCGCATCCTCTGAGGTTAATCTTTCATCCAGTACAGCTTCCAGATGCCATCTGATACGCTCTGCGCCGGAATACTGCCCGTTATTGTTTTTCTTTGATTCCTGATATTTTTCGTATTTTTCCGAACTGTCAATGCCTCTGGATTTTAAGTATATGGAATAATCAAACTGTCCCGGATTTGTTGCCCGATAGTGTGAGAAAAAGCTTGTATACTCTGTTGAATTATATTTTTGTGAGATATATGCACCTCTGAAAAAAGAGGCCAGAAAAAGAATTGCCGTAATAATTATAATAAGACGGTTCCGGCTAAACCATGCTGTTTTCGCTTTATAGTGTCCTGCTTTGATATCTCTTAGATCCAACCCGCTGATAAGAAATAAAAGGGCTGTCATAATTGCAGCAATTCTTATGACAGCCCTTGTTTCTCTAAGCCCCAGGGCTATTCCGCATATTATTATCACCGCCGCGTATAAAAGCGGCCGCTTCATGAATCTGTTTTTTTCAGCAGCGATTCTGCTGTCATCTCCTTCGGCACATCAAGTCCCATTAACTCCAGCATAGTCGGGGCAATATCAGCTAAAATTCCGTTTTCTCTAAGTCTCAGGCTTTTATCGGCATTGAAAAGAATAAACGGTACCGGACTTGTAGTATGTGCTGTATGCGGATTCTTTGTTCCGGGGTAACACATCATATCAACATTTCCATGATCTGCGCAGATAAACATTATCCCGTCTGCAGCCTTTACAGCCTCGCAAACTCTGCCTACACAGGTATCTACGGTTTCAACTGCTTTTACGGCAGCGCTCATTACACCTGTATGCCCGACCATGTCAGTATTGGCAAAGTTACATATTATGGCATCATATTTATCGCTGCTTATAGCCTCACAAAGCTTATCGCATACTTCATATGCACTCATCTCAGGAAGCAGATCATATGTCGGAATATCCTTTCTCGACGGTATCAGTATCCTGTCCTCATTTGGATACGGTTCCTCTCTTCCTCCGTTAAAGAAAAATGTCACATGAGCATATTTTTCCGTTTCAGCTATGCGAAGCTGATTATTTCCGTGCTTTGATATATATTCTCCGAATGTATTTGTAAGTATTTCCTTCTTGAATGCAATGTCGGTGTTCTTAATTGTTTCATCGTATTCAGTAAAGCATACATATTCCACATTAAGGCGCCTGCCTTTGTTTCCGCGGTCAAAATACGGAAATTCATCATCACAGAATGCTCTTGTTATCTGTCTGGCTCTGTCCGGTCTGAAGTTGAAGAAAATTACCGAATCCCTGTCCTTTATCTGTGCAACAGCCTCATCTCCGTCCGTTATTATCACAGGAAGTACAAATTCATCCGTTGTTCCTTCGGCATAAGAATCTGCAAGGGCCTGTTCTGCCGAAGCCTTCTTTATTCCTTCGCTCATAGTCATCGCCTTGTAGGCCTTTTCGATGCGATCATAATTTTTGTCCCTGTCCATTGCATAATAACGGCCTGTTACGGTTGCGATTTTCCCGACACCGATTTTTTTCATCTCGGCTTCAAGCTCTTTTATGTATTTTATACCGCTTGCAGGCGGAGTATCACGGCCATCCATGAAGCAATGCACATATACCTTTGAAAGCCCGTTTCTTTTTGCAAGCTCCAAAAGACCATATAAATGTGTTATATGACTATGTATACCTCCATCTGACAGCAGACCGCATAAATGCAGTGCAGAATCATATTTTTTACAGTTTTCTATGCTTTTTTCAAACGCAGGTATACTGAAAAAGCTTCCGTCCTCAATACATCTGGATATGTGTGTCAGCTCCTGATATATAATTCTTCCGGCGCCCATATTAAGATGCCCTACTTCAGAATTTCCCATTTGTCCGTCCGGAAGCCCCACAAATGAGCCTGATGCATATCCTTTTACGAACGGACATTCTTTCATCAGTCGATCAAGCACAGGTGTTTTTGCCGCCTTTACTGCATTACCCTCTTTGCTGTCTCTGAGACCCAAGCCGTCCATGATTACCAAAACAACAGGTTTTTTATTCATTATCTGCCTCTTTTTTTCTTACTTTTGTCTGTTTTTTCTTTATGAAGTATTCCTGATTTAATGTAAAACCTATATCTTATGTCTGCGCACCGCACCTTTAATTCTGCGCCTGTTTTTTATCGATTTAATGCCGATTGCCACAAGCATTCTAGCATAGCTGAGACTTGCGGGCAATGAAGCTTCTTATGAATTCTCCTGTTTTTTCTTTTGTTAGTGCCTGTAAGAAGCTTTAATCATTTATTTCTTATGAACCATTAATTCGTTTTTCTTAAAATGAATTCGTATCGTGATTTATAAACCCTTAGTTCCGGTATCGTGATATAATACCCGCATGGCAGATTTTATTTTACATTCAGAATATGCACCGACGGGAGATCAGCCACAAGCCATAAAGGCACTTGCGGATGGTTTCCGTTCCGGCAATCAATTTGAAACCTTACTTGGTGCAACCGGCTCCGGAAAAACCTTTACCATGGCGAATGTCATAAAGGAACTCGGAAAGCCTACGCTTGTCATAGCTCATAATAAGACTCTCGCTGCACAGCTTTACAGCGAGTTTAAGGAGTTTTTTCCTGAAAATGCCGTTGAATATTTCGTTTCCTATTATGATTACTATCAGCCTGAGGCCTATGTTCCGTCAACGGATACCTACATCGAAAAGGACTCCGCTATTAACGATGAAATAGACAAGCTTCGTCATTCTGCCACGGCAGCTCTTTCAGAGCGCGATGATGTAATTATAGTAGCCTCAGTTTCATGCATTTACGGCCTCGGTTCTCCCATTGATTATAAAAAAATGACTGTTTCGCTTCGTCCCGGTCAATGTCACGATATGCGGGATATTATGAAACGCCTCGTTGATATGCAGTATTCAAGAAATGAGATGGATTTTAAGCGAGGTTCTTTCAGAGTTCACGGCGATGTACTGGAAATTTATCCTTCCTATTCCGGCGGAGAAGCATATCGCATTGAATTTTTTGGAGATGAAATAGACCGCATCACTGCAATAGATTCCGTTACCGGTCATGTTAAGTCCGAACTCAATCACTGTATAGTATTCCCTGCTTCACACTATGTTGTCCCCAAGGAACAGATGGACAGGGCCTGCGATGACATTATTAAAGAGATGGAGGAGCGCGTAAAATATTTCAAATCCGAAGACCGATTTATAGAGGCCCAGCGTATAGAAGAACGAACCAATTTTGATGTTGAAATGCTTAAGGAAACTGGTTTTTGTTCCGGTATAGAAAACTATTCAAGACACCTGGCAGGTTCACCTGCCGGCGCACCGCCATATACCCTCATCGACTATTTCCCAAGAGATTTTCTTATCATTGTAGATGAGTCACATATTACGCTCCCTCAGGTTCGCGGCATGTATGCAGGCGACCATTCAAGAAAGACCATGCTGGTAGACTATGGCTTCAGGCTTCCTTCTGCTCTCGACAACAGGCCTCTTAATTTCAGTGAATTTGAGCAGAAGATAGACCAAATGCTCTTTGTCTCTGCTACTCCCAATATCTATGAGGCAGAGCACGAGCTCTTAAGAGCTGAACAAATCATACGACCTACCGGACTCCTGGACCCCCTTTGTGAGATACACCCGGTAAAGGGTCAGGTGGATGATCTCATTACTGAAATAAATAAGACGGTTGAACTTGGCGATAAGGTCCTTGTCACAACTCTCACTAAAAAAATGGCTGAGGATCTCACCAAATATATGCAGGACATAGGCGTGAAAGTTCGTTATCTGCACTCCGACATTGACACACTTGAGAGAAGCGAAATTATCCGGGATATGAGGCTTGGCGTTTTTGATGTGCTTGTAGGCATTAACCTCTTGAGAGAAGGACTGGATATCCCCGAGGTTTCTCTTGTTGCCATCCTTGATGCCGACAAAGAGGGCTTTTTGCGAAGCGAAACCTCTCTTATACAGACTATCGGACGTGCCGCCCGCAATGTTAATGGTCATGTTATCATGTACGCTGATACGGTGACTGAATCCATGAAGCGCGCTTTAGACGAGACAAACCGCAGACGGGAAATACAGAACAATTATAACATAGAACATGGCATAACCCCTCAGTCTGTCAAAAAGGCTGTCCGTGAGCTTATGACAATATCCAAGGCTGTTGAAACCACATCTCATACTGCGTATGAAAAGGATATTGAATCCATGAACACTAAGGAGCTTAAGGCTCTTGAAACAGCTCTGAATAAAAAAATGCGCGCTGCTGCTGCTGAGCTTAACTTTGAAGAAGCAATCTCCTTAAGAGACAGGCTTACGGAAATAAGAAAGCTGTTATACGATACCTGACCACATTTTTCCGATTCATATTCTGTCAGCTCTTTTACACATTGAGTATATTTGCGCAGATTCACTATGATACCTGTGTTATTACATAGTCTCTCTGAACATATCCCTTATGCTCAAGCTCCGGGATAAGCAGACTGTCATCATATTTAACTGTATATATATTTGTTCCGTCTGTTATCGTATAGCTGATAGGCTCATAGTTTATGCTTATCGTGCCTCCGGCTGCCGGAATTGTAATTTGTTCCGGTGTTTTGTATCCCTTTATGCTTTTAGGCTGGTATTTTTCTCCGGGTGTAAGCGTGAGTGTTTCTGTTTCATATTTTCCGTTTAAAATGTATTTCAATATAACAGATACCTGTGATATATAGCTGCATTTAGAGCATTTTCCGCTCGAGATAGTGTGTGCCTCTGTCGCTGAATAACCACAGGAGCTGCATTTTTTTATATGTCCTCCGCTTCCGACGGATGTATAAGTGCAGGCGCTGTGACTGCAGACAGCCTGAGCTATAGCCGTGCTGAAATTAGCTATTGTGTAATTGCCGTTTTCTGCCGAAGCCCAGTCTCCGTCCTTCCAGCCTCCGGCGTAATACCTGAAGGTCACGCCCGAGTTAAGCGTTTTCAGTCTTGATGAGTTTATAGTTACCGTTCCTTTCATCTTTAAACGCCTTTCATATGCGCTGGAGCCTCCCACGCATGAGAATTCAGTCAAATTCACTGTCCCGTAGTTTGAGCTCACATTTGAGCTGGAACTGGCATTCAATATATTGGAAGGAGTTCTTGTAACTGTCGGATCCTTGGTGCTGCCGAATGTATATTTGGGATAAAAGGTCTGAGATCCATTTCCGGTTGCATAAAAATCTATATCAAATGTAAATACCAGGTTTGTACCGTTGTACGAGGCCGACCATGAATGAGCATTCCAGGCTGCCATATTAGAGGCAAGCATTATATCGCTTTCTGATGCTAATGACAGCTCTGAAGTCTGCATGAGTTCATTTTCAGATATCGTCAGCCTCTCGGCATCCGAAACCTGCACAGCCTCTGTCTCCTCCATGTTTTCATATTCTTCATAGCTGCTCGGTGTCGATGTCATTACAGTTTCCCCGATGGCCATGCTTTCTTCTTCTGCCACAGGCTCTGCTTTTGAAGCAGCTATCGTTCCTCCAAATGTTAACAAACCAAGCCCCATTACAACTGCGGCAATAAGTAATTTTCTGTTTATACTGCTTACATGCTCTTTATTATTTATATCGCTCACCACCTTTTTCAGCCTGTTAAAGCTTCGGATTTTATGTTTTTTCCTATACTTCTTCTGTTTCTGCAATCGGAAGCATGTCGCCATTTATACTGAATTTCATGCTGTCTATTTTCGGCAGCGAAAAAACTGTAAGCTCGGTCTCATATATCAGCTCATTGCCTGATTCTGATACATATGTTCCCTCAGATGTTTTATCAGAGACATTGCCCTCACAAAATCCGACCATGCATCTTATTTTTGCATGATTATCTGTGCTTTTCAGCTTTTCCAACTTAAGTACAGCCTGTGCATCTGAAAGTTTCACATAATCGGTGTCTGTCTTTCTTTTTATATACCAGCTGTAGTTTTCCGCACCGGAAGTTTCGGCGCAAAATAAAGCTCTTCCGTACTGATATTTTGTTTTTCCGTGAGAAGCTGCATATTCTTTCTTAGTCGGATAGCTGTCCAAATATTCTATAACCATATTTGATGCATTTTCAGAATCCCAGATATCCATATTTTTGCTTATTTCCGACATAGTTTTATCATCTGCCTCCATTCCGTCTTCCGGATCCGGCAATACAGCAGCCCTCCACAATGCTCTCGCTATAATTCTGCTGCTCTGATCTATATCAGAAAGCTGCCTGTCATAATCATCGTCGGGATCTATAAGAATATATCCGGATGATACACCCGGCACATACACACAATCTCCGATATCTCCTGCCTCCTTTATTCCGCCTTCATCCGATATAAGTCTGTGATTTCCTTTCAGGTACCATCCGGAAAACAATTTTTCGCTTTGTTCCGGTGTGTTTGCATCAAATATTTCTGACAGACTTTCACCATATTCTGTGTCGACTCTTTTTTCAGCTGCACCATCTGCAAAAGACCCTCCCTCAGCATTCAAAACCATCATTAAGCTCTTTGCATCGTAATCTGCCCTTATCTTTATACTCACTCCATCCGTATAGGTAAAATTTTTCACATACATACCCGATAAAAAATTATCGCCGGCAGAGACAAGCTCATCTCCCTGATATGGGTTCTCTAAACTCCCATCTCCCTTTATTTTTGCATATGTATCTGTATTCCATGCTAATGAGATGCCAAATATTCCGCATAATAACATCACTTTTTTTAATATCTGTTTTATTTGCATACAGCATAGGAGCATGCATGATTTATGCCAATACCGGTGCCGTGCACTCATGTCCGTATTCATATTTATTTTATGCCTTCCTTTTTACAGAAATATCATTCTCCGAGGTTATGATATATTGCTCCGAGATAACATAACCTGCTTCATTTTCCGCTTCGAGCCATATGATAATTCCATTACCGATATTCTTTTTATTTAAGACAAGCAGCAGCCTGTTGTCGGAGGAGATAAGATTGGCAGAGGCAGAGTTGCCGGAGTATGATAAATACCATCTATAAGTATTGACATCCTTATAACCTTCCGTGATCTCGGGTTCGACTATAAGCTTATAGTATTTTGTTTCCGAAATCGTGCCTGCTTCATCATGAACATCTTCCGGCTCTGTAACCTCACTGAAGCCTTTTATATCTTCTCCGCTTTCTATGGCTTCATGAAATCTTTTCCCGTCTGCAATGTATTTTTCATAAAGCTCCTCATTGCCGGATTTTTGTACAGCCGCAAATGAAAAATCATATTTGAAACTAAGCGGTTCATTACCGTTTTTCTTCACAATCGTAACGGTATAATTTTTTATAATTTCATCTCCGGGATTCACAACTGCAGGCAATGAATAAAGCTCGCCGTCTGCCTCATATATATAAATTTCGCTTTCACCATCCGTAACTCTTATAATATCTCCCTCTGAATATCCCTCTGCCCTGATTTTAAGTCCCGGCACGACAAAGCTGTCTGTATCTCCGCTATATAATGCACTGAAGCTTATATTAAAGCTGTCGCCTTCTTTAAGTGGCGTAAGCCGCTCGTCAAAGCCTGATGTATCAGCTGTTATTACCCCATTCTCATCTCCAAAGGCTATATCTGCTGCCTTAATCAATACCTTCTTTTCTTTTATCAGGTCCGTATAATAAGCCGATACCACCGTTGCACTTAAGGCAGCCATAAGCATTACTGCAGCCGGCAGAGCATACCTTTGCATTCTCATCTTTCTGCTGCGATGCTTATCCATTCATCGTCGGCCTCTCTGTTTCTGTGTTGAATAGCATAGGTGCTGACCTCTAAAGATGCCGTGGTATTCTTGAAGTCATTTCCTGTTTTTTCCGACATCTTAAGAGCGTAGCTGTACTGCTTTTCTGATTCTGTTTCACCCTGTGAGCTTTCCTTCTGCATGCTTCCTGCCAGCGTTTTTTCATCTGTAAGCTCATATCTTACCTCTCTGAATTTTTCACCTGCCGTTACTGCCGCCTCCTCCAGCCTTGTGCCGTCCTTATCATAATATGCCTTTGTATATTCCGTGACCTCATTGCCTCCCATATCTGTAATAACAAACTCCGATGCGCCTCTTGCCATATCGTTTGAAGCTGTAAGAACCATCACAGGTTTTATATCTACAGAAATATCTCCGGAATTTATTACTTTAAAGCCAAAATCCCTGCTGTCTCCTGGAAGATAGGGAGTTGTATTATCCAGTCCCAGATTATCTGCATCATATTTTATTCCTATTGTCATGGAGCTTACCTTCTGATTAAGGCTTATCATATCTGTCCAAAAAGCCGCAGACGATGCCGCGCTTATAATCAGCATGCAGCCTGCCGAAATCGCTAAAACAGCTGCCTTGTGCCGGATTATCACATCTTTTATTATTTTTCCTCTCAACATACTCCTCCTTAAGCTTTTAACTGTCTTTCTGTTTATATACTCCGCAGATAAATTCCGGATTTAATCTCTCCGGATCTGCTATGTTATTGGCGTCACCCTTTGTTATAAGATATTCCTTACAACCGTTTCCTGCAGCTTCCTCATCTATACCTATAAGTCTGTGCGTGACATATCCGCTCTCTGTCTCAAAGGTTATGATATCTCCCTCCCTGACATCCTCATATTTGCATTCTCTTAATATAATGAATGAGCCTCTCTTTATTGCCGGCTCCATAGAACCGCTCTCTATATAAACCAGCTTATAGCCTGCAAAAAATGTCATCTTACCGTTGATTTTTTCATTTATGTCAATGTATATGCAGCCTGTGATAATGATAAGCGACATCACAAAGACGATGGAATAAATGCTCTCTGTAATAAGCTTTACTGCCTTTATCCTGTCCATCGTCCGTCTGCTCCAACTAAATATCCGTCAGGAGTCTTTTCTGCCCGATACATGGAACCATACGAGCGATAGCCCAGCCTGTCATAAAGCCATCTGCCAATACCGGTATTAAAAAACCAGTTCTGCCTGTAAGTATCCTTAAGTCTCGCAAAGAAATAATATTCTACGGTTTTTCCGTCCTCTGATTCAAAGCCCCACCAGCCGCTCTTCATAACGGCATCAATCTCACTTGTATAGTAAAGTGCCTTATCCTCAGAGCTGTAAATCCAGCCCGACTCTACAGCGCCCGTGAACTCATCCTCTGCCTCGTGTGAATGATACCATGCCTCATCTTCTGACCTGATCCAGCCGATTATAAGTCGTCCGTTCTCATCAAAAAAATACCAATGATAGGACGCAGGATTATTTGCATTGTCAGCTCCGGTATCTTTTATAAATGCAAATCCGCTCTTAAGATAAGCTCCGTCACTTCTTATGTATTTCCATAAACCATCTTTATCTTTTTTCCAATTTCCATAATCTATACCTTTCTTTAGAGCTGTATCTATTGTCTTATATGTTCTGAATTCACCTCCTCCTTCTGCGAATTCATTTGTCCCCGAAAAATTTGTAATAAGTCCTGAGATTTTTACAGTTGCCGTACCCTTAGAGCCGCTGACTGAAAGGCTTCCGTCATCTTTAATAACAAATTTTCTTTCATATGCACTGCCGCTTATAATATTTCCGCTTTCTTTCACTTTTCCGTTATTTCGGATATCCGAAGCTTTTTCATTACCGGCGCTATTGTATGTATCTATGGCACCTCTCCCTGTTCCGCCGCTGCCTGTTCCTGTTTCCTTACTGTTTGTATTAACATTGTAATAAGGCTTTGATGAACCATTTTCTTTTTCCGATTCAGTTTCCTTTTCAGATTCGGATTTTGAAACAGCTTCGCTTCTTAACAACACAACAAAGCTGAATTCAGCGTTTTTTCCGGATGTAGAATTATCTGCTTCCTCCGGCAGCGAAAGCATCATTATGAATTTTTCAGTTTGATTTGATTTTTGCGGTCCGATAAGGACACTGAAATTTTCCAGACTGCCCTGATAGATTCCCTCGCCTTTACTGTTTGTAACGCTTAAATTCAGGGCTTTATACAGATTGTTTTTTTCTGCGGAGACGGATTTTATATCATATATAATCGGCTTATCAAGCTTATTTTCAATAATCAGTTCTGCCTGTCTTGTATCTCCCGGCATGAACACTTTGTCAAAGAAGCCTTCTCCCGTTATTTCACGCTTTATTGTTCCGGAATCTGCATAAATTCGAATAATACCTTCTTTTGCAAAGGTCTCTATATTATTAAAAAAGGCTATGCATCCCAGAATTAGTATAAAGAACAATAAGCGCAGTTTTATTCTGCCCGGCTCCGTACTCATATGATTTTTTCCTTTCAGAGATTTTATTGAAACCTGTTCAATGTAGATGAATTAAAGAACTGAAGAATCGGTTTTTGAAGTATAGCAATTATAGATAAGCTTGAACTTTTCGTCAATAGCTTTTTGAATAACAGACTCTTGTTATTTGTTAGATTTTAAGCCTATGTTTTTGGTAAACCTGCACATTGGCCTGAAACACCCTTGCATGCAGTCTGTTTTTGCATTCGTCAACTCTTTTGTAATAAAAAAATCAGGCAACTGCCTGATTTTTATGACCTTGCCGGGAATCGAACCCGGGCCTTCGCCGTGAGAGGGCGACGTCTTAGCCGCTTGACTACAAGGCCTTGAGTCGAGGTGACAAGATTCGAACTTGCGACCTCTGCGTCCCGAACGCAGCGCTCTACCAAACTGAGCCACACCTCGATACCGTTCGTGAAGCACGAATTATATACTAACTTATACCGATACTTTTGTCAATTACTTTTTTTATTTAGATAAAAGCGCAGATTAAAACAAAAATATATCTGCGCTTTTATCTTAGGGGTTTATCCTGTTTAATTCTGCCCTGTAAGCCCGTTAAGTTCTCTTACTCTATGGCAGGCTACAAAGTGGCCCGGTTCAACTTCCTCGAGCTTCGGAGCCGATGCGAAACACTGTTCACAGGCATACTCGCATCTTGGTGCAAAACGGCACTGTTCTTTCGGATCTATCGGTGAAACAAGTTCTCCCTTAATAGGAATTCTTACGGATTTATCATCCAAATCCACTCTCGGTATAGCCGAAATAAGTGCTTTTGTGTACGGATGGTACTGGTGCTTGAAAAGCTCTTTTGAAGATGCCTTTTCAACTGCACAGCCCAGATACATTACCATAATGTCATTTGAAATATGCTTAACGACTGAAAGGTTATGGGTAATGAAAATGTAAGTGAGATTTCTCTCCACCTGAAGATCCTGCATCAAATTAAGTATCTGTGCCTGAATTGAAACATCCAGCGCAGATACGGGCTCATCGCAAACGATGAATGACGGATCCAGTATAATCGCACGCCCTATACCGATACGCTGTCTTCTTCCTCCGTCAAGCTCATGCGCATAGGAATCTGCAAGTCTCTGCGCCAGACCAACGGTATCCATGGTTTCTCTGACCTTTTTATCAATTTCCTCTTTGGAATTGCAGAGCTTGAATATCTTTAAAGGTTCTGCTATAAGCTGCCTTACAGACATACGGGGATCTATTGATGAAAACGGATCCTGAAATATTATCTGCATTTCCTTTCGAAGCTCATGAAATTCATGCTTATTGATTTCCGAAATATCTCTTCCGTTAAAGAAAATCTGTCCGGAGGTTTTTTTATGAAGATGCAGCACTGTTCGTCCGAGAGTTGATTTTCCGCAGCCCGACTCACCTACTACTCCGAGTGTGGTTCCCTTCGGTATGTCAAATGTAACATCATCTACGGCATGCAGTGTTCCTGTAGCCGTATTAAAATACTTCTTCAGATTTTTAACGCTGAGCATGTAATTATTTTCCATATCAGGCCTCCTTCTTTATAGGGTTAAAGCAAGCAACCATATGATCTTCTTCAACCAAGGTAAGCTCAGGTTTTCCGGTTTTACATGCTTCTACAGCATTCGGACAGCGGTCACAGAATGCGCATCCGGCAGGAAGATTGGACGGATCCGGCATCATGCCCTTGATAGGCTCCAGTCTGTCCGTATCCTCACTGAGTTTCGGAATAGCATTAAACAGGCCGCTTGTATAAGGATGCATGATGTTTCTGTATACTTTTTCTACGGTGCCTGACTCAACGATATGCCCCGCGTACATAATCATGACCTTGTCGCAGGTTTCGGCAACAACGCCCAAATCATGAGTGATAAGCAAAAGAGACATTCCCAGCTTATCTCTCAATCCGTTTATGAGATCCAGCACCTGTGCCTGAATGGTGACATCCAGAGCCGATGTCGGCTCATCTGCAATAAGCAGCTTGGGATTGCAGGCAAGCGCAATGGCGATTACCACACGCTGCTTCATTCCGCCCGAGAACTGATGCGGGTATTCCAGATATCTTTCCCCCGGAATACCTACCATCTCAAGCATTTCCCTTGCCTTGTCCATAGCCTCGAATTTTGACATATTATTGTGCAGGCGGACAACCTCCATTATCTGGTCGCCTACAGTGAGCACAGGGTTAAGTGATGTCATCGGATCCTGAAAGATCATGGCAATGTCATTACCCCTGATCTTACGCATTTCTTTTTCGCTCTTTTTCCTTAAGTTTTCGCCGTTGAGATAAATATCTCCCGACACAATTCTTCCGGGAGGATTTGACACCAGATCCAGAATTGAAAGAGCCGTGGTCGTTTTTCCTGCGCCTGTTTCGCCTACAAGACCTACTCTCTCGCCCTTCTTTATCTCGAAGGACACTCCGTTGACAGCCTCAACCGTAGACTTTCTCAAAAAATACTTAACTACTAAGTTATCTATTTTTAAAAGTGTATTTTCATCCATAAATAAATCACCTCACAAATTTAGTAGTTAAGACGGGGATCCAGTGCATCTCTCAGTCCGTCGCCGAGATAATTCAGGCAATACGACACCAGCACGATGCAAAGTCCCGGAATAATTGAATAATACCAGTTTGTACTTAAGAAGCCCTTTCCCTGTGAGATCATAAGTCCCCATTCAGGTTCTGGCGGCTGTATTCCCAAACCTATGTACGAAAGCGATGCAGCCTCCAGAATACATCCGCCGGTGGACATCGTAAATCTGACTATAATAGGTGCAAGGGAATTCGGAAGAATATGTGTCAGAAGTATGCGGCCGTCGCTTGCTCCGAGAGCTATCGATGCCTCAACATATTCTTCATTTCTAAGCGTAAGCACCTTTGAACGCGCAAGTCTTGCATAACCCGGAATATAATAAAGTCCGAGAGCAATAATCATATTTCTCATGCTGGTTCCGAGAATTATGACAAGACACATGAGCAGCGCCATATCAGGAATGCTTGAGAATATATCAAGAAAACGCATGATAGGATTGTCAAGCTTCGGATAATATGCCGCAAAAATGCCGAGTGCAGTTCCTATAATACCCGAAACCACCATCGTCAGAACTCCTATGACAATGGTATATCTTGAGCCCCAGATAATACGGCTCATTATGTCACGGCCAAACTGATCTGTTCCGAAGGGATGCTTAAGGCACGGAAACATCAAAATCTCGTCATAATTCTGCGCCGTGTAGTCATAGGGCGCGATAAGCGGTGCCAGAATTGCTATCAGGCAGACTGCGATAAGAAGAAACAAACTCGCCATGGCAAACTTGTTTTCTCTGAGCTTTATCCAAACCATTTTGAACTGGCTTGTGCCGCCTTCCTGCTTTTTATAAGCGTCATTCTTAGCCATTATGCATTTCCTCCTTCCTTAGCCTGCTGCTTTTTCTTTTTCTTTACGCCGAAGCCGTATGTGGATTTAATACGCGGGTCAATGAAAGCATATGCCAGGTCTGTTATAAGGATAACGACTGAACACATCGCACATATTATGAAAATACCGCTTAAAACGACCGGTATGTCCTGTCTCTGAACCGCATCCAGAACATAGTTTCCGAGTCCCGGAATTGCGAATACAGACTCTACAAGGACTGTTCCGCCCAGATATTCACAAAGTGATGAGCTTATCTGAGTAAGAATCGGTATAAAAGCATTTCTGAGACCATGCTTTATGACAACTACCCATTCTACCTGTCCCTTTGCTCTCGCAGTTCTTATGTAATCCTGTCTTATGACCTCAAGCACGCTCGAACGAGTCATTCGCGTTATTCCCGAGCTTGCCTGCAAGCCTATGGTCGCGACCGGAAGTATCCAATATTTAAAGCCGTAGCTTCCGCTGGCAGGCAGCCATCCGAGCTTAAGTGAGAAGATAAGCACAAACAGCATGGCAATCCAGAAGGAAGGGGCCGATTTTCCGAAAAGTGAAATAAATGTAAGTACTCTGTCAAACAGTGAATACTGCTTAACTGCCGAAACCGTACCTGCAAGGAGTCCCAGAAGTGTACCGACTATAACTCCCCAGAAGGCGATAATCATAGTTAACGGAAGTCTTGATGAGATTGCACCTGAGATAGGCTGTCTGGTCTTATATGATGTTCCGAGATCTCCATGTAAAAGATTTCCTACATATCTGAAGAATCTTATAAAAAATGAATCATTTAGATGAAACTCTTCCCTGATAGCCGCAAGGCTCGCCTCTGTAGCACCCTCGCCGGCTATAATCCTTGCGGGATCTCCCGGAACGAATTCCAAAAGCGCAAATACAAACAGCGTGGTTAAGAAAAGAGTCAAGATCATGAAAAGTAATCTCTTAAAGGAATATTTTAACATTTTCCTCTCCAATCTTTAGCATATTATAGTGGCGGAAAACTCCGCCACTATAAGTCTTTTTTTTAACTGATTATTATAAACAGATTGCAGATCAGACTTTAAAGCTTACTGCTTAAGGCTGACATCCTCGAAGAACATCTCCTCATAATCCTGAGGAAGCCATACGCCGTCAAGTCTGTCGTTTACTGCAACATACTGCTGCTGATGATTAAGGGGTATGCATACATAATCCTTCATAAGCATCTCAAGGCATTCTTCCCAAACCTTTCCGCGCTCTTCCTGATCAGCTGTTCCGCAGCCTTCCTGATACTTATCAAAGAATTCCTGATTTTCATATCCTACACGAGCAAGTGCATCTGAGCCGGGCTGAAGCTGATTAAGGAAGCCGTCTGCCTCCATTGTGGATGCTGTGAAGCCGTAAATGCACATCTGGTGATTTCCTGCGGAGATGTACTCACGAAGAGGAGCATACTCCATCTTGTTTATGTTGAGTGTGATTCCGGCATCTGCAACCTGTGCCTGAATAGCCTCTGCCATGTCGCATCTCTGCTCATCAGCTGACTCAACCGTCATCTCAAGTGTAAGTCCGTCAGCATAGCCTGCCTCTGCAAGAAGTGCCTTTGCCTTCTCTGTATCATGTCCTTCACCGAAGTATTTCTTATATGTCTCAGCGTTAGAACCAAGGATTCCGGGTGTAATAAATGCCTCTGCAGGCTTTCCTACCTTGCCGTATGCGAGGGTAACAGTTGCATTGACATCAATAGATCTTGCGAATGCTTCTCTTACCTTTACATTGTCCATAGGAGCCTTCTTGGTATTAAGAAGAAGGTAAACTGTCTTGGCTGTGTTGCCAAGCTCCATGTGCATTCCGGGCGTGGTATCGATATTGTCATATTCTCTTGCGTTAGGTGAAATTATAATATCGTAGCTTCCTGTCTTAGCCTCTGTCGCTCTTGCATCGCCCGAGCCTACAACTCTCATCTCAAGCTTATCAAATGCAGGTTTGTTCTCCTGCCAGTAATATTCATTCTTCTCGAATCTTATGATGTCACCCTGTACATACTCTGCAAGCTTATATGGACCGGTACCTACTACAGCACCGCCAAGATAATCTCCATCGTTCTCATCATAAGCCTTCTTGCAGCCGATTACGCACTGAGCATTTGCAAAATGATTCGGAAGTGTTGCGCATGCATACTTAAGACCGATAATGCAGGTCGTATCGTCAACAACTGTGCATTCTGCGGGATCTATCATGTTGAAATGTGCGTTCGGAATATTATTCTCTATCTCGCGTGTAATAGTCCAGACAACATCCTCTGCTGTAAAGTCGCTTCCGTCAGAGAACTTTACGCCCTCTCTCAATTTAATTCTTAAGTGGAGTTCATCATCCCACTCCCAGGATTCAGCAAGCCATGGCTGAAGCTCTCCGTTTGAATCGAATCTTGTAAGGGTATCATAAATCTGAACAAGAATTCTTCCGTATGACTGCTCGTCATTGTTTCCCGGTTCAAATGTACCCGGATCAAGTGTCTGAATTACTCTTAATGTTGATGTGTCTCCGGATTCACCGGTTGCTGCAGCTTCACTGCCTGATGCATTGCCCGATGCACCGTCTGATGATCCTGAGCCTCCACAGGCTGTAAGACCAAGAATGCATGAAGCTGTAAGTAACATTGCCAAAGTTTTTCTCATAGCGTGGCCTCCTTTATTTAGTGACATTATTATAAAAAAAATAAAAACTTTGTGCTATTTACCAAATAACACAAAGTTTTTTTTTATTTTTAATATATTGCCGATTTACCTTAACACATATTTATTATTGTTAAGAGAATAATTAAGTTATTTATTTTCAAGCTCTTCCTGCGGTTATTTTTCCGTCTCACCAGTCTTTCTGCATTCCGCAGCGTCAAAATTATTTTCGATAAAATGATATACCCTCTTAAGATAGGAATCTGCAAGATACAATGCTCCTGCCGGATTGTGCGCAAGAACCCTGTCCTTTACAGCAAGAACAGTTACCGGGATTTTGCTGTGTTTTATAAACAGCGTATCATGCCCGACGCACAGACCCAGCACAACATTCATATCGCAGCCCTGATTTGACAGATACTCAGCCTGCCCTGCAGGGTTGCACATGACCTCAATTTCTGCATTTTTGTTCGCATATTGGCTTTGGTCAATATCTATGAAATCCTTTGGTATGCTGCCGCATTTGCAGCTCGCTGCTTCCACCTCAAAGCCGTTAGAGCGCAATATCCCGGCAAGTGTCGCCGCCTCCCTTGAAAAGCCCACGCAAAAGCCTATGCCGATTTTTTTAAAGCCCATGTGATATGCAAAGGCCATAATTTCCTCAACTCTGGTCCATCGGCAATATCCTTCACCTTCAACCAAAGCGGCGTTGTGGGCAATTTTCATGTCCGCGTCATCATAAAAATCCTCAAAATACTGCTTTTCATACTGCTTTGTGATACATGCCTTTTTATCAGGCATTTTATCATACAACTGGTTTTCACACGCCTTTGAAGGGCATTCGGCACATGTAAATTTCATAGTCTTCATTCTCCGACTTGTCTGACTTATTGATGTTCTTTAATTAAACCGCTCCTTCGTCATTTAAGCAATAGTCTTTTTGATTTATTTTGCCAATATTTCTGCAAGCACTTCTTTATTGTAATTTCCGCCCGAAATCATGCAAACCGTCTTTTTTCCGCACGCTGCCTTTCCTGACAGAAGCCCGGCAAGTGATGTTGCTCCGGAAGGCTCGGCTGTCAACTTGCAGCGTTCTGTAATGAGCCTGGTTGCCCGCGCTATTTCCTCATCGCTGACAGTAATTATATCGTCAAGATACCTGGAGCATATCTCAAAGGCATTTGGCCCAGGTGCGCTTCCTGCCAGACCGTCAGCTATGGAATACTGTCTTTCTATGGGCGATATTTTTCCTGCATGTATGGAATTACTCATACAGTTCATGGTTTCCGGTTCAACACCTATGACTCTGGTATCGGGTGAAAGGCTCTTTATGGCAGTCAGCATTCCCGACATGAGCCCTCCGCCGCCCACCTGACAGAATATGGTGTCTGCGTCCGGCAGAACCTCCATTATCTCAAGACCTGCGGTTCCCTGTCCTGCCATTATATAAGGATCCTCACACGGGTCAATGTAAAATACTCCGTTTTTTTCTGAAAATTCCCTGGCAAGCGGCGCACAGTCGCCTCCGGTTTTTCCGAAAAGTGTTATTTCTCCTCCGTAAGCCCTGCAGGCTTCAACCTTGGATGGTGTCGCGGTTTCCGGCATCCATACATAGGCTTTTACTCCCAGCGTTTTTGCAGCATAGCATACTGCCTGTGCATGATTTCCCGATGAATAGCAGCACACACCTCTTGACTTCTGTTCATCAGAAAGTGAAAGAATCCTGTTAAATGCACCTCTTGCCTTAAAGGAACCTGTCTTCTGCATATTTTCACACTTGAAGTACACAAAGGAATCTACCATACTTCCTATATTTTCTGAACCTACAAGCGGCGTTACATGGACATAGTCCTTTATGCGTTTTTTTGCTTCCCAAATATCACTTATTCCTATCATCAGTTTTCCTCCTTATTTACTGGCTTTTAAATCTCCTTGTCCAGGTATTCTCCCAGAATATCATATTCCTGGCCAAGCTTTTCATTTACCCTGCTGAGAAAATCATTTAAAAACTGTCGGTTTTCCGTACTTGCGCTTTCCAGAATGCTGTTTACCAGTTCGTTAAGTTCTTCATGATATTTTTCATGTTTTTCATATATTTCTTTGCCCAATGGTGTAAGCAGAATGATGAGCCTTGAAGCATTCTCCGATGACGGTTTTTTGATAATAAGCCCCTTGTTGTAAAGCTTTGATAGAGTCTGTGATACGCCGCCCTTTGTAATATTAAGTATCTTTGAAAGCCCTATGACATGAATGGGATTATTATCTCCTATCGCCTTTATCATGGTCATTTCATTATTCATGACCTTTATTCGTCCCGCATCGTATACAGAATGTCTGCGCATCTGCTCCACTGTCTCGATTACATCCAGTATGGATGTCTCTGTTTTTTTATCCATTAAGACTTCCTTTCAAGCCCGCATGCAAATAGTGCCGTATGTTTTTATAGTGTATAGCTGCTAAACACCTTTGTCAAGAAAAACGAGATTCCCGTCGGTGTATCACTGCTTTCAGCTGTATAAGTACGGATATATCAGGTCTTAACAAGTCTTTTTAAAAATGATTGACAAATCTTCCTAAATTATGTAGTATGGATAGGCGCTGTGATTTGATTGCAGTGCCTGTGGATCAGTAGCTCAGTTGGATAGAGCATGCGCCTTCTAAGCGCAGGGTCGGGGGTTCGAATCCCTTCTGGTCCATTTAGGTAAATCCTATGGTGGGTGTGGCGCAGTTGGCTAGCGCGTCAGATTGTGGCTCTGAAGGCCGAGGGTTCGAGTCCCTTTACCCACCCGTTTATTAAGAAAGCTTCGCGTTTCTGATTTTCGTCAGTGATGCGAAGCTTTTTTGTTAATTACGCAAAAACTCTCTTTAAAACCGCAAAATCCGGAAGCCCGTCCTTTTTTATCATGGGAGTCTCTCCCTGGATGAGCGGAAGTGCGTATTCAATAAACTGATTCGTAACGCCGTTGCCGGATTCGTTTATCCATTCAAGAGGAACCTTGTTTTCAAGATTTGCCACATCCGAAAGATTTAAAAGCTTCGTCTTACATGTATAGATATTTTTTCTATTGCACTCGAAGCCTACCATCTTGTCCGAGTTTCCTTCCAGCATAGCCTCAACAGCTGCCTTACCCGCCTTGAAAGCTTCATCGATATCGGTCTTTGAAGCACAATGCGCCGCACACCTTTGCAGAAGACTCAGCTCTATGCCTCTTGTTTTGACTCCCAGCTTTTCCTTTACCAGGCCTGCAAGCCTTGCCGCAAGTCCTCCAAGCTGCGCATGCCCAAAGCCATCCGTCCCGGAGGTCTTCGCCTCTGAAACAAATGTTCCGTCTGCATAATGAATACCTTCTGAAACTGCAACTATACAATTTCCCTTTGCCTTATAAACGCTCTCAACATCCGTTAAAAACTGTTCAAGGCTGAAATCTGTCTCCGGAAGATATATAAGATCACAACTGTGAGTTTTGATATTTGAAAGAGCCGCAGCAGCCGTAAGCCATCCTGCATGTCTTCCCATGCACTCAATTATTGTAACAACGCCTGTATCATATACTACAGTGTCACGATATACCTCCATAATGGATGTTGCAATATATTTGGCAGCAGAGCCGTATCCGGGGCAATGATCCGTTCCGAAAAGATCATTATCTATCGTTTTCGGAACTCCCATTACACGGCACTCATAGCCTGCACGCTTCATATATTTGGATATCTTATTGCAGGTATCCATGGAGTCATTGCCGCCGTTATAGCAGAAATAACGAACATCATATTTTTTAAATATCTCCAGAATACGCTTATAGTCCGTTTCATCCTCATCAAATTCCTTCATCTTATAGCGGCAGGAACCCAGCGCAGATGATGGTGTATACATAAGCTTATCAAGCTCTTCCCTGTCTTCTTCATCCATGACATAGAGTCTGTCTTCAAGCACCCCTTTTATACCATAATGAGCACCATAAACTTTTGTAATGCAATCGGCATCCAGAGCTGTGCGTATCACTCCGTATGCGCTTGCGTTGATAACGGCAGTCGGACCGCCTGACTGTCCTATTATAAGTGATCCTTTTAAAGCTTCGGCCATATCTTCCTCCAACTAATGAAAAAACATCTTCGCAGATTTCTTTATAACGGCATTTTCCAAAATCACAGGAAACCGCTGACTTTGACTCATTGCCCGTATACTAAAATTCCGCGGCCGCTTTTTCAGCAGCCGCGGCTTTTGATTCATCCTTATGAAATTTTGAAAAATTTATATTTTATCATTTGACCCTAAAACATCAACTATCTTATGCTGCACCATAGCCTTTACAGCTGCTCTTGCAGGCTTCAGATACTCACGGGGATCGAATTTATCCGGATGTTCTGCCATGAACTGTCTTATGGTCGCTGTCATGGCTAATCTTATATCGGAGTCAATGTTTATTTTGCATACTGCGCTTCTGGCTGCTTCTCTAAGCTGATCTTCCGGTACGCCTATGGCCCCCGGCATATTTCCGCCGTATTTATTTATCATTTCGACAAATTCCTGCGGTACACTGGAAGACCCGTGAAGAACGATAGGAAATCCAGGAAGCTTCTTTTCGATTTCATGAAGTACATCAAAGCGAAGCTGAGGCTTGGTTCCGGGCTTGAACTTATATGCGCCGTGACTGGTTCCTATAGCTATGGCAAGTGAATCGCAGCCGGTTCTTCCAACAAATTCTTCAACCTCTTCCGGCTTTGTATATGAAGAATCCTCTGCCTTTACCTTTACATCATCCTCAATGCCTGCAAGCACTCCAAGCTCTGCCTCTACGACAACCCCATGCTCATGCGCATATTCAACTACCTGCTTTGTGACAGCAATATTTTCTTCAAAGGATCTGCTTGAGCCATCTATCATAACCGAAGTGAAGCCTCCGTCTATGCAGGCCTTGCAGGTTTCAAAATCCGGGCCGTGATCCAGATGAAGTGCCATCGGTATCTCCGGACACTCAACAAGTGCCGCCTCTACCAGCTTTACAAGGTATGTATGATTTGCGTAAGCTCTTGCTCCCTTCGAGACCTGAAGAATAACAGGTGAATGCGTTTCCCTGCAGGCCTCGGTTATACCCTGTACTATTTCCATATTGTTTACATTAAAGGCACCGATAGCATAGCCTCCGTTATATGCCTTTTTGAACATCTCCGTAGTTGTAACAAGTGGCATTTTGAAACTCCTTTGCAGTGTTAATGTTTACCTAAAAGTGTTGACGGATGCAAGAGCAGACTGCATGCCGCCGCTGCAAACAGTATAGCATCATTCAACGCTTAAATCCATACCCGATGCTATTTCAAGCCTTACCATTATAAGACTTAATATCGCTATGGCAGCCGTTTCGGTGCGAAGGATCCGTTTTCCCAACGATACAGGCACTATGCCATGCCTTTTTGCCATGCTCACCTCCAGCGGATCGAACCCGCCCTCAGGTCCGATGAACACTGCTATTTTTCTTCCAGGAAGAAAACTTACTATGGCCTCACATGTTGCCGTAAGTCCACGCTCATCCTCATAAGGTATAATCTTTACATCGAAATCCTCACAGCTGTCTATGGCCTGTTTAAAGCTCTGTACCTGCTTTACTTCAGGGATTATACTTCTCTTTGATTGCTTCGCCGCGCTTTCGGCGATAGCCTGCCACCGCCTTATTCTTGCCTCTGCTTTCTTATCATCCAGCCTGACTATGCAGTTTTTCGATGCTACAGGCACTATCCCGGCAACACCCAGCTCCACTGCCTTTTGTATGATAAGCTCCATCTTGTCAGCTTTCGGAAGGCACTGATAGAGCACAACTTCAGCCGGAAGCTCATGATTTTCGTCGCATATTTTTTCAATGTAAAGCCTCAGACAGTCCTCTGCAACATCTTCTGTATCAGATGCTCTTGAAATTTCACCCACCGAGCACATATAATCCCTGCCGACGGTGTCGCTGATCATAATTATTTCGCCCTTTTTAAGGCGCAGGACATTGACTGCGTGATTAAAATCATCGCCTTTTATGAGAATTTCACTGCCTGTAATATTATCTTGTTTGACAAAAAAATGATGCATCTTCAGAATTCGTGTATGAACAATCCGCTTCTGAGCTTTGGCTCAAACCAGGTGGATTTCGGAGGCATAAGAAGACCGGCATCAGCCACCTTGAAAAGCTCTGCTATGGATGTCGGATACATGGCAAATGCCACTGCCGGCCCATTTTTCTCAAGCTCGCCATTTTTCTCTGTTTCTTTTGTCAATGCATCCGCATCCTTTACAAGTTCACCGAGGCCGCGTATTCCTCCCACGAATTTAATCCTTGAATTCGTACGGGGATCATCTATGGAAAGAAGCTTTGAAAGTACCTCCTCCTGAAGCACTGACACATCCAGGCTCTTTACCGGATCATTCTTTATTTTCTCAATAAATTCAGGCTTCAACTTAAGCTTATAGCATGTCTTATCAAGGTACATGCCTATTTCATATTTTTCCTTCGGCCTCATAAGCTCATCGGCAGCAGCTTTAAGCGAAGTGCATTCTTCAGCTTCAACAGGCTCTGTTTCAAATATTTCCTTAAGCTTGTCCAGAAATCCGCTCACGCTATAACCGTTAAGATCCTTTACCACACGGTTATAATCCATTATTCTAAGCTCCTTATCAGGGAAAAGTACAGAAAGAAAGAAATTATATTCTGCATTTTCATCTTCCTTCCCCGCTGCCTTAGCCTCTTCTCTTCTCTTAAGTGCCACCTTCACGGCAGATGCCGCTCTGTGGTGTCCGTCAGCGATATATGTACATTCAAGTCCGGCAAAAAGGCCTTTTAGCTCCTGTACCTTTATGGCATTGTCAATGACCCATACCCTGTGACCGATTCCGTCCTCACTTATAAAATCATATGTCGGCTCATTTGATGACTTCCAACCGGTTACAAGCCCATCTATCTTATCATCTGCATGATAAGCCAGAAAAATCGGTCCGGTCTGTGCGCTCAGCTTATCCACATGATGTATTCTGTCACGTTCCTTTGCCTCGACAGTATTCTCATGCTTCTTGCATACACCGCTTAAATAATCATCAACAGACGAAAGTGCCGCTATTCCGGTCTGACTGCGTCCGTTCATGGTAAGCTCATATATGTAATAGCATGGTTTTTCATCCTTTACATACACGCCTTCCTTCTTCTGTGCCTCATATCTGTCCTTTGCCGCCTGATATACATCATCCGCATACATATCATGAGAAGCATCAAACATGGTTTCCGGTCTGTCAATGTTTAAAAAGCTGTATTCTTTGCCCTTCACAGCCTCGGCAGCCTCTTCTCTTGAATACACATCGTACGGAAGCGCCGCAACTCCGGCTGCAAGCTTTGCCGCGGGTCTTATAGCTTCAAACGGTCTTATATCTGCCATTCTTTTTCTCCTTTTATTGCGTTCATATATCGCATTTGTACCGTCAGCTTATTTTACAATTCGTACTCTCAGCATTCCCTCTATAGATCTGATTTTATTGAGCGCCGCATCTGTAATTCTTGTGTCAATGTCCATCAGCGTATATGCATATTTGTCACGACTTGCGTTCTGCATATTGGCAATGTTTATTTCAGCCTCTCCCATGATGGCTGTAAGCTTTCCCAGCATTCCGGGTTCATTTCTGTGAAGACATGCAATACGCGACTCCACCTTGCATACTCCTGCATCTATATCAGGATAATTTACACTGTGGAAGATGTTTCCGTTATCAAGATAATTCTGAAGCTCTAAAACCGCCATTTTTGCGCAGTTATCCTCTGACTCCTCTGTGGAAGCTCCGAGATGAGGTGTAACTACGGTATTTGGCATAAGCACTGATTTGGGTGTCGGGAAATCCGTGATATACTTTGCGACTTTTCCGCTCTTAAGAGCCTCTGTAATATCGTCCTCGTTTACAACAAAACCTCTTGAGAAATTAAGTATGCGAACCCCGTCCTTCATTTTTGCAAATGAAAGAGCATTGAGAAGATCTCTGCTGGACTCTGTTGCAGGAACATGCACTGTTATGTAATCGCATTTTTCAAAAAGCTCATCTATATATTCCTCGTGCTTTACCTCTCTTTTAAGTCTCCATGCAGAGCCTACGGAAATATACGGATCATAGCCGTAAACCTCCATTCCCAGATATGCGCACATATTTGCAACTATTACACCGATGGCTCCAAGCCCTATGACACCAATCTTTTTTCCGATGACCTCATAACCTGAAAATGCCTTTTTTGCTTTCTCGGCATGCACCTCTATGTCCGGGTCTGAAGCATTTTCCCGTACCCATTCTATACCGCCTACAATGTCTCTGGATGCCATCATAAGCCCTGCCAGAACCAGCTCCTTTACCGCATTTGCGTTTGCACCGGGAGTATTGAATACGACAATTCCCTCATCGGCGCATTTGTCCAGCGGAATATTATTCACACCCACGCCTGCTCTTGCTATGGCTCTGAGTGATGGCGAAAACTTCATTTCGTGCATATCGGCGCTTCTTACCAGAGCACCGTGTGCTTCCTCCATGCTTGAAGTAGTCATGTATCCGTCACGGAATTCCCTGAGTCCGTGGTCGCTTATATTATTAAGCAGAAGAATCTTCCTGTTTTTCATTGCTTTATTATGCCGAATCGGCAGTTCTCCTTTCTCTGACACTGTCTGCATGCCTGATATCATATGATTTTCAGGCATGTGTCTTCTCGAATTTTTCCATAGTATCCACAAGTACCTGCACTGCCTCATATGTGACAGCATTATATATGGAAGCCCTCATTCCTCCTACGGATCTGTGACCCTTTATATTCTTGATTCCCGCATCAGTACAGGCTGCTATGAATTCCCTGTCAATGTCAGCATTGCCCGTAACAAACGGAACATTCATGAGCGAACGCGAATCCTTTCTTACCGTTCCCTTAAAAAGCTTCGAGTTATCAAGATAGTCGTACAGCAGAGAGGCCTTCCTCTCATTTTTCTGCTTCATGACCTCCAGACCGCCCATATCCTTTATCCACTTAAACACCTTTCCGCATACATAGATGCCCCAGGTATTCGGAGTGTTGTACATTGAGTCATTGTCAGCCTGAACCTTCCATTTGAGCATGGTAGGTGTTTCCGGAAGCACCTCGTCAGTCAGGAGATCTTCTCTCACGATTACAACTACAAGACCCGAGGGACCGGCGTTTTTCTGTATTCCGGCATAGATAACACCGTACTTTTCCACATCTAAAGGTTCTGAAACGAACATCGATGAAACATCGGCAACCAGAATCTTTCCCTTTGTATCCGGAAGCTTTGGATATCTGGTTCCGTAGATGGTGTTGTTCTGGCAGATATATACATAGTCGGCATCGTCTGATATTTTCAGATTGTCCAGATCCGGTATATATGTAAAGGTCTCATCCTCTGAGGATGCGATAACATTGACCTTGCCGTAAACCTGTGCCTCCTTAATGGCTTTTTTCGTCCATGCGCCGGTATTGATATAGTCAGCAACTCTGTTTTTCATCAGATTTAACGGAACGGCCGCAAACTGCTGCGAGCCTCCGCCCTGCACAAAAAGCACTTTGTAATTAGCAGGTATGTGCATTATATCTCTAAGTGTATCTTCCGTACCGTGAAGGATTTCTTCAAAGTCTTTAGATCGGTGACTCATCTCCATAACACTCATGCCTGAGGTTCCGTACTCCAACATTTCGCTCTGAATCTCTTTCAGAACCGACAGCGGCATAGCAGCCGGTCCTGCGCTGAAGTTATAAACTCTGCTCATAATTCCTCCTTCTTGGTCTTTGATATCCTTATTTCTTTTACGGCAGACCTGACTGCCGCAAAAAGAAGTCGCTTAAGGGTTAACTATACAACCGTAGTATATGATTATCAAGCTCAAAACTGAAAACACTCAGCTTGAGTATGTTTTTATAATTGCTTTTCCTGCGGCCTCTGCAATATCGCGAGCCAATATACTGTGCACTCCCTTTTTTCCTGCGGCAATGCTGCCTGCCATACCATGCATGAAAACTGCCATTGGCAGTGCATCAGCTATGCCTTCATTAAGTATCGCGGCTGTTCCTGCCACAAATCCGCAAAGCACATCTCCGCTTCCGGCCTTTGCCATGGCAGCGCAGCCGCTGTCTGAAACCAGCGTTCTTCCGTTGCTCAGATATATAACGGTTTCAGCATTTTTAAGTATAACATTTATTCCGTGCAGCCTGCCGTAAAGCCTGGCTGCTGTTTCCGGTGATTTCTTTATTGAGGCTATATCAGTAAATGATGCAAGCTCTCCTCCGGCTTTATCTGCGACCGATTTTATAAGCCTTGCCATCTCAGCTGCATGCGGTGTGATGACCACATTTGAGACAGTGAGTTTCTGCTCTGTCGCATTGTTTTCATCGTGATATTCGGGCTCATTTTGCCGTTTACAGCCAAACAGACTCAAATTCAGGCCTTCATCCGCTATAATATTAAGCGCATCGGCATCTAATATCACCAGCCTTTTTTCATGCAGTCTTTCGGTAATTTCCGGTTTGAATATGAGCCGTATTATTTCCCTTGCCGCCCTGCTTTTTGAAAGACCGGGGCCGATAATGACATAATCAGCCCAATCCAGATTTTCTTTCAATTTGTCAATGTCTATATATTCCGCAGGGCATTTCTGTGCATTTTTCAGATTTGCCTCACAATCTTCACATTTTTCATGCGCCGTTTCTTTCTTGTGCCGGCTGACTTCCTCATGCTCCCAGCTCTCGTACATGGCCTCCGGAAGAAGCGTCTGAAGTATAATCCTGTTATCCTCAGTTCCGAAATACTTCACCATGCCTGTACCCATGCGATAAGCTGCAAGGCCGTTTAAAAAGGCCGCTCCTGCCATTCCCCTGCTTCCCGCAATTATAAGCAGCTTTCCGTATGTGCCTTTATTTGCATTGCGGTCTCGCACCGCAAGCTTTGCTCCATATTTTTTTATAAGCATCTTGAATGCCGAATTATATCCTTTTGCTCCTGTCATAATGCATTCGTCCTGCCTTCCTCCGGCATCCCGACCTTCCCGGGAGCAAAAGCTTTGTTCCCGGGTTGATGCCGTACTGCTTTTTGATACATGCCCCGGCAATCCTTACATTTTCCTGGCTACAACAGAACGCCATTCGCCCTGTTTTCTTGTCTCAAGTATGCACCAGTTCGGATTTTCTTTAAAGGCTGCCTCTACATCACAGAGTTTTTCGTCAATAATGCCTGAGGTTATAAAAATGCCATCCTTTTTTATAAAGCTGTCTGCAACGCCTTCTGCTGCAAGCATGCATATGACGGGAGCCAAAATATTTGCTATAATCACATCGTAGCTGTTGCATCTGGCATGTATCTTTCTTATTGTATTTTCGTCTCCTATAATATTGCCTATATAAAGCTTGAACTGTTCTTCCGATATATCGTTAAAGCCCAGATTATCTCTTACAGACGGCTCGCACTGCTCATCCAGCTCTGTTGCAGTAACCAGAGCTGCCCCTTTTTTTATGGCGGCTATGCCGAGAATTCCGCTCCCCGTACCTATATCAAGTACTGTATCATTCTTTTTTATATATTTTTCGATAGAGCTCAGACAAAGCTGCGTAGTTTCGTGCGAGCCGGTCCCGAAAGCTGTACCCGGATCTATCTCTATAAGCTTGATTTCTTTCTTGTCCGATGCATTTTTATATTCTTCAGGCACTTCTTCCCATGTAGGCTTTATAAGAAAGCTGCCTGCCTTTATGGGTTTAAAAAATTTTTTCCAGTTATCTCTCCAGTCTGTTTCTTCCGTGATTCCTTCTTCTATGCGTCCCTCTCCGATATCAGTATATTCCCGCATTTTTTCAAGCTCGAACCTGATATTTTTAAGAAGCCCGGTTATTTCGCTTTCCTTCCATATGCGATCTGCTATGGAATATGAATTATCTTCTCCGGCTATGCCTTTTTTACAGGCTTTGGCTTCAGAGCCTGCTTTTTCATCTTCAAGATGCAGAAAGAAACTTAATCTTGAGCTTCCGTCATCCGGTGCAAGCTCCGGAAGTATGTCTATAAACATGCCCTTTGTATCCGCGTCAGAAAGCGGAACATTATCCTCTATCTGAACTCCTTCCACTCCCTGCTCCATGAGCATCATGCTTACTAGATCCTCAGCTTCTGTTGTGGTGTGTATGGTATATTTTTTCCATTTCATAATCTTATAAAATCTCCGGGTAATAAATCGCGTTCAGACTTTTCAGTCCTATACGCTTAGCTGTATTCAAACGGACTTTCCGTAAGTTTAAAGCCTCTGTCCTTTATATATTTTTCACATCTGTCAAAATCATAAAGCAGAGTTTTTGTTGAATGACTGTCGCTTGAAAGTATGAAGCGTCCTCCGTGCGTGCCTATATAGTCAATGATATCCTTTGCAGGGTATGGCGCAGAGCGATATCCTCTTGATATTGCGCCGGTATTTATTTCAAAGGGCTTTCCATACGGAATCAGCTTATCTGCTGCCGCCTGCCACGCCTCCGTATATTTTTCGTTTAAACTTGAAAAAATCTTATTTTGCTCGTTAAACTTTGTGATAAGGTCAAAATGTCCTATGATATCTGCGCCTGTTTTTTCAAGCACTGAGCCGACACTTCTGAAATAATCCTCCGCACAGCTGTAAAAATCTCCGTCATAAAGCTCATTTACAAGCTTTATAAAGCTTTCTGCGCTTTCATCTATCGCCCTTCTTATACCATTGTGTTCAATATAATGCACGGATCCTATGAGATACTCAGCCTTATCCTTTTCCCCGTCTGAATAAAAATCCCATTCAAGACCGCCGTATATTCTTATCTGTTCTCCGTATGTTTTTTTCAGTCTTGCTATTTCTTCAAAATATTTCTCTGTATCTGCACGGGACATGCACCACTCCGTATCAAAGGAAGTATATGCATGACCTGAAATTCCTATGGCAGTAAGTCCTTTTTCTATAGCCGCAATAACCATTTCTTCCGGAGAATTTATTCCGTCACAAAGGTTAGTATGAGTATGAAAATCTGTTTTTATCATGGAACAACCTGTTTTTCTTTCTTTTGCTGCTATCATTATAGGAAAACAGCAGCTCCGAGTTTAAGAGCCGCTGTCTTTATAGCTGTATATCTTTGAATAACCAATCCTCATTTACACCATCGGAACTTCTTCGCCTTCTTCAGCCTGCGGGAAATCCTTCGGATCGTAAGGGATGTTGTTTTTATCATAATAATCCTTTACCGCCGCTTTAATAGACTCCTCTGCAAGCACGGAGCAGTGAAGCTTGTAGGCCGGAAGACCTCCCAAAGCGTCAACCACCTCTTTATTGGTAAGCTTGAGAGCCTCCTCTATGGTTTTTCCCTTTATCATCTCTGTCGCAATGGATGTCGATGCAATAGCTGAACCGCAGCCAAAGGTTTCAAACTTGACATCTTTTATTACCTGAGTGTCCTTGTCCACATCAAGGTACATCTTCATAATATCGCCGCACTTGGCATTGCCCACCTCACCTACTCCCGAGGCGTTTTCTATCTCTCCTACATTTCTTGGATGCATAAAATGATCCATTACAGTATCTGTATATAAAGCCATGATTGCTCCTTTCCCATCCTTATCCTTTTTTTATGCTCAGTCAAATATTTTTCTGCAGGATATTCCTGTTCTTATCAGAGTATGAATTCTCTCTTCCCTCTCACAAGATCCTTCCAAACAGGTGACATGCTTCTCAGATACTCAACTATAGGCGGAAGCTCTTTCAATATGTAATCTACTTCTTCCTCCGTGTTCCATTCACAAAGGCTCAGCCGCAGCGAACCGTGAGCAACCTCATGCGGACGGCCTATTGCCAAAAGGACATGACTCGGGTCAAGCGAGCCTGAGGTACAGGCACTTCCTGATGAAGCACTGATTCCCTTGCTGTCTAGAAGAAGCAGGAGACTCTCGCCCTCTATTCCCTCAAAGCAGAAATTAACATTGCCCGGAAGACGATGAACAGGGTCGCCGTTCAGCGCGCTGTGCGGAATTTTGCCGATGCCCTCGATGAGCTTATCTCTGAGCTTTGATACTTTTTCCGTGTTTTCGTCAATGTGAGCGCATGCCTCCTCCAAAGCAGCCGCAAGTCCTCTGATGCCCGCAACATTTTCAGTGCCGGCGCGCTTACCTCTTTCCTGAGAGCCTCCCTCAATGATATTGGTAAGCATAATTCCCTGTCTGGAATAAAGCACTCCCGTTCCCTTAGGTCCGTGGAACTTATGACCAGAAAGTGAAAGCATATCTATGTTTTGATCCTTAACATCTATATGAAGATGGCCTGTCGCCTGAACGGCATCCGTATGGAAAAGCACTCCCTTTTCCTTGCACACAGCACCAATCTCCTTTATAGGCATTACAGATCCAATCTCATTATTTGCATACATGATGCTTACAAGACAAGTGTCCGGACGGATAGCCGCCTTTACCTGTTCTGCCGTAACAGTTCCTGTTGAGCCTACCGGAAGAAGCTCTATATCAAACCCCTCTTTTCTGAGTTTTTCAAGAGTATGAAGTATGGCATGGTGCTCAAATGCTGTGGAAATAATATGTTTTTTGCCCTTGCGCTCACCGATTCGTGCCGCTGAAACAAGCGCCTGATTATCAGCCTCAGAACCGCCTGAGGTAAATGTTATCTCCTTCGGAGAGCAGCCAAGGCATTTTGCCACCCTGTCCCTTGCGTCTTCAAGAAGCTCATTTGCCTTCTGACCGATGGTATAAAGGCTGGACGGGTTTCCGAAAAATTCGTCAAAGCACGGAACCATAGCATCTATGGCTGTCTTACTCATCTTAGTAGTAGCCGCATTATCTGCATAAACATTCATAGTGAATACCCCTTATTAAATACATGCAAAACCAACTTGTTTAGTATGCATTTGAATACTACTATCATAAACCTACTTTGTCAATAGGTGTTTATGGCTTTTTAATCATTATTATAAAAAGCACCCGTCAATATGACGAGTGCCGAAATAATTCCGAATAACCTTATGCTTAATATTCAATATATGCTTTCACATCGCTGACATCTACCGAGTTATCTATAAGACCTGTCTCAAGCATCCAGTCGATGTTCTTCTGCCATACCTCATCAGACTGTGAAAGGAATTTGGCATCAGCTGTTTCCATAACCGGAAGAAGTGTGTCGCTGCTCTTTTTCTCAACGGTTTCTGAGAGCGGGAAGTTTTCTTCATTCTGGTTATTAAGAAGTATCTCCAGGCATCCGTAAGGATCAGCCTTAAAGTCCTCGAATCCCTTCTTTGAAGCTCTTAAGAAGCCTGCAAGAAGCTCCGGATCATTTTCAATGGTATCGTTGTTTGAAAGAAGTATAAGCTCATAGTAATCCGGTATGCCATAACCCTCAACTAAGAAATGATTGACCTCAAAGCCTTCTTCTTCAAGCTGCGGAACCTCATGGTTAAGCATGCAGCCTATGGTTGCATCAACATTGTCCGTAGTCATAGAGCTCATAAGCTCAAAGCCTACATCCACAAGCTCTGTCTTGGAGAAGTCAGCGCCGTCTGCCTCCATCATGGTCTTTATAAAAGCCTCGCTGAGTGCAGTTCCTGCATAACCCACAAGCTTTCCTTCAAGATCTTTGGGACTGGTAATGTTTTTATCCTTAAGTGAAAGCACGACATCCAGCGGACTCTGTGTTATTGCTCCGATACTCTTTATGCCGATGTTCTGATTAGCTACTGCCTGAATAAGATCATGCTGATAATACATACCGACCTCAGCCTTTCCGGCTGCAACAAGGCTTAAGGCATCATTTGAGTTGCTTGGAAACTGTATATTGACCTTGATGCCCTCCTCTGCATAGTAGCCGCGCTCAATAGCTGTATAGATAAAGGTATGTATTGCGTTCGGATACCAGTCCAGGACAATGTTTATTTCCTTAAGTTCCTCATTGCCATCTTCGTTTTTCTCTGCATCTGCGGTCTCGCTCTCAGCTAAAGCCTCGGATTTTTCAGAATTTTCCTCTGAATTTGCAGCTTCGCTGCTCTCTGCAGCAGCCGTTGCTTCTTCTGTCTTTGGCGAACTGCATCCTGCAAGTGCGGTTGCCGCCAATACTCCTGCTGTCATAACTGCTATAAATTTCTTCTTTTTCATAATATCCTCCTGAATTTTTATAGTGCCTTGAATAGCCTCTGCAGGCTGATTGTACATATCTTTATCCAAGCCCCGTTTTATCTTTTGTTTATATTTTTGCAGACATCGCATATCATAAAAGTATGGATTGCTCCTACATATCATTTCTCCAAACTATAAGTTTCCTTTCAAATATACTCACTATCGCTACAAGCGCCATCGCCGCTATGCTCAAGAGTACAATTGGTGCAAACACTCCCGCTCCGTCTAACTGGGTCATCATACGCCTTGAAAAATATCCCAGCCCTGACTTTGCCCCGAGCCACTCACCTATGGCTGCTCCGATAAGTGAAAGCGGAATTGCCATCTTAATAGCTGAGAAAAAATACGGAAGCACTGCCGGCATCTTAAGCTTTGTAAATATCTGCTTCCTGTCGGCTCCGAATGTAAGCATCAGATCCGTCATTTCAGTCTTTACCGACTTGAAGCCGTCGAAAACCGTTATTGTTATCGGAAAAAAGGTCATTAGCACAGTTACCAGAACTTTGCTCCACATGCTGTATCCGAACCAGAGCACAAAAAGCGGTGCCAATGCTGTAGTCGGTATAGTCTGGCTGGCTATGATGATGGGATAAAGTGCCTTTTCCACAATTTCGCTCATATCCATAACCACGGCCAACAATAGCCCCAACACTATGGATATCACAAGCCCTACGACTACCACCTGCATGGTTGCAGGTAAATGTGCCTTGAAAAGCGGCTCTCTCAGCTCCCACAGCTTCGTTATTATCTGTATCGGTGATGGCAATATATAGGCAGCGTTCATCTTCACAGCGGCAGCCTGCCATACAATAAGAAGCGTGAACATCAGTATCGCTGCCGGAAGGTTTGCTTTGGAATTATTTTTCATGCCCTCTCCTTTCTGAGCATTCCTATAAGTCCTTCCTTAAGCTCAGTCATTCCGGGCTCACTGAGTGAGCTTAAGCTTCTCGGATATCCTGCCGGAACCTTTACACTTGTGAGATTATCTATCGGATAATTTTCAACAACTAAAACCCTGCTTGAGAGAAAAACAGCCTCTTCAACATCATGTGTGATAAAAAGTACGGTCTTTTTTTCCTTCTCCCACTGAGCTAAAAGCCATTCTCTTAAAGAAAGTCTGGTAAGATAATCCAGAGCTGAAAACGGTTCATCCAAAAGCAGGAGCTCACAGCCTGTAAGAAGAGTCCTTGCAAAGGCTGCTCTCTGTCTCATACCGCCGGAAAGCTCTGAGGGAGCCTTTTCTCCCCAGCCTGTTAATCCTACTGTTTTCAACACTTCCGATACTTTATCATCCATCTCGGATTTTGAAAGACTTCCCTTTATTTCCAACGGAAGTCTTACATTATCCGCAACGCTTCTCCATGGAAACAAAAGATCATGCTGCGGCATATATCCGCAGTAATTTTTATGGTTTTTTATATCCTGTCCGTCAACAAGAATTTCTCCGGCTTCAGGCTTCAAAAGCTTGTTTACTATTCTGAAGATAGTACTCTTCCCGCATCCTGACGGTCCTATGAGGCAGACAAATTCACCTTTATTTATGGTAAAGCTGAGCTTATCAACCGTGGGAGTGTTTTCTCCGGCATAAGTAAAGCTGACCTCTTTAAATTCGAGCATTTTTTCAGGGGTCATGTACGCATCTCCCATGCCATATCCCAAAACATGCTCTCATAACGGGAGCAGTTTATAAATATCTCCTTAAGCTTATTAAGCCTTTTCTCACTGTAATCTGAAGTGAGTGCTTCTGTGATATCTATAAGCTCTTTATTGGCAGCTGCATATTCACAGGAAGCATAGCCCTTTATCCATTCACCGTAAAACTCATGCTCTACAGACCCAGGATTATTTTTCACTATGTTTTCGGCAATATGCTCATAGCTTATGGCACAGCTCAGTATCGCTGCCATTACCTCTTCTGCCCCGCCGTCATAGGCTATTCTCAGCATATATGAGGTATAGCTTATATTGTCCAGTGCGGGAGCTGTATGCTCAGCCTCATCTATACTTATGCCCAGCCTTTTCATATAGCCTCTGTGAATATCCATCTCACCGTCAAGTATCTGCTTGACATAGCATGCACACTTGCGCATTATCTCCGGATCATCAGCCTTTACCACTCCCAGTGAAAAGACTCTCGCATAGTCCAGAAGATAAATATAGTCCTGTATCATGTAAAACTTGAATTTCTCCTTATCAAGGCTGCCGTCTGCAATGCCCTTTACAAAAGGATGCTCATTGAAGCCTTCCCATATATCCTTTACCGAATCAACAAGCATATCTGTCGTTTTTCCCATTTTATCACCGTGCCGTGAGTCATCGGACTTCACGGTTCTTTCTTAATATATAATGATGTTGGCGTCAAAGGTATTTTTTACCCGGCTGCCGGAATAGATATCACTTTGAAAAATCTCCTTTTATATCAAAGGCATGATTCATAGGTCCCGAGCCCTTTCCTAAATCCAGCATATCTGCAAGTGCTCCGCTTATGTATTCCTTGGCTTTTTCGACTGATGTCTTTAAATCATATCCCTTTGCAAGATTTGAGGCTATGGCACTTGAAAGTGTGCAGCCGGTACCGTGAGTATTGGGATTATCAATGCGCTTACCCTTAAACCAGTGGGTCACTCCATCATCGTAAAGCAGATCATTGGCATCATTAAGACTGTGTCCGCCCTTGCAAAGCACTGCACAGCCGTATTTTTCGCTTATAAGTTTGGCGGCCTTTTCCATGTCGTCTGCCGATTCAACCTTCATATCGGCTAAAACCTCTGTTTCCGGTATGTTTGGTGTGAGTACTTTGGCCAACGGCAAAAGCTCCTCCTTAAGTGTGCTTATGGCATCCTCACTTATAAGTCTTGCCCCTGAGGTTGCAACCATTACAGGATCTGCAACAATATTCTCTGCTTTATATTCCTTAAGCTTTTCTGCTATGACTCTTATGAGTCCTGAAGAAGAAACCATCCCTATCTTTACGGCATCAGGTCTGATGTCTGTAAAAACACTCTCTAACTGCAATGCCAGAAATTCAGGTGTTACCTCAAATATGCCCTGTACACCGATGGTGTTCTGGGCTGTCAAAGCCGTGACCGCGCTCATGGCATATACGCCGTTTGCAGTCATGGTTTTGATATCCGCCTGGATACCGGCGCCTCCGCTGGAATCACTTCCGGCGATGGTTAATGCTGTATTCATAATCTTACTCCTTTCAACTTATGCATTAACTTTTGTTGTGCGTCATGAGGTGGTGCCCCCAACATAACGCTATTTAAAGCGGATACTCCGCATTAAACTGATTTTATTGTTTGAATCAAAATGTTTGTCCCGCACGAAAACAGGAGCCCGTAAGGCTCCTGTTTCTATGCTAAGCAGATAGTATCTGTTAACTCTCAAGTATTTCCCTACGTTGGCATTATCCAAATCAGGTTATGGGTTACGACAACTACAGTCGATTCTCAGCCTGCTTCCTGCAAGCTCCCCTAATCGGTTTGTCATCTGATACTTTTCAGATGCGGGCATAAGCTATGTCCATATATTTTCCCATGACAGAAATCTTCTGTCTACGCATGCTAAGATATGACAGTTTCAGACTTTTGTCAAGCATCATACATGCAATTATTCAAAAAAAGCTCTTTATTAAAGCCCTCCCTGCATGCCTTCTTCTTCGTCACAATAATACCATTTGCTTTGGGGCTCGTCATAAACCCAGCCTGTTTTCAGATAGGCATCTATGCCGAAAGGATAATATTTACCGTTAAGATTGAGCCAGCACAAACGCTCTATGGTATTTCCGTTTCTGTCCGTATACAGGTTTCCGGCTGCCATTTTGCCGTTAGCAAGCTGATATTTCCATCCCTTTTCATCCCTTATCCACCTGCCGTCTCCGGCACTGAATATCATTATGGTACTCCTTATGATATTAAAGGTTTTAGAGCTCTCTCCTGCAAGCTTCACAGGATTTGGCTTCGGTGGAATAGGAGTCGGCGGAACCGGTTTGGGTGGTGTCGGTTCAGGCGGCGTCGGCTCCGGCGGTGTCGGCTCAGGCGGCGTCGGTCCAGGCGGTGTCGGTCCAGGCGGTGTCGGTCCAGGCGGCGTCGGCCCAGGCGGTGTCGGTTCAGGCGGCGTCGGCCCAGGTGGCGTCGGTTCAGGCGGTGTCGGTTCAGGCGGCGTTGGCTCCGGTTCTTTCGATGTCGTAAATGATACTGTCTTTACATCTGAACAATCCCCCGCGGCATTTTCCGCAGCCAGATAATAAGTATAGCTCGTATCTTCTGTAAGCCCTGCAAGCTCTGCGCTAAACCTGCCGTCCGTGACCAAAGTAACATCTATATCCGCTGCTCCTGCTTTTTTTGCATTTATTATCTCTGATGCTGTTTTATCCTGATAGTCTCCATTACCTGTATAATAAACTTCAGTGCCGGTGCTTGTTCCCTTTATGACCGCACCGCCGGTGGTTATGCTTGAGCTGTCTATATCAGCATCCAGCTCGACAGCATGATTATACATGCGTATGTAATTTCCTGACTTTACAGGCTCATAATTTGGATAATCTGATGTTACATCCGAATAGATTCCTTCATCATTTTTTACTATTACAAGTCCGGTGTTTGAGAAAATACTATCTATGTTTTCTGCGCTGCCCTGTATCCAGTCTGCATCCTTTTGTATTCCTTCTATGGCTGATGATGTCGACATTATAATAAGCTTATTACCAAGTGATGTAACATTTTCAGCATTTAACAGCTTGAAGTCACTGCTTTCATTATAAAAAACAGTTCCTGCCACGGCATCGGAAGACGCAACAGATGACGAAATATTTACACTGTCCGTCAGTGTTATCTCTGAGCCTCCTATCCATATGGCAGCTGCCGAACCATTTCCCGTGTTTGTATTTTCTGCCCTGACAGTACCGCCGCTTATATCTATGCACGCTTCAGAATACCCGACTATTGCATAAAGTACAGATGCTGAATTATCGCTGTTTATTACTGAGCCGCCGCTGATATTTACATTTTTTACCTTGTCTATTTTGCCGTTTAAGCTTCCGCCTGTAACATTGACCGTACCTCCATTTTTTCTTCCGGTCACTCCCAGGCTCACATCTGCACTTCCGTCTTCAATCGTCAGCACATCCGACTTGTTAAGATTGATTTCATTTGCCTTTATAATATTTTTATTGGTAATTTCAACCTTTGTACTCTCTGAACTGTTGTACAGCGAACCGGTCACCTCTATATCAGCATCGTTAATGAAAACAATGCTTTTTACTCCGCTTCCCACCGTGAACGCATATCCGGAATCCTTGTCAGCACTTATATTAGAATACTTTCCCTCCAGTGTTATGGTGCATGATTTTTTTATGGTAGGCGCAGAGCCGTCAATCTTTACATTATCCATTTTAATCCTGACATCGTATGTCAGGCTGTCACTGAGCAGCGCATCAAATGCATCCGTAAGGCTCGGGTAGTTTCCGGTCAATGTCTCGCCCTTGACATAAAAAAGATCTTCGTATTCAGTACTGTTACTTATGGTATACTCTGCCTGCGACGCCGAAGCTGACGACATAAACCCGGCATCTTCGCCCATATAGCTTGAATTTGAGGCTTTTATTAAACCGGCTGAAAGTTCTTCCTCATCTTCATCATCCTGTTTATCACTATCATCTTTATCCTCAAATTCATCCCCGTCTTCATCATAATATCCTGAATCGGTTGCAATCCTTTTATCGCTTACGGCATCCGGTTTGCCGCTGGCTGCCATGGAAACTTTTCCGGATAAAAAGAAACATCCTGTCAGGAAAATCAAGTACAGCAAAAGCAACATAAGCCCTTCTGCCCTGTTACTCCTGCTGTACTTTGCTGTTTTGTCTCTATTATTCATTCTTTTCATCAGAAAAGTGCCGCAAATTCCTCACCGCTTATTTTTTCTTTTTCAAGCAGCAGTGCGCAGCTTTTTTCGAGCACTTCCCTGTGTTCCTCTATCATGCGTCTTGCAGCCTGATAACATTCATCCACCAGCTTCTTTACCTCGCTGTCAATGACACTCAGCATGGCGTCACCGTAAGTTTTATTATGGGCAATGTCGTATCCGAGAAAGACATCATCACCGCCGTTGTTCTCATCACAGTTAAGCATACCGATGCGCTCACTCATTCCGTACTCCATGACCATGGCTCTTGCTATTTTTGTCACCTGCTTTATATCCTGTGATGCGCCTGTAGTGATATCCTCACAGATTATTTCCTCTGCGATTCTTCCTCCCATGGCAGCCATCATCATATGCTTCAGCTGTCCCCTGGTTATATGGGAATCGTCCTTATCCGGAAGCGGCATGGTATATCCGGCAGCGCCTTCTCCTGTGGGGATAATACTTATAATATGCACGGGTCCGACATCCTTAAGAAGATGGAAAAGTATCGCATGTCCGGTTTCATGATAAGCCGTAATCTTTTTATCTCTGTCGGATATAATCTTGGATTTTTTCTCTGTACCTATACCGGTTTTTATAAAGGCATCATCTATATCCTTCTGATTTATCTCGGTTTTCTTTTCCATGGTAGCCTCTATGGCCGCCTCATTAAGAAGATTTTCGAGATCCGCACCTGTAAAGCCTGCTGTCGTTTGTGCTATTCTGTGCAGATTTACATCAGCTGCCAGCTGTTTATTTCTGGAATGCACCTTCAGTATGGCTTCTCTGGCTGCCACATCCGGATGTCCGACTGCGATTTTTCTGTCAAACCTTCCCGGACGCATGATGGCCGGATCCAGTATATCCACACGGTTTGTAGCCGCCATGACTATTATGCCCTGATTTTTCTCAAAGCCGTCCATCTCAACAAGCATCTGATTGAGGGTCTGCTCTCTCTCGTCATGAGAGCCTCCAAGCCCTGTGCCTCTTCTTCTTGCTACGGCATCTATTTCATCTATAAATATAATGCAGGGCGAGTTCTTTTTTGCCTCCTCAAACATATCCCTTACGCGGGCAGCACCGACTCCGACAAACATTTCTACAAAATCCGAGCCTGAAATGCTGTAAAAAGGCACCTTGGCTTCTCCGGCAACAGCCTTTGCAAGCAGAGTTTTTCCCGTTCCGGGCGAGCCTACAAGAATAATACCCTTGGGAATGCGCGCTCCCATGTCGTTAAAGGCTTTGGGATTTTTAAGGAATGCTATAACCTCCTTAAGCTCGTCCTTTTCCTCTACCATTCCTGCCACATCGTTAAGTGTGATTTCCACCTCTGAGGACAGCCTTGCGCGACTCTTTGAAAAATTTGCCATTTTGGCGCCCTGACCGCCTGCCGCGCCCATCATCATGCGCATAAGCATGACTACTGCTATTATGGTTATAAGTGACGGTACCACGGTTGCTATGAGGGAATCGTAATTACCGATATTTTTAACATTGTAGTCGATTCCCTTATCCTCAAGCTTTTGCGCAAACCTGTCCACATTTGTGACATTGGCCGAAAAGCTTTCGCTGCCGTCTGCTTTATCTGCTGTAACGGTTCCTGCACTGCCTCCGTCAGATGTGCTGAGTGTTACGCTGTATATATCTGCGTCAGCTTCTATAAGGCTTTCCATCTGCTCACTTGTAACCGAAATATTTCCCGTATCATCTCCAAGCCCTCTTGTGAACAGATAAACTAAGAAAAATACAGTCACCAGCCCCATCCATGTCACGCGCATAGTTCTCTGATTATTCATAAATTATTCAAATCCTTCTACAACTCCGATATACGGAAGATTTCTGTATTTCTGATCATAGTCAAGTCCGTAGCCTACGACAAATTTATCCGGCACATCAAAACCGCAATAATCTATCTTAACCTCTCTTATGCGTCTTTCAGGTTTATTGAGCATGGCGGCTAACTTAAGTGACTTTGGCTTTCTGTCCTTCAGAATTTCCATAAGATAAGACAATGTATAACCCGTATCAATAATGTCCTCAACTATTATGACATTTCTTCCCTCTAAGGGCTCGTCATGATCCTTTACAATTTTTACAATTCCTGAGGAAGTAGTTCCGGAGCCGTAGCTTGTAACCTGCATGAAGTCAATGGTCACCGGTATTGTTATATATTTGGAAAGCTCTGTCATAAAATATGCTCCGCCCTTGAGAATACATATCAGATGTACGCTTTCTCCTTCGTAATCCTTACTTATCTGCGCTCCCATTTCCTTTATTCTTGCAGTAAGCTTTTCCTCAGATATAAGTGTGCTTATCGTATATGTCATCATGTCCTCCCGTTATGCCTTTATCTCATTATGATAAGCGTCTCACGGTATTCATTTTCCGCAAAGACAGCCCCCGGCAGATCCGTGTGCGTCCCCTTCCCCATAAAGAGCTGCTTATCTATATCCTGAAAATGTCTGCTGCCCCAGTCTTTAAGCGGCACCTCCAGCATTTTCAACGCCTCGATTATAACATATATCCTGAATATCTGCGCTTTTTCTTTAAGCCCGGTCTGTCCTAATTTTACGGCAATGCTTCCGTCAGGACGCCTTTCGGCTTTTTTCTGTATGCCCAAAAGGTATTTTTTTGCCTCACTGCTTATAAATTCATCCGCTTTAAGGGCTTCTGCCCCGACAAGGGAAATATGCTCCGCAGAGCATTTATTTACGCTTCTTTTAAGTTCCGGCATGATTTCGTTTCTTATGAGATTTCTTGTGTGATTGTTTTCAAGATTTGTTGAGTCAATGACATAATCCTCTCCTTTCAGCGCAAGCCACGAAAGAATTTCCTCCTTTGTTACGCATAAAAGCGGTCTTATTATGTCGTCCCGCTTTGGTTTCATGCCGCCAAGCCCTTTTAAGCCGCTGCCTCTCAATATATTAAAAAGAATAGTTTCCGCCTGATCATCTGCGTGATGCGCTGCTGCTATGCTGATATTACAGTCTGCGTCATTGCATGAAAAAAACTCTCTTCCTGCCTTTCTTAAGCTTTCGTAGCGAAGGATACGGCCTGCTTCCTCTTCCGTAAGCCTGCGCTCCTTTGCATAAAGAGGGGCATCCACATACACAGCCCTGTAGTTGATTCCGTATTTTCCGGCAAATTCCCGGCAGAATTTTTCATCTCTGTCCGCTTCTGCACCTCTTATTCCGTGATGCACATGTACCGCAAGAAGCTCAGTCCTCAGAAGTCCCTTAAGTTCATAAAGCACCATGAGAAGCGAAACAGAATCTGCCCCTCCGGAAAATCCGACAACTATCCTGTCTCCTTCTTTTATGAGCCTGTTTTCCCGTATATATTTAAGTATCCTGTTCGTAAATTTATCCATGTATCATACAGACTGTTTTTAAAACACAAGACCCGAAACATAGACTCATGCTTCGGGTTAAAATAAACTTGAAAGTATACCTGTACGATCCTGCATCAAATGATACATTATCGAACCTAATTGTTATTTTCCTTTAAAAGTATCTCATCGGGACTCAGCAATCCGAGCTTTTCCTTGGCCACTTCTCTGATATAGCTGTCAGTAGTAACATACTTCTTTCTTTCCTTAAGTGTGGCTGTACGCTTTTCCTCTTCTTCTATTTCCCTGTTAAGTGCCGCCTCTCTCTGAATATAGGTCTGCTCTCTGATTTTCATCTGTCTTTCGTTATTGAAAATAACTCCCGCCGCAAGGCTGACCATGAGCAAAATTCCGACCATGGTAAGACTGTTATTCGGATTATTTCTCTTTGAGCGTCTCTTTTTCATTAAACTGCCATTACAGGTATTTATACAATTCCCTGGCTTCGTCCTTTTTTTGAGTTTCTTCAATAGAAAGAACTTCGACCGCCACAGCCTTTTCCCCGTACAGAATCTCTATGCGATCTCCTACCTTTACATCATAGGATGCCTTCTGGGCTTTCTCATTTACTATGACGCGGCCTGCATTACAGGCATCACAGGCAACGGTACGCCTCTTTATCAGACGCGATACTTTAAGATACTTATCCAGCCGCATTTATTACTTTACAGCGTCCTTAAGAGCCTTGGCTGCGGTAAACTTTGCAACTGTACATGCCGGTGACTCCATAGTCTCGCGGGTTCTCGGGTTGCGTACTGTTCTTGCCTCTCTCTTTACTGCCTTGAATGAGCCAAGATCCGGAATCTGAACCTTTCCGCCCTGCTTTACCTCATCTGTGATAGTAGATGTGAGTGCCTTTATAACGAGCTCGATGTCCTTCTTTGTAACACCGGTCTCAGCTGCAATTGCTGCAACAAGTTCACCCTTATTCATGGTTATATCCTCCTAAACTAAAATCAAATTCTAATATAGAAATATAAAGGTTTTAGTTCACTGTGTCAAGCTTTAGAGCTTGTACAGCCCGCTGTTTTCGGCAGTTGCG
>CAVBSU010000005.1:37433-62875 GCA_963598245.1 Lachnospiraceae bacterium | reverse complement strand
AAATGCGCCTGAAAGCAATCTTTCAAACGCATCATTCTCAGAGCTTAAGTTGTGCTGTAAGCCGGGTTATGTCATTTAAAACAGTCATCTATCTAGGACATATGTCGCCACATGCCTCAAGCGTCCTACCCGGAACATGACGGGCCGCCATATGGTTCCTTCATGGACTTGCTTCGGACGGGGTTTACAATGCGTTTTCCGTTACCGGAAAACCGGTAGTCTCTTACACTGCCATTTCACCCTTACTGTCAAAGGACAGCGGTATACTTTCTGTTGCACTTTCCTTAGGATCACTCCCACCTGATGTTATCAGGCGTCCTGCCCTGTGAAGCCCGGACTTTCCTCTCCCTTATAAAGGCAGCGACTGTTCACACAACTTGCCTTTGTATTATACAGATTATATTTTTATTTTTCAATCTTGTTTTCTTTAAGCAAAAAGGACCCGCCCGATAAAGCAGATCCTTTCTCTAATACTATTCAAAGCTTAATGAAGATGAAAAATTACTTTATTTCAGCAAGATTCTGAAGTCTCTCCCACTTCTCATCAACATGCTTCTGAACTTCCTCGATCATCCACTCATTGCCCGGCTTGAACATATGAGCGAAACGACCCTGCATCTTTAAGTACTCCTCTACAGGTCTCTTCTCCTTAGGTCTGTAGTTGATAGTAAACTTGCCTTCCTCAACCTCATAGAGCGGCCATACACAGGTCTCTACGGCTGACTTGACAACATCCATGAGCTTCTCTGACGGATATCTCCATCCACGAGGACACGGAGCCATAACAGCCATAAATGCAGCACCCGGTGTATAGATAGCCTTATGAGCCTTTGTGCTTATATCGCTGAAGTTTCCGATAAATGTTGTCTGAGCAACATACGGAAGACCGTGAGCAACCATTATCTGAACAAGATCCTTCTTATTCTGCTGCTTTCCGGGGATAGCCTTACCCTGCGGAGTAGTTGTTGTGTCAGCGAACATAGGAGTTGAAGATGATCTCTGGATACCTGTGTTCATATACGCCTCGTTATCATAGCATACATAAACCATATCATGTCCGCGTTCCATGGCACCTGAAAGTGACTGGAAGCCGATATCATAGGTACCGCCGTCACCACCGAATGCGATGAACTTATAGTTGTCTGAGATCTTGCCTCTCTTCTTTAAAGCGCGATAAGCAGTTTCAACACCTGAAATGGTAGCACCTGCATTTTCGAATGCATTATGAATGAAGCTGTCCTTCCATGCTGTGTAAGGATACATGAAGGTTGAAACCTCAAGACATCCTGTAGCTGAGCAGATAACTGCCTTATCCTCAGGCTCCAGTGCACGGAGTACTGTTCTTACAGCAATAGGTCCGCCACAGCCTGCGCACATTCTGTGACCGCCGGCAAGACGGTCTTCCTTCATTAAGTTCTCTTTAAGATTGTAAGCCATGTCCGTTCCTCCTTACTCTCGTACTTCAAGGTAACGATATGTCTCTCCGACATTGCCCGTCTTAGCAATCTCCTCGAGCTCGTTGAATACCTTCTCGATGCTTGATACCTTAACATCGCGTCCGCCGAGACCATAAATGTAGTTAATGATCTTTATTGATACGCCTGCAGAAACTAAAGCAGCACAAACCTCTGCATACATAGGTCCGCAGTGACCGTTAAAGCTGTCGTCCTTATCCATAACTGCGACAGCCTTAAGTCCCTTGATAGCCTCAACAATCTCTGCACAAGGGAACGGACGGAAAGCACGAACCTTGATAAGGCCGACCTTGTGTCCTTCTGCCTTCATGTTATTGATAGTCTCCTTAGCAGTACCTGCAGAAGAGCCGATCATGATAACTGCAACATCAGCGTCTTCCATATTGTACTTCTCGATAAGACCATAGTAGCGTCCTGTGAGGTCGCCGAATTCCTTTGAAATCCTGTTGATGGAATCCTTAGCGTCGATCATGGCCTGAGCCTGAGCTCTCTTAGCCTCCATGTAATATACAGGAGTTGCATAAGCACCTACGGCAAGCTTTTCATCAGGATTAAGAAGGTAATGATCAAGAGGTCTCTCTCCTACAAACTTCTTAACTTCCTCTGTCTCAACAAGCTCGATATTCTCGATAGCATGTGATGTGATGAATCCGTCCTGGCAAATCATGATAGGAAGATTTACCGACTCGGCAATGCGCATAGCCATAAGATAGTTATCGTATGCTTCCTGGTTTGTCTCTGCAAAGAGCATGATCCAGCCTGCATCTCTTACGCCCATTGCGTCTGAGTGGTCATTATTGATATTGATAGGACCGCTGAGTGCACGGCAGGAAACTGCAAGCGTGATTGGCAGTCTGTCTGAAGCTGCGATATACAGCATTTCTGTCATGTAGCAAAGTCCGCATGAGGATGTAGCTGATACTGCACGGGCACCGGCAGCCTCTGCACCGATACATGTAGACATGGCTGAATGCTCTGACTCAACTGCGATAAACTCTGTATCAACCTCGCCGTTATCAACATATGATGCGAAGTACTGAGGGATCTCAGTAGAAGGAGTAATAGGGAATGCGCCCATTACATCCGGGTTAATCTGCTTCATAGCAAATGCTATGGCTTCATTACCAGAAAGTCTTTCTCTTATTGCCATTATTCCGTACCTCCTTCTCAGTCTTCTTTATTCTTAACCATTGAAATGGCACCAAATGGACATGCGTTCATGCAGATTCCGCAACCCTTGCAGAAGAAGTAATTGAAGTCTTCTCTCTTACCTTCTGCATTAACCGGGATAGACATATCCGGGCAGCAAGGTGCGCAAAGCAGGCACTGCTTGCACTTTGTCCAATCAATAACAGGCTTCATGGTTCTCCAGTCACCTGTCTCTACTGTCTCTGATGTAGCCGGCTCATAGATATCGCAGGCTCTTGTAAGATCCTTCCAATTAACGTCAGGAGCTGTATTAGCTGCATATTTGCTCATTATCCCTTTACCTCCTCCATAGAACGCTTTAAGGCTCTCATGTTGCCGTCAATAACCTGTGGCTTGGAAGCAAACTTGTGCTTATAAGAAGCTTCCATATCCTTGATGAATTCGTTCACCTCTACCACTCCGCTTACCTTTACGATAGCAGCAAGCATAGGTGTGTTCGGGAATACCTTTCCTAACTCTTCCTCTGAGATCTTGTTAGCATCTATAGTGCATACTCTTCCCTCATATCCCTTAAGAAGCGGTCTGATCTCCTCCGGTGACTTTGCAGAGTTGATAACAATAGCACCCTCCTTCTTAAGGCCTGCCGTAACGGCTACCGAGTCAATAAGTGACTCATCGACTACTACTACATAGTCAGGCTCATAGATGTTTGAATGCACTGTGCAGCGCTCAGTACTAATGCGGTCATAGGCTGTTATAGGAGCACCCATACGCTCAGGGCCGTACTCAGGAAATCCCTGTACATACTTTCCTGTGTTGAATGCTGCATCGGCGAGAAGAAGTGATGCTGTCTTAGCACCCTGTCCGCCGCGTCCATGCCAACGGATCTCAACAATATCTTTCATCGTTTGCTCTCCTTTCAATGATGATTACAATCAGAAGTATTAACTGTATTTTACATTCTGTATTTTTTAAATACAATACGATATTTGTATTATTTTCAGTAATATAACTGTTAATAATGTATTAAATAAAATAAACTTGTCAGAAATGTATAAAAAATAAAACACAAAAATGCATATATAAAAATATAATTTAGACTAAATCAAATTTTTGCTTGAACTAATCAGATAAATTAAATATAATGATAAATCAACAATGCTAGTGAAGAAATGCATACCTTTCTTTCACTGCATGATAATTGTGCCAAGAACAGCCAAGGAGGATTTTATGACTTTTCAGCAGCTAAATTATCTAGTGGAAATCTCAAAATGCGGTTCCATAAATAAAGCCGCACAGAAGCTTTTTTTGTCACAATCGGGCATATCGATTGCAATAAAAGAGCTTGAAGAGGAACTTAATATAAAATTTTTTATCAGAACTAACAGAGGTGTTACCTTCACCCCTGAGGGTAAGGAATTTCTAAGCCATGCCGTTTCCCTTTTGGACAGCAAAAAACGGCTTGAGAAAATGTATTCCAACAGCCATGCACAACCAACTTCCACATATTTTAGTGTCTCGTCTCAAAGATATCCCTTTGTTCAGGATGCCTTTATGCGCTTTGTCAATAATCACAGTGATGAAAATTACAGGCTTCAGCTTGTTGAAACCAGCCTTGAAAGTGTTGTTGAGGATGTATCTGACCATAATGCCGATATAGGAATTATATCAGAATCGGATCTTACCGAAAAAATAATAGGAAAGCTTCTGGATTCTCATGAGCTGACTTTTCACCAGCTGTTTTCGGTTAAGCCCCGGGTCTACATGCGCAAAGGTCATCCCCTGTCTGAAAGGGAAATTATATCAGATAATGAGCTTATAGGATATCCCTATGTAACATTTGAACAATCTCAGGGAGTTGCCATAGATTTTTCCGAGGAATGTCAGCTTTTCTCACACAATACATCGGCTCAGAGAATTGTTATAAATACCAGAGAAACCTCCTGTGACATTATCCGTTCCACCGATGCCGTAACCACAGGCTCCGGGCTTCTTACAGAAGGAATATCTCCTGAAGGAATTGTAACAGTTCCCCTGGCAGGTCTCCCGGATATAAAGCTCGGATATATTCTTCCTGTCAGCGCGAAGCTTAATGTTTTCGGAGAGGAATTTATCAGGCTTTTGTCGGATTCAATACAAAAATCCATAGACTATACAGCAGCTTTAAATAAAGCATAATATGCAACCAAAAAGGACAGCTCACAAAACGAACTGTCCTTTGTTTTTTAATAATCAGAGAATGCTTCTTATCTCATAAGCTCCTTAACCTTGGCTGCCTTACCTATGCGGTCTCTTAAGTAGTTAAGCTTTGCTCTTCTTACCTTACCTGCTCTTACAACCTCGATTTTAGCTACAAACGGGCTGTGTGTAGGCCATGTCTTTTCAACGCCTACTCCGTTGGAGAGCTTTCTTACCGTGAATGTTTCGCGAGCGCCGTGTCCCTGTCTCTGGATAACAGTACCCTCGTAAATCTGAATACGCTCCCTGTTGCCCTCTTTAATGAGATTATGAACCTTGATGGTATCGCCAACCTTAAACTCTGTTACCTCAGGCTTTAACTGAGCCTGTTCGATTTTTTCAATAATTTCCTGCATCATTTTCCTCCTAAAATTCTCTGATGTTCTTAACATAAGCAAATGCCAGCGGACCATCATTTTTAACAGCCGTTACATACTACCATAAAATAAATATTCATGTCAAGAAATATCTCTGTTTCCGGCAGCGCCCCTGTATCCTTCTGTCTCATCTTCGGTTTGCTTCTTATTCACTTCTGAGCGCGTCTATCGGATTCAGCTTTGCCGCCCTGCTTGCAGGCATATATCCGAATATAAGGCCTATTCCGACCGATACACTGAAGGATATTACCACTGCCGGAATTGTAGGCGTACAGGCAATTCCTATTGCTGTTCCTATGACAGTCGTAAATACAGAGCCCATAATTATACCTATGATTCCGCCTATTGTCGAGGTTACGGCAGCTTCTATTACAAACTGCGTCATAATTGCCATGCGCTTTGCACCAAGTGCCTTTCTGATGCCTATCTCCCGCGTTCTTTCCGTAACTGATACCAGCATTATGTTCATAACTCCGACACCGGCTACTAAAAGAGATATGCCTGCAATACCTCCGAGCATAAGTGATATCTGGTTTATCATGTTATTCATCTCCTTCAGCATGGCTGAATTTGCATAAACATAATAAAGATCACTGTTCATGAATTTATCCTGGAGATACTCCTCCAGATCGCTCACTGCCGTGTCGGCATCAGAAACATCTCTTAACGTAACTATAAATGAGGAAACCCTTCCTGTACGGCTTATTTTCGCTGCCGTAGAATATGGAATCCATACAAAATCATCCAGTCCGCCCTCTTCAAGATTATCCTCATCCTGACGAGTGCATACTCCTACAACCTTGAAGACATTGCCATTTATTTTGATATCCTGATTTATCGCCGATTCGGCACTCCCGAACATATACCATGCCGTATAATATCCCATCACCGCAGCATTGGTATTCCCGACCATATCTGCATATGAGAGGTTACGGCCCGTCTGTATTTCATATCCCTTTATTGAAAGATAATCCTCGGAATATCCTCCTATGGATGTATAATTCATAGTGGTATTTCCGTTTTTGAGCTTTCCTCCCATCTGTGCAGTAGGCGTCATTTTTGAATACATGTCGGAATGCTGCTCAATATAGCTGTAAAGCTCATCCGTATCAAGGGATCTGGATTTTGTATTTGTGACCGTAATATTTATCTGATCGACACCCATATCCGAAAAGCTACTCATCATGGAATTCATATATCCCGTCACTATTGAAACAAGCATGATGACTGATGCAACACCTATTATTATACCCAGCATGGTAAGAAAGGAGCGCATCTTATTTCCGGCTATGGAACGCAGTGCCATCTTAAAGCTTTCCATATTCCTCCGCACTTCCGTCAAAAGTTATTTTCCCGTCCATAATCTGAACTACTCTTTTTGCCTGAACTGCCAATGTAGGGTCATGAGTAATCATAACTATGGTATTGCCCTCTTCATTAAGCTGCTTTATAAATCCAAGAACATCCCTTGATGTCCTGGAATCCAGTGCGCCGGTAGGCTCATCTGCAAGTATTATTGAAGGTGAGCCCGCAAGAGCTCTTGCTATGGATACTCTCTGCTGCTGACCTCCCGAAAGCTGCTGCGGCTTCATAAATGCCTTATCCTTAAGCCCCACCTTTGTAAGCTCTTCGAGTGCCTTTTCTTTTCTTTGATTTTCCTTCATTCCCTGATAAAGAAGCGGCAGCTCGACATTTTCCAGAATATTGAGCTTCGGAAGCAGATTATATTGCTGAAATATAAAACCCAGCATTCTGTTTCTTATCTCGGCAAGCTCATTATCACTCATGGAGCTTGTATCCTGCCCTCCGAGATAATAATTTCCGCTTGTGGGAACATCCAACGCTCCGATAATATTCATAAGCGTAGATTTTCCCGAACCCGATTTTCCGACTATGGCTACAAATTCGCCCTTAAAGATGTTAAGGTCAATGCCGTCGTTTGCCCTGACCTCTTCATCTCCCATTTTATATATCTTCGATATATTGCGCAGACTGATAAGCGGCTGTTTGTTTTCGTTGTAAGTATTTTCCATCTTGATATCTTCTAATATTTAAGCAAAGCAGCTTTTTCAGCCTCTTGGTCCGCCTCCGCCGCCATCAGGCGGTGCGCCTCCGCCTCCCGGGCCTCCGCCCATGTCCATGTCGTCCATCATATACATATCATAGCTGTCAGAGGCGGTATTTTTCACATATACCTCCTGCCCTTCTGAAAGGCCTGACAGAATCTCTACCATGTTGTTGGATATTATTCCTGTCTCTACCTTTACTGCGGTAAAGCCTTCCGGAGCATCTCCGAGGAAGCTGCCGTTATTATTTTTATCACCGGTCGCCTTGTCTTTTCCCCCGGCTGAATTTTCATTCCCGGCATCTTTTTCATCAACAGCTGACTCCGTTTCGGAAGCTGTGAGCGAGTCATCCTTTACATATACAACATTGCCTCTCTGCAGTGCTCCTGACGGGACATAGAGAGTATCCTTTGCCTCTTCAAGAATAATAACTCCGTCTACATTCATACCGGGAAGAAGCCCTTCCATCTCATCAAGAGTTACAACCACCGGATAGGTGGTAACACCGTTTTGAGCTGTTCCGTTAAGACCTACATTGGTAACATGGCCTTTAAATGTCTTATTCTCAAAGGCATCTGCCGTAACCTTTACCTCCTGCCCGACTTTGACATTTGAAATATCCAGCTCATCAATGCTCATCTCAAATGTAAGCTCGGAAAGATCATATATGAGCGCAAGCTCATTTGAACTGTTGCTGTTATTGTTAATCTTATCTCCGGCCTTCATTTTTTTTGTGATGACCTGACCGGAAATAGGCGCAGTGATTGTATACTTATCTACGGTATCTTCCATGGATGATACATTATTCTCGGCATCCGTAAGAGAATTCTGTGACTGAACAAGCTTTTTATTTGCACTGTTAAGGGCATCCGTAAGTGTATCCGAGGTTATTGTAAACAGCGCCGTGCCGTTTGTTACATACTGTCCTTCACTTACAAGTACCTTTGAAATCTTAATGCTCGACGGAAGCTCAACCTTAAGCTGACCTGACTGATATGCTTCAAAGGTATTATCAGATATTGACCTGATGTCTCCCACATATGCTACAGCTCTGTCAGATGTGCTTAAGCCCCCGGGATTTGTTACGATGATTTTTACATATTTGACCATCGTGCCTGAATTTATGCTTTCAATGAGATCGCTTTTTTCTTCTACTCGTCCCGGGATGGTTTCGCCCGTATCACTAAGCTCTACAACAATATCCTGACCTGTCGAAAGAGCATCTGCATCTGTGTTTAAAAAAGCTACCCTGAGGGTCATCGCACTGTCATTATATAAATCTCCGACAACAGTCGAATCTCCGCCGCCTACAGAATCTCCTGCCTTTATGGAAATATTCTTCACATATCCTGTCTGCGTGGACTTTACGGTGCCGCCTCCAAGCTGAGAAATGGCATTTGCATAATCCTTCTGTGCCTGCTCATAATCAGTTTTTGCGGTTTCCAGATTTCTGGATGCCGAATCCACATCCTTTGTTATGTCAGATTTATCTATAACATACAGAATCTGTCCTTCTTCAACCTGATCACCCTCCTCGAAATTTGCCTCAAGGATTTCTCCTGTGACCAGCGAGGTTATCGTATATGTATCCTTCGGCGAAAGAGTTCCGGATGATGTAAGCTCATTGGAAATATCACCTCTTGAAACCATGGCTGTACTTAACATGCTCATGTCGTTATTGTTGAATTTTGACTGTTTTCTCTTATATATGAGAAAGGCAATAAGTACAATAAGTACAGCTGCAATAAGTATGATTATTATTTTTTTCTTTTTGGACGCTGTGCCCAGCGCGCGCAGCTTATCCTTTATTACCCTGGCATTCATGTATCTACCCCGTTTTCAAACAATATCTTCCGATGCATATGCCCGTGAACTTTATGAACCGGATCCTGCAGTATAATGCCCGGCATTTTCCGCTATTATAGTGCCTGTTGTGGTATTAGTTGTTCCTCTGTCCCATTTCACAACGGCAACCGCATACTGATCCGTTGTATCCTCATCAACATCATCAGAGCTTGTATTTCTGCATATAAGAACGCAGTAATCTCCCACTCCGATTTCACCGTTAAGCGAGAACATGAATTTGGCATCAGAGCTTCCCAGCGTATATTTCACACTGTTAATGTATACGGCAGACGGGGCTGCAATGTTTTCATTTTCATATATAATGCTTGTAACCTTACCCTGAACACAGATATAGGTATTGTTTCCGGTGTCTGAGCCATATGCCCATATGGTATTGGCCGCCTCGTTATAGTAAACAATTACCCAGCCATTTGAACGGATCTGACTCTCCAGATACATCTTTCCGAACTCTCCGGTATTCTGTCCGTTTAAATAAATTGTTGTATTTACACTCTTATAATCAAGCGGAAGGCTGGTTTTAAGCTCATCCACAGACTTTATAAGAAGCGGGCCTGAAAGGTTGGACTCTATAACATTAGTCGCATTAAGCTCTCCGTCAGACGCAAGTGTAAAATCCAAGGCCGTACCATATATGGATCCGCCCGACTTGGTGTTGGTTCTCAGCAGATTATATATAACATTTATGGCATCTTTTTTGGTCAATGTATCTGTACCGTTTGAAGCTGAGACTCCGTCGTTAAGCTTAAGACTTTTAAATTGTGAAAGTCTTTCCTGCGAGACATTGCTCGAAAAATCCGAATCCTCATACCCCAGGACCTTAAGTGCCGCCTTTGCCGCGTCATTGAGGGTCACCGCCTCCTCCGGAGCAAACCGTCCCCCAAGTCTTGTTCGCATCCATCCGTTTGTGAGAGCAGTTTTTATATATTGTGCTCCGGTATAGGTAGACGGCACATCGTTTGCTGCCGCAGATGTAAGTGTTATATCAGCGGTTTTATTATATGAGCTTGATAAAACCATAAGCTTTGCAAAATCAGCTCTTGTGCATACCTCATCTGTCTCATAGCTTGAATCGGCTATTCCGGCAGCCTTAAGCACACTTGTACGATAGCTTTGCGAACCGCTGCCCAGGGTGACTGCCGAAAAAGAGCTCATTGAATTTGCCATAATGAGTCCTGAAACAGTAAGAATAAATAATCCGTTTTTTAATTGCTTTATCATATATATCCTCCGCTCACTGAAAGTGGATGCCCGTTTTGACGGTATCATCATATTTATTAAATGTGTTTTCCCTGTGTTGCAAATCTTAACGAATTATTTAAAAAGCTTATTTATCTGCCCAAAATAAAAGGATTATGGCTTTATCTAAAAATAAACTAAAAAGTCCATAATCCTTATTTTTTCATATTTTTTATCTTTCCTCCCGGAAGTAATTAAGGCCTAATCCCTCCGGCGGCTGATCCTCTCTTCTCCTCCTCATGGATACAAATACCAGAACCACAGCCGTTGCTATATAAGGAACTATTTTATAAATCTGAGTCGGAAGAAATGCTATCGGAAGCCTGAGATATAGAATGAGCAGCCCTCCGAAAAGTATGGAGCCCCAGATTGCATTGAGAGGTCTCCAAAGGCAGAATATTACCAGGGCAACTGCCAGCCAGCCTTCTCCCGCAAGCGCATTGTGATTCCATACACATCCTGCTATGGTCATGGTATGCACCATGCCGCCGAGTGCCGAAATTCCGCCGCCCAGACATGTGGCAATATATCTGTAGCGTGTCACATTGATTCCCGCCGCATCTGCCGTAGCGGGTGATTCTCCGACAGCACGCAGATAAAGTCCCTTTCTGGTTTTATTCATAAAGTACCACATTACGGCTGCTATGGCTATTCCGATATAGACAAAGACATTATAGCTGAAGAGTATTTCTCCGAGAATCGGAATGTTCTGCAAAGTCTTTGGGAAAATCGAACCGGAAAAGGCCGACTTAAGACTGTTGCTTACAGAGACATTGCCCCCTACTCTGATACGCATAAGCTCGCCGACAAACTGTCCGACGCCTGTGCCGAAAATGGTGAGTGCAAGTCCTGTTACATTTTGATTGGCGCGAAGCGTTACCGTAAGAAAGCTGAATATAAGGGAACCTAAAACTCCGGCAAGAAATGCGCTTAAAAAGGCTATGATAACCGCAATCCAGCCTACGGCGGCTTCCCCTGCCATATGATCATAGACAAAGGCTCCGCAGAGACCGAAAGCTCCTCCCATGAACATAAGGCCCTCTACGCCAAGATTCATGTTTCCTGATTTTTGAGTAAGAATCTCGCCGGAGGTACCGAAAAGAAGCGGTGTGCCGTTGAGCACTGCGGCTCTTATAAGCCCGATAAAATTAAATCCCATCATCATGCCTCCTTTCCCCTGTCATTTTTTCCTCTGAATGTCAGCCTGTAATTTATAAAAAATTCACAGCCGAGCAGGCAGAAAAGCAGCAGTCCCTTTATTATTTCCGATACCGATGAGGGAATTGAAAGCCCTGTCTGCATGCTTGACGCACCCTTACTTAATATTCCGAAAAGAAGTGATATAACAACCATTGCAAAAGGATTAAGCTGTGCCAGCCAGGCAACCGTGATGGCTGTAAAGCCCACACCGTCCGCAACATCCGAATACAGCGTCTGATTTGCACCGGATGCGACCATAAATCCTACAAGACCGCATATGGCTCCCGAAATGCAGGCAGTTCTGACCGTAATCTTTGCAACATTCATACCTGCATAACGAGCCGTATTTTCAGACTCGCCGAGAACTGAAATCTCGTATCCGTGCTTTGTATAATTCATATATACAAACATGATTATTACAAGCAGAAGAACTATTATCCAGCCGCAATGAACCCCGAATACTCTCGGGAGCACGGCATTATCTGCGAAATTAGGAATAACCTGAGAGCCCTGTTTTCCTTCCCAGGGTCCTCCCTGAAGCCATCCGACTATGCCTATGGCAATATAATTGAGCATCAGAGTGAAAAGTGTTTCGTTTGTTTTCCACTTAGCCTTAAATAAGGCCGGTATTCCTGCCCATATTGCTCCGAGCACCATGGAGGCTGCTCCCATAGATATAAGAACTGCCAGTGATGACCAGCTGTTTCCGAAATTTATTGCAAAAAAGGCTGCTGCCATTGCTCCGACCGTAATCTGTCCTTCTGCACCTATATTCCAAAATTTCATTTTGAAGCAGGGCGCCAGCGCCAGTGCCGTACCCAAAAGAGGTGTTGCAACCTTTACAACCTGACGAATGCCGCTTTTTTTGCCCAACGCTCCCTGTATCATGGTTTTGTATGCCTCTGTAAAGTCTGCACCGGCAATCATAAATATGAAGCAGCTTATGACTAATGCCGCAATAAAGGCAGCCAGACGAATTACCCATACCATATGAGGACTTATATTTTCGCGCTTGGAAATGCGTATGAGCGGATTTTTTTCATTCATTATTCGTTCTTCTCCTTTCCGCCTACGCTTGTCATCAATATTCCGATTTCTTCCTTTGAAGTTGTGCGTGCATCAACTATGCCTGAAACCTTTCCGCCGCAAAGCACCAGTATTCTGTCACAGAGATCTATGAGCACATCCAGATCCTCTCCCACAAATATAACCGCTGTGCCCTTTTTCTTCTGATCTGCCATAAGATTATAAATGACATATGAGGTATTGATATCCAGACCTCTTACGGCATAAGCACTCATCAGCACTGACGGTGATGTAGCTATCTCTCGTCCGACAAGTACCTTTTGAACATTGCCTCCGGAAAGCTTTCTTACCGGATATTCTATATCCGGTGTTGCAACCTCAAGGAAATCGTATACCTGCTCTGCAAGCTCTCTCGGAGCTTTTTTATCTATGAAAAAGCCTTTGGATTTATTCCAGGAACGAAGCATCATATTCCCTGTCATGCCCATGCCGCCGACAAGTCCCATGCCCAGTCTGTCCTCCGGAACAAATGCCAGTGCTACTCCGGCATCCTTTATCTCCATCGGCGTTTTTCCTACGAGCTCTTCCGGGTGTTTTCCCTCCGGGCTGTAGATAACAGAGCCGTTATCTATTTTTCTGAGACCTGCTATTGCCTCTAAGAGCTCCTTTTGTCCGGAGCCGGCAATGCCGGCGATGCCTAGAATTTCTCCTCCGTAAGCAATAAATCCCACATTATCGAGGCGTGTTATTCCGTTGCCGTCCTTACAGGTAAGACCGGCTATGGTAAGCCTCGGCTTTATATCTTCCGGCTCCGAACGGAAAATATTAAGCTCAACCTTTTTTCCTACCATCATTTCGGTAAGTCTGGCTTCATCAGTCTCAGATGTCTTTACTGTTGCTATATGCTGTCCCTTTCTTAAGACAGCAACAACATCAGATATCTCCATTACTTCATTCAGCTTGTGCGTGATAATAATGACAGATTTCCCGTCAGCCTTCATAGCTCTCATTATATTAAAGAGCTTCTCCGTTTCCTGCGGGGTAAGCACAGCCGTCGGTTCGTCAAGTATAAGAATATCAGCACCTCTGTAAAGCACCTTTATGATTTCCACAGTCTGCTTCTCCGATACTGACATTTCATATATTTTTTTGTTCGGATCCAGATCGAACCCGTATTTATCGCTGATTGCTCTTACCTTATCAGCAATATCACTGAGATTAAGCTTATCCTTATCCTCTATGCCGAGAATTATATTTTCGGCTGCCGTAAATACATCTACAAGCATGAAATGCTGATGAATCATGCCGATGTGATTGTCAAAGGCATCCTTAGGCGAGCGTATGGTGACCGGCTTTCCGTTTATAAGTATTTCTCCTGAATCGGGAAAGTATATTCCTGCAAGCATATTCATGAGTGTTGTCTTACCCGAGCCGTTCTCACCTAAAAGAGACATTATGACCCCTTTGTCAAGATAAAGATCAACATTGTCATTTGCAATTACGCCTCCAAAATATTTGGATATGCCGCGAAATTCGACAGCGTGTGTTGCTTCCAATATCTCATCCTCCGCATAAGTTAAAATAAGAAATTGCGGGACTTGCGCCCCGCTTATTTCTCTGTTTGATATTTAAGTATATTTAACCAGGGTATTCAACATTCTTAAAGCTCTGCCGATACCTTAAATCAATACTCTTCGTTTACAAGTGTTATTCCGTCAATTCTTTCTGAGAAGGACGGAGCTGACTTATAGAATGACTCATGATAATAGCCGTCTGAAACTGCATCTGTCTCATCATCTGACGCATCAAAGTCTGCATCCATATCCACAAGTGAAGATTCAAGTGTCTTTCCGCCTACAGTAAATGTTGATGTATCAAATACATGCAGTTCACCTGACTTTATCTTTTCCTCGGCTTCAGCTATGGCCTCTGCGGTTCCCGGTGCGGCAATCTCTTCATTAAGCTCTGTAAGAACTATATCACCGTCAGCAATACCGTGCTGTAAATAATCCTGCTCCACTGTTCCGCCGTTTACAATGGTCTCTATAAGATATACAAAGTAATTTGTCCAGTCAATGCGGGATGAAATGATGGATGATTCCGGTGCAACATCAATCATGGAGATGTTGTATCCGACACTGAACTTGTTATTTTCCTGTGCTGTTGTAGCCGGTGTTGTAGCATCTGAATGCTGTGAAATAAGCACTGCCCCTCTGTCAATAAGATCCTGTGCCGTAGCTGCCTCTATTGCAGGATCTCCCCAGGAACCGATGAACTCAACAAGCATAGTCACGCTCGGGCATACTGATTTTGCTCCAAGATAGAATGCGGTATATCCCGAAACCACCTCTGAATATGTATAAGCTCCTACATATCCCATAACAGCCTCATCCTCAGTGATTTCACCGTTTTCAATCATCTGATTAAGCTTCATTCCTGCTGCAATACCTGCAAGATATCTTCCTTCATAAATAGACGGGAATGCATTTACCGTATTCTCAAGTGAATCCGATCTGGATGTTTCATTGGTAAGAGATGCAAATACCGTATCAGGATAATCTCCGGCAACTGTAAGCATTGCAGGCTCCATGCCGTATGAGTTGAGAATTACCGCAACACAGCCCTGATCTGCCAGTTCTTCGCAGTCAGCTGCAACTACATCGCCTTCGGGATGATCATAGGTATAGATCCACTCTACATTGATACCCTTATCTGCAAGGCGCTCCTTTGCCGCATCGGCTGCCATGTAGAAATTACGATCATAAGCCATATTTTCATTTCCGATACAGATCATGCCGACCTTGACTGTCTCTCCGTCAGCTGACTCAGCTTCTGCAGCCTCAGCTTCTGCCTCGGTCTCGACAGTCTCTGTTTCAGTTGACTCTGCAGCGGCTGTTGTCTCTGTTGTACTTCCTGAGGAACACGCGCAAAGAGCAAATGCACAGGAAGCTGCAAGAATAAGTGATAGTGTTCTTTTCATTTTCTCCTCCCAAAATATGCTTTTAGTATAAGCACAAAACATATATGCCGCCCCTATATCAGTGCTTTCAGTAATTAAGCACAAAAATAGAGGTGTCATAAACAAACACCTCTAAAGAATAATTTATAAAATATCTTTTGTCAATAAGATGATATGCACGCGAATTTAAGCATTAACCGCAGCCTTAAGCTCTTCAATCTTATCCAGCTTTTCCCATGTGAAATCAGCATCGCTGCGTCCGAAATGTCCGTATGCGGCTGTCTTTCTGTATATCGGTCTTAAAAGATCCAGATCCTTTATTATTGAATATGGTCTTAAATCAAATACCTTGAGCACTGCCTCCTCGATTTTTTCATTGGAATACTTTCCTGTTCCGAAAGTATCCACAGTCACCGAAACAGGATTTGCAACGCCTATTGCATACGCTGCCTGTATTTCACATTTATCGGCAAGACCTGCTGCAACGATGTTCTTTGCAATGTGTCTGAGCGCATATGCGGCAGAACGGTCAACCTTTGACGGATCCTTTCCTGAAAATGCACCGCCGCCGTGTCTTGCGGCACCGCCGTAGGTATCTACTATAACCTTTCTTCCGGTAAGCCCCGTATCTCCTTCCGGTCCTCCGATAACAAAACGCCCCGTAGGATTGATAAAGTATTTGGTTTCATCATCCAGAAGCTCATCAGGAATAACAGCTTTAATAACCTTTTCGATCATGTCCTTTCTTAAAACATCAAGCGATATGCTTTCGGAATGCTGAGTTGAAAGAACAACCGCATCAATCCTGTAAGGCTTTCCGCTTTTATCATACTCAACCGTTACCTGGCTCTTTCCGTCAGGTCTCAGGTAATCGAATGTGCCGTTCTTTCTTACCTCGGAAAGTCTGCGGCAAATCTTATGTGCAAGCATTGTTGCAAGAGGCATGTATTCATCAGTTTCATTGCAGGCATAGCCAAACATGATTCCCTGATCCCCGGCACCCTGAAGGTTCGCAAGTTCATCGTCAGCCTTGGAATCAAAGGATTTACTTACACCCATGGCTATATCACCGGACTGCTCATGTATACTTGTAAGTATACCGCAGGTATGACCGTTGAAGCCTGCCTCCGCACAGTCATATCCGATATCACAGATAACATTTCTTGCTATCTTTTCAATGTCAACATAGCAGCTTGTGGATATCTCTCCCATGATAACCACCGTTCCCGTGGTGCAAAATGACTCACAGGCAACATGCGCATGCGCATCCTGTTCGAAAATTGCATCAAGAACTCCGTCAGAAATCTGGTCGCAGATTTTATCCGGATGTCCTTCTGTTACTGACTCAGATGTGAATAATCTTTTCATAAAATTCCTCCGTAATAATGAAAAAACAAAATAAAAACCCTGACTCAACATCAGGGTAAATAAACACATATATCCCATCGGTCAAGCTTTAGCACCTTACAATAAGCAGGTTGCTGTGCGGTCGCAGAGCTTGTCTCTCGCGCACTCTTTATAGGTATTATATTACAGGGGTACTAGGATTCGAACCCAGATTGACGGTTTTGGAGACCGGTATCCTACCATTGGATGATGCCCCTATCGCTCAAAGCTATGTCATACTAACACAGCTTTCGGCAAATTGCAAGTGTTTTCCTTAAATCGCGATTCATGCAAAAAGTCCCAGCAACCCGTATGACACCACACACATTATTGCGGCAGCCATAAATACACCCAGCACACATGCCAGAAAAGCCTTCCTTAACGGCATATGGAGCATGGCGGCTACCAGACTTCCTGTCCATGCGCCTGTTCCGGGGAGCGGAATTCCTATGAATAAAACCAGTCCCCAAAAACCGTATTTTTCTATTTGTGCCTTGTTTTTCTCAACCTTGTTTTTCAGCCAGAGAGCTATTTTTTTCGTGGAGTTTCCGTTTTCCATAAGAAAGATTATTTTTTCTATCAATAACAGTACAAACGGAATAGGCAGAAGATTTCCTATAATACATAAGGGGAGTGCTGTTCTTATGGAAACATCAAGAAATGCCGGTGAAGCTGCCAGAAGCCCTCCTCTCAGTTCCAGTATCGGAAACAGAGATATTATAAAGCAGGCTATGCCTCCGCTCATTTTTCCGCCGAGAAAGCCTGCAAACAGGCCTACCAATTTATCAACCATGAATTCATACCCGTAAAATTATAAAAGTGAAAAGAGCTCTGAAATAAAGCTTATGCCGACGAGTTCGATATCCTTATATCCTTCTTGAAGCCTGAGATTTGCATGCGGCATTATTACCTTCTTAAATCCCAGTTTTCCCGCTTCCTTTACTCTCTCCTGTACCTGCGGGACACTTCTTACCTCTCCGGAAAGTCCGACCTCTCCGAAAATTACAGTATCTTCCGAAACAGTAATATTTTTTACAGAAGATATTATTGCCGCAATGACTGCAAGATCTGCTGACGGCTGATTTATTCTCATACCGCCCGCAATATTGACATAAGCGTCCATACTGGCAAGATTCATGCCACATCTTTTTGTAAGCACAGCTAAAAGCATGGTGAGCCTGTTATAATCCATGCCGTTTGCCTGTCGTCTTGCCATGCCGTACTGGGTTTCCGCAACAAGTCCCTGCACCTCCATAAGCATCGGCCTGCTGCCTTCGACAAGGCAGGTCACAACTGCTCCTGTAGCATTTTTAGGGCGTCCCTCCAACAGATACTCCGACGGATTTTCCACCTCTTTCAAGCCCTCTGATGACATCTCAAAAACCCCGACTTCATTGGTGGCTCCAAATCTGTTTTTTGCGCTTCTCAGCAGGCGATATCCAAACTGGTCTCCCGATTCAAAATAAAGCACCGTATCAACTATATGCTCAAGCACTCTCGGTCCGGCAACGGTTCCTTCTTTTGTTACATGTCCCACCAGAAAGCAGGCAATGTCATTCTGCTTAACGCACATCATCATGCGCTGGGCGCACTCTCTGACCTGTGTTACGCTTCCCGGAACTGAAGAGGCCTCTCCGGTATACATGGTCTGGATCGAATCTATAACGCAAAGCTCCGGCTTTTCTTTTTCCAAAAGCCCGATAATTTTATCTATATCGGTTTCAGAAACAAATTTAAGCTCATCTGATATATCTCCTATCCTGTCAGCTCTGAGCTTTATCTGCTTTAAGCTTTCTTCTCCCGAAATATAGATAATTTTTCTTCCGTCAGCCGCCATTTTTGCAGCTGTCTGTAAAAGAAGTGTGGATTTTCCTACACCCGGGTCACCGCCCACAAGCATGAGACTTCCGGGTACTATTCCGCCTCCCAAGACCCTTGAAAGCTCCTTAAAGCCGGTCTCATACCGTATTTCTTCATCCGTGGAAATTTCAGAAATGGAATAAGCCTTTACACCTGTTTGAATTCTGGCTGAAGAGGCATTGCCTTTAGACACAATTACCGGTTCCTCGGCAAAGCTGTTCCATTCCCTGCATGCCGGACACTGTCCCATCCATTTTTTTGATTCAAAGCCGCAGCTTGTGCAAAAAAATACGGTTTCATTTTTTCTTACAGCCGCCAAGATTACTTTCCTTTCCGCCTTGCGGATGTATTTTTATCCGTTGAAACCTTTTCAATCTTCAACCTGTCATTTCCGTCCGCATCAATGACAACATGATCCTTTTCTTTTATTTTTCCTTCAAGTATTTCATCAGCCATGCTGTCCTCAAGCATGCTCTGGATAGTTCTTCTTAACGGCCTTGCACCATACTTTTCGTCGTAGCCTTTATCTATGAGAACAGCCTTTGCCGCCTCCGTAACCTCTATGCTTATTTCTTTTTCCGTCTTTATGCGTTCTGCAAATTCTTTTAGCAGGATATCGGCAATGTCAAGCATATTTTCCTTGGTAAGCTGCCTGAATACTATAATGTCATCAAGTCTGTTGAGAAATTCCGGGCGGAATATTCGCCTTACTTCCTCCATGACCTTGTCCTTCATGATATTATAATCCCGCTCTGCGTCCTTAGCCGAAGCAAATCCCATCACCTTCGGTGAAATAATATTCTCAGCACCGGCATTGGAGGTCATGATAATTATAGTATTTTTAAAATCAGCCTTTCTGCCCTGCGAATCCGTAATATTTCCGTCATCCAGTACCTGAAGCAAAACATTAAAGACATCGGGGTGAGCCTTTTCGACCTCATCGAAAAGCACAACCGAATAAGGATTTCTCCTTACCCGCTCTGAAAGCTGACCGCCCTCATCAAAGCCAACATATCCCGGAGGTGAGCCTATGAGCTTTGAGACACTGTGTTTTTCCATATATTCAGACATATCGACTCTTATGAGTGACGAGTCGGAACCGAATACACAGCCTGCCAGAGCCTTCGAAAGCTCTGTTTTTCCCACACCCGTAGGTCCTAAAAATAAAAACGAACCAATCGGTCTTTTTGGGCTTTTAATGCCTGCTCGCCCTCTTTTTATAGCCTTTGCAACAGCAGTGACGGCATCATCCTGAGATACTATGCGCTCATGAAGTGCCCTGTCAAGCTCTCTGATACGCTCTGCTTCCTTCTCGTTAAGTCTGTTTACCGGAATCTTTGTCCACGAGCTTACGACATCTGCTATATCATTCTCGGTGACCGTAAGTCTGTTTTCATTTTTATCCTGATTCCACTTATCTGTAAGCTTTTCATATTGCTTAACGGCACGCTTTTCCTTTTTTGATATGAGAGCCGCCTCTTCAAACTCATTATCAAATATAAGTCGTTCTTTTTCTGCACGCAAAAAGTGCAGCTTATCTTCTGCTTTTTTTAAATCTGACGGCTCATTGATGCCTGTAAGCCTTATTCTCGAAGCAGCCTCGTCCATCAGATCTATGGCTTTATCCGGAAGACATCTGTCGTTTATATATCTCATGCTGAGCCTTACGGCCGCCTTTACCGCATCCTCGGAAATTATGACTCCGTGATGCTGCTCATATCTTTCCCTCAGCCCGTTTAATATTCCTATGGCAGCTTCCTCATCAGGTTCCTCAATCATTACCGGCTGGAAGCGTCTTTCAAGAGCCGCGTCCTTTTCTATATACTTTCTGAATTCAGCCGTTGTGGTAGCGCCGATTATCTGCAGTTCTCCGCGGCTTAATGCGGGCTTTAAAATATTTGCGGCATCCAGAGAGCCTTCGGCACTTCCGGCACCGATTATGGTATGAAGCTCGTCTATGAACAGCAGCACATCTCCTGAATTTTGTGCCTCATAAATAACCTTTTTTATTCGCTCCTCAAACTCTCCTCTGTACTTTGAGCCTGCCACCATGCTTCCTATATCCAGAGCTACAAGCCTTTTCCCTCTTATGGTATCCGGAACCTCATCTCTTACCAGAAGCTGAGCCAGGCCTTCCGCTACGGCAGTCTTTCCCACTCCGGGTTCTCCTATAAGACATGGGTTATTCTTTGTGCGTCTTGACAGAATTTGAATGACTCTCTTTATTTCATTCTCACGGGCAATAACCGGGTCTAAAAGACCCTCATATGCAAGGAATGTCAAATCTCTTGAGAAATGATCCAATGTGGGCGTTGTCGTACCGCGTGCAGCCTGCTGTTCCGCGGCAGCGTTAAGTCTCTGATCCGGAAGATCCTCTCCTATTATATTTATAATGTCATTATAGAGCTTTTGAATGCTTATTCTTAAGGTATTCAGTATTCTTGTTGCGATGCAATCACTGTTTTTCAGTATTGCAATAAGAAGATGCTCCGTTCCGACAGCCGCAGCCTGAAGTCTTACAGCTTCTTCACCGCTCTGTTCCAGAATTCTTCTTGCTGACGGAGTGTAGCCTTCCCTGTCTTTTGTAAGTACATTTGTATCAGATGAAACGAATTCATTTATGCATGAAATAATTGCGCCTTCTTCCAAATGTGCACTTTTAAGGACATTTGCGGCAACGCCTGTTCCTTCTCTCAGAAGCCCTACCAGTATATGCTCTGAACCTATATAATTATGATGCAGCTCTTTTGAAAATTTGTAAGCAAGTTCAAGTGCTCTGTTTGCCTTATCTGTAAATCTCGCCATAAATATACCTTATTTAGTACAAAATTCGCCGAGTGAACTCTTCTCACCCGGCATGTACGCTCTTTCAAACGGCTATGCCGTCATGACGGCATAGCCATAAATAAATTAAACTGCTTTGACAATATTCATCTTAAGGAGTGTCATTATCCTCAATATTTTCAGCTATGGTTTTTGCTTCAGCATCACCAGCCGTGCCTGCATTTTCTTCGGTTGCCTCGCTTACAACCGGCTTTCTGGCTCTGCGCTTTCTTTCCGGCCGCCGTATGATTTGTGTTTCATCTGCAGGCTGATTTTCTGTTTCCTCATTAGTTTCGGCATCGAATTCATGCTTTAAAATGTCTTTATCCTCACTGTTGGCATCCGACACTTTTTCAGTCTCATCCTCAAGCTTGTTTCTGCGCATTCTCGCACGCTCCTGCGAGGCTCTCAGCGAATTGCTGCGGCTTCTTCCGGTAGTTCTTATTTTGGCAGTAAAATATATGACAGCCATCAGAAGTACGAAGGTGACAGCCGCAAGAATGCATATCACTATAAATCTGAAGTTACTGCTGCTTACCGCTGCATCTCTTTCCGATATAGCTGTGTTATACTCTGCTCCGCTTACCGAGCCTGTGGCAATAGGATCCTCAAAATATCTCTGAATGGTCTTTTCTACCATATCATACCTGTAGAAATTTATCTCTCCGGTATCATTATTCATTCCGTAAAGAACACAATACTGCGGACCGCTCTCGGAATCCGACTCTGCATCGGCGCCCCATACCCAGCCCTGAACTCTCTGGTCGTCAATCTTTATTGTTCCCTGCTTAAAGCCCTCAGGTATCTTTACATCATCGGTCGGATTCATTATTGTTATTGTCTTTCCCTTTGATGAAAGCTGTACTCCGTCAGTTGTAGGCATATTTGCCTCTGTCTCCGCTACGGAATTTTCAGGCCCGCCCTCAACCTTTGAAACATTGATTGTATATGTTTTTGAGCTGTTTCCGTCAGAGGCTGCAACCGAAACAGTAACAGCTGAGTCACCCTCCGGCAGATTTTCATTGTTTCCTATGGATACAGAAGCAGAGCTGTCCGACGGGATAGCATTGATAGTAAGCTTTTCAACTCCCAGACCTACTGTTACCGCATAGGTATCGGTTGCGGCATCAAAAGCCGGAGAAAGCTCACCCGGATAGACATCCAATGAGCTCAGTTCGCAGTTTTCGCTGGCTTCATTTCCTGCCCCTATCGTAACGCTGGAACTTCCCTGATGCACGATTTCCACAGCCTGATCATTGCCGTCATAAACCTCGAAGCTGTCTACAGATATTGAAGCGGTACCTGCAGAAAGTGTTTTAAATTTCAGGTTATATTCCAGCAATGCTGTTCCGCTTCCGTTAGATGCGCCGTGAATTCTGACAGCGCCGGCACCTCCGTCTGCATCCGTTCCTGACACGAATTCCAGTTTTTCTGTAGGATAGGTTATTACAACATTGGCATTGCCCAGTGCCGTACCATCATCCGCAGATATCTTCATCGTGACATTAACCTCGTCACCTGCTGTTACCGACGGATCGGAAAAGTTTATTTTTCCCTGTGCCGCAAAGACCGCCATTGAAAGAAGTGCGGAAGCAGCCATTGTGCATATTGCCGTCCTTAGCGAAAAAATCTTATAAAGCTTTAGCATTAGTTTCCCCCGTTTATTACTGTGGTCCCTGACCTATGGTTATCACTGAAGCTCCTCCTGTTTCCGAAGTCTGCCCGCCGCTTATAATAACCGCAGACCCTGATGTTTCAGAGGTTATGGTGCCGCTTCCCGGGCCTGCAGCCTGTGCCGTGCTTTCTGCCGGTACGGAAGCCTCTCCTGCCTGACCGTCGTCTCTTCTTGTGATGCTTAGTGTATAAGTTCTCTCAGAGCCATTCTGAGCTGTAACCTTAATGCTTATGGTATTAAGACCTGTGCTGAGCGCGGTGCTTCCTGCGCCCGCAACTATAGCATTAGAGTCTATAGCGGTTGCATTTATATTGACCGAAGAAGCACTGCCTTCCACTATAAGGCTGTATTCTGTCGTATCCATACCAAATGTAGGCGTTATCGTATATCCGTCTACCGAGAGAAGTGAAAGCTTGTTGTTTGGGTTTCCGTCTCCCGTAGGCAACGCTGTGCTTTCAGGCATATTTGAATAGACAGGGATTTTAAATTTAAGTGCTGTCTGTTTAAATCCTGAGCTGTAGGCGTTGGAAACCTTTGCACCCTCTGAGGCCGCCGCAAGTATATGGGTCATGTACTGATGCGTGAATTTATTCGTTCCCTGTACATTAAACTTCTTTAGATAGTATGTATCCTGCCCCTGTGATACATAATTGATGCCGTAATTTACCGCACCGCCTATTATAGACTTTTCTATACTGTCCCAGCCCTTTTCCCTGGCGTATTTTAATCCCGCTGTGACAGCTGTCATACCGTCGTGCTCATAGGCACCGGTATTAAAGAAATTATAATAACCGGGATATGAGGCATTGGTTCCGGAAACCAAATCACTCTTTCCGCTGCCCTGCTCCTGTATAATGGTGGAAGCAATTACATAGGGGCTTACACCGGATTTTTCGGCTGCGCACATGATGATATCCGCATAAGAAACCTTCTTAAGCTGTCCTGCCGTTGTGCCGGATGTTCCTCCTGACGATACATTCTTTGTCTGAATCGTTCCGTCCTGACCGACCCATTTGCCGTCTGCATTTACCTCATATCCGTCAACAACGGCGGACGCTGCCATCCTTCCGTCCGAATAGAAGTAATAGCATTCAGCTATGCCGTCATTATTTCCGTCCAGCCAGTTCCATCCGTTTGTCAGATTTTGTCCGTTATCATCCGCATAATACCATGTGTAATTTCCGGCATCTCCTTCATGCTTCCAGGTTCCGGCATAAGCCGTTACAGTACCGGTGAGCTTATCCAAAACAGCACCTATTTTATACGGACCTGTTGCTGTTTCCTGTGTTCCGGATGAAATATCTGTGTCTGCTATTCCTTTTCCTATTATAACATTAGCTCCTGTTCCGGCACCCGGTCCTATGACGGAAGTCGAACCTGATGTCGTTCCTGCAGACGGACCTGTTACTGACGAGGTTCCCGAAGAAGATGAGACTGAGCTTTGTGCTGTGTATGTGCTTCCTTCAATTATCGTTCCGCCTTCTATTTCACTTCCCTCAACCGGAACTACTGCCTCACCTGCCAGGAATGTTCCCTGTATAAGTGAATTAAGACCTTCTCTTGTCTGCACTGAGGAGTCATATTTTTGTATCTCGAACTGAAATACATACGGGTCTGTAAGAAAATTTCTGGGATCAAGATAATATGCTATAAGCTCTGTGGATGCCTGTACCCATGTCGCCCCGTCAAAGCCCGGCCAATAATTTCCGGCCCAGTCGAAGGCTCCCGTCTGCAAAGATTTCCATGAAGATATGGACGATTTATCTACAAGACTTCGGCCTATCTTGGATTCCTCCGAGACAACAGTATTCCAGTCAAGCCCGGTATTCTGGGCTACAAATACCCAGTTTGGATATTTCTGATGAAGCCCTCTTAAAGCGTTTTTATAGCTTTCCGGAAAGCCCTGCTGATTCATATAATTTTCAAAATCCGCAGACTGAACACCGTATGTGACATTTTTGGATATATAGTCATATCTTGCATATCCGCTTCCGCTTCCGTAGGATATTGCATACCAGATATAACCGTCTGAGCCCTTTATTTCCGATGTAACCGTGACTGCAGTGCCGACTCCCAGAGTTGCCACGTTTGAGTAGCCGGTGCCGG
>CAVBSU010000005.1:0-37423 GCA_963598245.1 Lachnospiraceae bacterium | reverse complement strand
GTGCCGGGTCCGGATCTTACATTAAGCCTGTCAGTATTTACTGTAGCGGAAACATTCTCCGCATAGGCTGTAATGCCGCAAAAACCAACTGATGAAAGAAACTGTGGTGCACAAAAATCAAGCAACACAGTGACTGTCAGCAGTATGGCTGTGAATTTTATTCTCAATAGCTTAGCTTTCATATACAAATACATTTTCTGTGATATTAAAAAGAATCAGTTTCAAGATATGCTCATATTTCGGGCACAAATCCTCCAATCCATAGTTCGTATAATTATATATACCACAATTTTATTTGTCCATAAGCTTTAATAAACTCTAAATTAAATGTAAGAAAATGTTGCGGATAAAATCACTTAAACCCTTCTCAGGCCCTTTGGGTAATGATTTTTAATAATTCCCTTCACAAGCTTTGCATTACCCAGAGGATAGCCGTCATAATAAACCGTCACGAAGCCTTCTTTTGCCTGACTCAGGTCAATGTCTCCTTCCCCTAATCTTTCTGTATCTATAGCTTCCCCCGAAAGGTAGCTGTCGCACACACAGGCAGAAAGAATATTTATTTTGGCCCCGTTATCCGTATCATATTTTTTTGCAAGTGCCTCGGCATGTGACGGGATATAATAGCTTTTTCCGTTCCTTCCGGTTTTTAACTCACCCTTTTCTATGCCGAATCTTAAAACATGGATATGCTTCTTCTTCATGAGCGCGGCAAGGCTGTTTATTGTCTGTTCCTGTTTTTTTTCAGAACAGAGTCTTTCTGATGCATTCTCTGCGCCGTCACTGCCGATGTCCCTGTTGCTTTCTTTCTTTTTAAGCACCGCACAAAAATGGCCTTCGCCTTTTTCTCTGTGAGGCATAATTCTATGCATTTTCACAAGCTCGAATTCCGGATTACGGGAAAGAAATGCATACACCTGCTCTTCGTTTTCTCCGTTTTCAAAGGTGCAGGTGGAATAAACCAGAAAGCCTCCTCTCTTTAACATGCCTGCAGCACTTGAAAGTATCTCCTTTTGCCTTTCAATGCATTTGAAAACATTGTCCTCGCTCCATTCGGCTATGGCAGTTTCATCCTTACGCATCATGCCCTCTCCCGAGCACGGTGCATCAACTATGATTCTATCAAAAAATCCTGTAAAAACATTTTCAAGCTCATCAGGATAAGCTGATGTAACTATGCAATTATCAAAGCCCATGCGTTCAATGTTTGAGCTCAATACTCTGGCGCGATTTAAAACAGGCTCGTTGGCTACAAGCAATTTGCATTTTGCCGCAGCCTGAGTGCTTTTTCCTCCGGGTGCTCCGCATAGATCAAGGACAATATCTTCTTCATGTATATCAGCCATCTCTGCCGTAAGCATGGCACTTGGCTCCTGCATATAATAAACACCTGCGTCATGATAAGGTGATAAGCCCGGCCTTAAATCTCCTTCGTAATAATATCCGTCCCGGCACCAGCCCACAGGCTTGAGTTTCCATTCATATGCAAGTCTCTCTATAGTGTCTGCTCTGGCCTTTTTGGTATTGAAGCGCAGCCCCTTATACGGTTCCTGCTCATATGAGGAAAGGAATTCCTCATATTCATCAGGAAGAACTGCCTTCATTCTGTTCAGATAAGCCTCAGGAAGCTTTTTTATATCCATATATTCATTCACCCAAATATCTTCCATATCAGGCAGCATTATCCCTTAAATAAAGTTCCCAGAATATTTCTTCCGAGACTTGCACCGATATTTCCGCCGAGGGTTTTTCCGAACTTTCCTCCGACAGATTTGCCCACTGTATATCCTATCTGGCGTCCTACAGTCCCTGCTGTGGTTGACATAACACTTTTAGCAGCCTTTGATACCATTTTTGACTGTTTCTCCGCAGCCTTTGCCGCTTCCCTTTCAGCCTTTTCTCTGGCTTTTGCATCCTCCCTGGCCTGAGTTTCCGCTTCCTTTTGTGCCGCCTTCATTTCATTTTCGGCGGCTGTCTTATCTGCCTCCTGTTTCATACGTCTTTGCATGAATTCATAGCATGAGTCTCTGTCTATAACCTCATAATATTTATCCACAAGCTTATTGGTAAGAATAGCATCCTTTCTTGCAGCGTCTGTAACAGGTCCCATAAGACTTTCCGGCGGAAGAATATACGCATGCTCACTTATACCCGGTATGCCGTCATCTCCGAGCATGGACACTATAGCTTCCCCTGTTCCGAGCTGCTGCAAAAGCTCCTTTGTATCAAATGACGGATTTTCTCTGAATGCATCTGCCGCAGCCTTGAGATTTCTTATTTCAGCCGGAGTATAGGCTCTCAAGGCGTGCTCTATTTTATTCGAAAGCTGCGCCATAACATCATTAGGAATATCAGCCGGGGCCTGAGTTACAAAATACACTCCCACGCCCTTAGAGCGTATAAGCTTGATTACCTGCGCAATCTTATCTAACAGAGCCTGAGAAGCATTTTTAAACAAAAGATGTGCTTCATCAAAAAAGAATACCATTCGTGGCTTTTCCTGATCTCCCACCTCCGGAAGCATCTCAAAAAGTTCGGAAAGGAGATAAAGCATAAATGATGCATAAAGACGCGGCTTATTGATCAGAGTCTGTGAATCCAGAATGTTAATAACTCCTTTTCCGTCCTCACTTACTGTAAAGAAATCACTTATGTCAATAGCAGGTTCCCCGAAGAACTTATCTCCGCCCTCTGCTTCTACAGCTACTATAGACCTTATAATTGTAGCTATGGTAGGCTTTGCTATATGCCCGTACTCCATTTCCAGCTCTTCAATATTTTCCGAAACATATGAAAGCATAGCTTTAAGATCCTTTGTATCTAAAAGCAGCTGTCCCATATCATCTGCTATTTTATATACAACCATAAGCACATCTGCCTGAGTATTGTTAAGTTCAAGACACTGCGCCATAAGCTGAGGTCCCATTTCGCTTACGGTAGTACGAAGCGGAATTCCTTTTGTTCCGAATATGTCAAAGAAATTCGTAGGAAATTTCTTGTATTGAAAAGCATCTTCTATATGAAACTTTTCGATGCGTTTTTGCATGTTTTCACTGTCGCTGCCAGCCATTATCATGCCTGCAAGATCACCCTTTACATCCGCTAAAAATACAGGAACCCCAAGTTCTGAGAAGGATTCTGCAAGAACCTTTAATGTAATGGTTTTGCCTGTACCTGTAGCTCCGCATATAAAGCCATGGCGATTTGCCATTTTCGGATCAAGATATATTCCTTCAGAAAAATCATTGCCTGTTTTTGCAAATAAAATGCGTCCGTTCTCTATCATGAAATGCCTCCTTATTTTGCCTTTGCAGATTATTCAGCGACATCAAATGCCTGTTTTCCGTCGGCATGCCTGTAAAATATACAAAACAGCCTTACAAATATTCCTATAGCTGCAGTAGCTGTAAAATAAAACCATACGGCGGGGTTTGAAAACCATGTGGTGAAAAAAGAAAATAAAAGATAAAACAAAAGCTGCGCATATATTAAAACAGCTGTAATACTGCGGTATCTGCTTCCTTTTAAAACAGCCTCCGTGAATGCCGCAAATGCCCCCAAGACAAAACAGAATATTGATACTCCCGCAATGCCGAAATCATAATATGCATCGTAAATGAGTGTGACCGTCGTAAGCTCTTCCTTTGTCACATAAAGCGGAAATGCGGTAAGCTCCGGATGCGTGAACTTCATTCCCGTAAGCGCAAATACCGGAAAGAGCATCCTGAGTCCCCCTGTGTGCTCTGTGATTGAATTTACCAAACAGTTGAAATTGTCAAAATTATTCGCAATATAAATATACGGCTGACTTAAAAATATCGGCATAGATGCATTCTTCATCTCAAATATTCCGTTAAGATACTCTATGCTGTGAGCTCTCTCAATGCTTAAAAACACATAAGCTGCTATGAGAAAGCAAAGCATGGCACCCGTATATGCCATTCGTTTTTTGCTTAATTTAAACGGGAGTCTCCCGCCGTTTAAGCTAAAAAAAGTAATCACGGAAAGTACAACAGCAAATATCAGCTGAAATCTTGAAACTAAAAGTAACGGTATGAAAACAGAAATAAAAAGACATGTTAAAAGCTCGGCCCTTTTAAAAAAGCTTCCACAATTTTTATTATAAAGGCTGAACCATACAACTTCAAGCGAAGGCACCAAAACGCAGCTGACTGTGAAATAATGGATTCCTCTCACATGAAAATATGAATATGCATGCGGTGTATCTATGGTAAACAGCGGCACATATCCTAAGATGCATGCTTCAATTATCAAAGACAGTATTGAAAGCAGAACTACAATATTTATTGCCGCAAAAAGACCGTTTGACTCCGCTTTTGTTATTATAAGAGCTTCCTGTGACTGATTGATATCCTTTGGAATTTCTTTTGATTCCGGTAAAGAACCGTGTGTGTTTTTAAAAAAAAGCTGCACCGCAGCATGTCCGATTATAAAAAACAGAGCTGCCAAAAAGAAGCATACCCAGCTTGTATTATTCCAGTCTGTTTGAAGATATGAAAGCTTAAGCGCCGAAACCCCTACTCCTCCCATCCATGAAAGCAGAAAAAAGGCCAAAGGCTCCAGCGCTTTTTTACTCAGCTTTAATATACAGAAAAATATAATGATCGCCGCAGATATAATCACAGCTCCCGAAAGCAGATACGCTTCCGAGAGTGCAGATAAAAAGCCTGCCGCAAAGGCTGCAAAGACTGCGGTTATAATCCTTATATAAGCTTTTATATTCAAATCCAATACCTTTTTAATCCGGCATCATAAGCTTCAGTGAGAAGCTGCATCTCTCGTTTCGCCACCCGGAAGTTCGGATATATTGCTCTCATTCTCTCTCTGTCTTGTTTCAATTATATGAGGCCTTGTTTCATCTCTTTTTTCTGCTGTTTCGTAATTTCTTCCAGTTTCTTCCTGTATATTTTCAGGATCTGTAATGTTTTCCAGAATTTCCGTGGTTCCTTCCGACTGGGAATTCTCGGTGCTCTCTGAAACAGAGCTTTCCTGTTCTGATGTCTCTTCCGTACTGCTGCTTTCTCTGCTGATAGCCGCAACCACTGTAGTTTCTCCCGTTCCGTCCATATATACATTCTGCGGAATATACTGGGAAATATTAAGCGAAACGGTGACATTTTTATCGGCACTGCTTATATCTATTACACTGCTTGGTATAATGATACTCTCGCAGCCTGCCACTGCATCCTCAGTGCCGTATATGACCACATATGACGGCGTAACACTAACACTGTCCAGCTTATATCCATCCGCAGGCGAGCCGTTGGCAGAAACATTGACCGGAATATTCCTTCTGGTATAAATAACTGCCGTATAATCAATACTGTTTTTAAGAATAGTCTTATCGCTCAGGCTGAATGTATTTCCCAGGGCGTCATAGAATACAGGCACTGCAGTTCCGCTTATGTCCGACAAAGCACCGTCCACGGAAATATCTATAGCCGCACCGGCTACCTTGCTTATTTCCGATGCAGGACCGAAAAGAGTTATACTGTCTGCGGAAAGCGAAACAGGACCGGCAATTTTCCCATCAGCCGGTGAGCCGGTGATTTTTGTTTCAATGCTGAAGCTCTTTTCTATCATATCCTCGGTATCGACACGCACCACTATCGGAGATACGGTATTGTTGCTGATATAGGTTTTTGCATTGTTGGACACCTCCACATAAACAGGCACTGCCCCAGTTATTGAAAGGTCTCTCAAGTCTATATAGGCATTGAAGTCGCTCGGATGCACCTGTCTGCGATAGCTGCTTCTGATTTTGTAGCTGATTTTTACCGCCTTGGTATCTAAGGCATATGTCTTATTCTTTCCGGTGATTTCATCCTCGTAAAGCACGCTTATTTCAGAAGTGACTGTTTCCGTTACCTCGGGGTCGGAAATATTGACAACTGCCAGCCATATAAGAAAGGCAAGCCCTATGGACGATATCTTTAAAACGGTATTATGTTTGAACAACTGCTTAAGTTTTTCCTTTCTGTTCATTTTTCTATACCGTTTTTCTCCTTCCTTATTTTCTTGAACCAGCTGACCTCACTCTTGAATATTCTGTCAATGAATATTTTATCGAGTGTTTCCTCATCCCTTACCGTTTCCAGCTTGCCTCTGTAAGCTACACTTACATTCCCGGTTTCCTCTGAAACAACTATAATCACGCTGTCTGTTACCTCTGACATGCCGAGTGCCGCCCTGTGCCTTGTTCCGTAGGACTTGCTGATTTTCAAATTATCGGAAAGCGGCAGATAGCATGTAGCCGCAACCACCTGATTTCCGCATATTATAACTGCACCGTCATGAAGAGGGGTATTCTTTTCAAATATATTTATAAGAAGTCCCGAGCTTACTATTCCGTTTATAAGGATTCCGGTATTTACAAACTCCTTAAGTGATTCGTTCTGCTCTATAACTATCAGAGCTCCGGTCTTCACCTTTGACATGGAAAATACCGCCTTCGTAATCTGCGATGCGGTTTCCTTATACATGCCGTAATTATCCGAGGATTTTCCGTTTGATGAAAAGCCTATCTTGTCCAAAAGCTTTTGGCTTCCCAGCTGCTCTAATGCTTTTCTTAATTCAGGCTGGAATATAACCACCAGAACTATTACAACCACCGTTGATCCTTTTTCAAGAAGCCAGAGTATGGTGTTCAGGTGCATTATGTATGAAAAAAATGTAAACGCAACTATAACGCCTATTCCCTTAAGCAGGGCAAAAGCGCGCGAATCCATGATCCATTGAAGGATTTCATAAACGATTATTGCAATGATAGCGATCTCAAGTGTATTTGTAACTGAAAATCTGGGAAGCAGTGAAACATAGCTTCTTAAGAACTCTATTATATTGTTCACGCCTCCTTACTCCTTTCTTTTTCCGGTAGATACATATTTTTGTGCCTTTTTATTTTTTTATTTTCTTTCTTCAGTCTCTTCTCTCGTCCTCATCAAGAGGCTTTATCTTGGGTATCGCTTTTACAAAATAGTAGTAATCATCATCTTCAAATTTAAGATGCTCCGTAGCCTTATAATCAACACTGTAAATGACCATCTCGTAAATAAGCACCAGAAAAAGTGAAAGGATAATGCCTGCCAAATCCGTGATAAGTGCTCCTCCGCAGCTTATATCGGCGTAGACGAAAAATATGGCAAGAATAATTATTCCTGCAAAGACCGATATGGTCCAGCAGTGATTAAGACTGCTTTTACTGATAACGGATACAACTACTATACATATTGAAAATGCAAGCATTGCCGTAAGCATATATCTGTCTGCGAGCACCTCATGGCTTATGTCCGTGAATGTATCAATAATGTCCGAGGTTGAAGCAGCCGAAAGCGCCGATGCATTGACAGAAAAATACTCAATAAGCCTCCATATAAGTATGCCGAATACGGCAGGAACTATCGCTGCTATTCCCATGCTCATGCCCAGTATGACCGGAAGCAGAAACGGTATCTTAATTGCAAAGAGCATCGGAACCAATGCCATAAGTATTCCCGTTCCCGGTCTGAAACCATAGTAGAGCGCGAAAATCAGGCACAGCAATATGGCCGCAAAGCCCGCCATTGCATAGGATACTGCCGCCATGTCCGCAATAAGGAATATTCCGCATATAAGCGATACTCCTCCGTACGGCAAAAACATACACACGGCCGAGCATCCCGCTATGACAATTACGCTTGAAAAACGCTCAAAATATCCTACCTTTCCCTGCAGCATAAGCAGCATGAGAAAGGCAAGAACGAATTTGCTTATCGGTCTTATGATATAGTCATAATCGGCATAAAGGCTTCGTAAAAGATCTCTTATTGTAAGCAAAGCCCTCATTGATAATTCTCCTTATCACGATAATTATATCTGCGTGCCAGCCTTTTAAGCTTCGTGGCATAGAACAGCATGCCCTTTCTGGCTCTTTTATATCTTGCCGAATATACGACAGCGGAAATAAAAAGATATATCACAGCTCCCAAAGCATATATCAGGGTGAGCCTTGTAAGTATTGACATGACTCCGTCAACATTTATGCTGTAAAAAAAGCTGTCTGACTGAAAAAGCATGTAAAGAAGAAAGCAGCCTGCAAAGCATGCTGTATACCTGACAAAGGCCATAAGCATATTCCAGAAAATATAATCTGATTTATAAAACTTATTTATCTTGAATACATCCTTCTCATACTTTTTCTCATATATCGCGAGATCCGTCATGAGTCTTATTTTTTCTTTTTTAAGCATATTCTTTCAGCTTATCTTCAGTTATTTGTTGCTCCGGTAGCATGAAGTATGACATCATGATATCCGCCTTCCACAATACTTGTGGCAGATACAACCGTAAGCTTTGCATCCTTTTGAAGATCCGGAATAGTGGTAACGCCGCAGTTGCACATGGTGGATTTGACCTTGTATAGCGATTTTTCAACATTATCATGAAGCGAGCCTGCGTATGTTACATATGAGTCTACTCCTTCTTCAAATGCAAGGTTGTTTTTTCCTCCGAGATCGTATCTCTGCCAGTTACGCGCCCTGTTGGAGCCTTCACCCCAATACTCTTTTACATACTGACCGTTTATAATAAGCTTATTTGTGGGTGACTCATCAAAGCGTGCAAAATATCTTCCCAGCATAAGGAAATCAGCTCCCATGGCAAGTGCCAGAGTCATATGATAATCATGAACTATTCCGCCGTCAGAGCAGATGGGGATATATATTCCTGTCTCCTTATAGTACTCGTCTCTTGCCCTTGCAACATCTATGACGGCCGTTGCCTGTCCGCGTCCTATTCCCTTGGTTTCCCGTGTGATACAGATAGATCCCCCGCCGATTCCGACCTTTACAAAATCAGCTCCTGCCTCCGCCAGGAATCGGAAGCCCTCGGCATCTACAACATTGCCGGCACCGATTTTTATCTTATCGCCGTACTCTGCTCTGGCAAAGTCAATGGTCTGCTTCTGCCAGCAGCTGTATCCCTCAGAGGAATCTATGCAGACAACATCTACGCCTGCATCCATGAGTGCCGGTATCCTTTCACGATAGTCTCTTGAATTTATACCTGCTCCGACTATGTATCTTTTTTCCTCATCCATCATGCTGAGAGGATATTCCTTATGCTCGGCATAGTCCTTTCTGAAGACAAAATACATAAGATGATCATTTTCATCCACTATCGGAAGCGTATTAAGCTTATTATCCCATATAATATCATTTGCCTCCTTAAGCGTTGTGCTGGCAGGAGCCGTAATAAGCTTTTCTCTGGGAGTCATGAAGCTCTTTATTTTTATATCCTCTGTCATGCGGCTCACTCTGTAGTCACGGCTTGAAACAATTCCCAGAAGCCTGCCGTTCGGTGTTGCATCCTCAGTAATGGCTACCGTAGAAAATCCGTTTTTTTCTTTGAGTTTCAGCACATCACCAAGGGTATGCTCCGGCGTAAGGTTCGCTCCGCTCACAACGAAGCCCGCCTTGCGCTTTTTTACTCTTGCAACCATGGCTGCCTCATCCTCAATAGACTGTGAACCGTAAATAAATGAGACTCCTCCCTCTCTTGCAAGTGCAACTGCCAGCTTATCATCCGAAACAGACTGCATGATTGCCGAAACAAGCGGAATATTCAAACTTATGGGACACTCTTCCTGTCCTTTTTTATATTTTACAAGCGGTGTCTTAAGAGATACCTTGTCAGGAATGCATTTTTCCGAAGTGTATCCCGGTACCAGAAGATACTCGCTGAAAGTTCTTGACGGTTCATCAAAATAGAATGCCATGGGCTTATCCTCCTTTAGTTCATTTTTTCTGCTCTGCGTTATATGCCTCTCTTACAGCCTTTGCAAACTGATCAGCACAGGATGTATTTCTTGCTCCGCAGGTATTTCCGAGAAGCTTTTTTTCTATAAAGTCTACCGTCATACCGTCCGTAAGCCTCGAAACAGCCTTGAGATTGCCGTTGCATCCGCCTGTGAATACAATATTTGTAACAACATCTCCGTCGATGTCAAAATCAATCAGTCTTGAACAGGTCCCGCTTGTTTTATAAGTATAATGCATAATCTGTCCTCCTTCTTAAAATATAAAATTTCAGTCCTTAAAATACTTTACTGCTGCTTCAAACATGCGTATATTATATTCTCCCGGAACATTTTTATAAAGACCTTTTCCTATTCTTTCTGAATGTCCCATTTTTCCGAATACGCGTCCGTCAGGCGATGTGATTGCCTCTATGGCATACATGGAGTTGTTCGGATTATAGCGGATATCTGATGTCGGTCTTCCCTCCGCATCCACATACTGAGCGGCAATCTGACCATTTTCAACAAGCTTTTTTATAAGCTCCTCTTCTGCTATAAACCGTCCCTCGCCATGCGAAATCGGCACCGAATATATCTCTCCCGGCTTTGTGAGCGAGAGCCACGGCGATTTATTGCTTGCAATACGGGTTCTTACAATCCTTGACTGATGTCTGGCAATGGTATTGAAGGTAAGCGTAGGACAATGCTCATCCGTATCAATTATTTTTCCGTAAGGAACCAGCCCCAGCTTTATAAGAGCCTGAAATCCGTTGCAGATGCCGCAAATCAGTCCGTCTCTGTTATCAAGAAGCTCCGTTACGGCTTCTTTGACGGCACTGTTTCTGAAAAATGCCGTAATAAATTTGCCGCTGCCGTCCGGTTCGTCTCCGCCGGAAAATCCGCCGGGAATAAATATCATCTGAGACTTCCTTACAAGGTCTGCAAATTCCTCGACACTCCTTGAAACCGCATCCGGTGTGAGATTTTTTACCACAAACACTTCCGCCAGAGCCCCTGCATCATTAACAGCCCTTGCACTGTCGTACTCACAGTTGGTTCCCGGAAATGCCGGAATAGCCACTACGGGCTTTGCAGTTTTTACGATGGCAGCTGCTCTGTGCTCCGCCTCATACTCAAAGGATTCATAAATCCTGTTCCCCTGATTTATATTACAGCTGAATACGCTTTCAAGCTTGTCCTCATAGGTATTAAGAAGTTCCTTAAGAGCTATTCTTTCACTTCCTGATATTATAGCTTCATCGGAAATTGTCTCTCCTAAAAGCTGTATCTTTACTTCTGTATTGTCAATGTCTTCTGCATTGTCATTAAGCTCCAGCACGAAGCTTAAATACCTTCTCTTAAATATTTCCTCCGCACAAAAGTCCCCATCATACTTAAAGCCTGTCATATTGCCGAAGCACATCTTCATAACAGCTCCGGATATGCCTCCCATTCCGGTAGTATAAGCCGAAACTGCCTTCTTATCCCTGAGAAGTCCTGTGACAATTTCAAAAACCTTTAAAAGTGATTTAGCCCCGGGAAGTCCGTCCTCACTAAATTCCGGGCTTATACAAATCACCCTATGCCCTGCCTTTTTAAACTCAGGCGAAACAATATCCCCGCATTTTGCCGTTGTAACAGCAAAGGAAACAAGTGTTGGCGGCACATGTATATCTTCAAAGGAGCCGGACATCGAATCCTTGCCTCCTATTGCAGCTATCCCAAGCTCCATCTGAGCCCTGAATGCGCCCAGGAGTGCCGACACGGGCCTGCCCCATTTTTTCGAATCCTTCCCCGGCTTTTCAAAGTATTCCTGAAATGAAAGATAAACATCTTTGAATTCAGCACCGGCAGCCACCAGCTTTGCCGCTGAATCAGCCACTGCCAGATAAGCGCCGTGGAACGGACTCTTTTCTGTGATGAAGGGATCGTATCCCCATGACATTACCGAGCAATCCTCAGTATGCTTTTTCTCTGTCGAAAGTTTCTGTACCATGGCCTGAATAGGCGTAAGCTGATATTTTCCTCCAAAAGGCATAAGCACGGTTCCGGCACCTATGGTGGAATCAAATCTTTCCGAAAGTCCCCGCCTGGAGCAGCAGTTCAGATTTCCCGCCATTTCAAAATAATTATCGGTAAAGCTTCCCTTTACTTCCTCAATCAGCGTTTCGGGTTTTTCTGTCACAACCTCGATATGCTTCGGTGCGCCGTTTGTATCTAAGAATTCTCTCTTTATATCTACGATTTTCCTGCCGTTCCAGCTCATGGTAAGCCTCGGCTCGGCTTTGACCTCGGCTACGATCACTGCCTGCAGATTTTCCGTTTCGGAAAGCTCCATAAAGCGTGCGGCATCCTTTTTATCGACCACAACAGCCATTCTTTCCTGGGATTCACTGATGGCAAGCTCTGTTCCGTCCAGACCCTCATATTTTTTCGGAACTGCGTTGAGGTCAATGTCAAGCCCGTCCGCAAGCTCTCCTATTGCGACCGAAACTCCCCCCGCTCCGAAATCATTGCACCTTTTAATGAGCCTTGAGGCCTCTTCATTTCTGAAAAGTCTCTGAAGCTTTCTTTCCTCCGGAGCATTACCCTTCTGTACCTCTGCACCACAGTCCTCAACCGAATGAGCATTATGCGCCTTAGACGAACCAGTTGCTCCGCCTATGCCGTCTCGTCCCGTGCTGCCTCCAAGATATATAACAAGATCTCCCGGCACCGGTCTTTCACGGCGTACATTTTTTTCAGGTGCAGCCGCCACCACTGCTCCGATCTCCATGCGCTTTGCAGCATAACCCGGATGATATATTTCATCCACCATGCCTGTCGCAAGTCCTATCTGGTTTCCGTAGGAGGAATAGCCGTTGGCAGCCGTAGTCACAATCTTTCTTTGAGGAAGCTTTCCCGGTATGGTTTCGCTGACGGATTTAAGCGGATCCGCTGCACCGGTAAGTCTCATTGCAGCATATACATAAGCTCTTCCGGAAAGAGGGTCTCTTATGGCTCCGCCTATACAGGTAGCTGCGCCTCCGAAGGGCTCTATCTCCGTCGGATGGTTGTGCGTTTCATTCTTAAATAACAGCAGCCATTTTTCCTTCTTCCCGTCTGCCTCAATGTCCACCTTTACGGTGCAGGCATTTATTTCTTCGGATTCGTCAAGCTTATCGAGCTTTCCTTCTCTTTTAAGTGCCTTTGCGGCCAAGGTACCGATATCCATAAGGCATATGGGCTTTGTGCGGCCGAGAGACTTTCTTACATCAAGATATTTTTCATACTCAGCCCTAAGAAGCTCATCTTCAAATGTAACATTGTCAATAATAGTATTAAATGTGGTATGGCGGCAGTGATCTGACCAGTATGTATCTATCATTTTTATTTCCGTTATGGTCGGATCTCTGTGTTCGCTTTTAAAATATTCTCTGCAGAATTCTATATCATCCGCGTCCATGGCAAGACCGTTTGCTTCGATGAATTTGCCAAGCTCAATTCCTGACATTTCTCTGAAGCCGTCTATCGTCCTTACCTCTGTCGGAATATCATAGCTTACCTTAAGTGTTTCCGGAAGTTCAAAGGATGCTTCTCTTGCTTCCACCGGATTTATAACATATTTTTTTATTGCCTTTATATCCGACTCGGACAGTTTTCCGTAAAGTGCATAAACCTTTGCACTTCTTACTATGGGCTTCTCCTTCTTTGAGATAAGCTGAATGCACTGTGCAGCTGAGTCTGCCCGCTGATCAAACTGTCCGGGAAGATACTCAACGGCAAAAACATATGCTCCGTCTGTGTCTGCATTCTCCGATGCGATATCTGTCTGCGGCTCGGAAAAAACTGTTTTTACAGAATAGTCAAAAAGCTCTCTGTCTATATTTTCCACATCATATCTGTTGAAAACTCTTACAGCTTCAAGAGCCCTTATACTCAGCAGGCTTACTGCATCATTTAAAAGAGCCGAGGCTTCATTTGCAAATTCCTTTTTCTTTTCAACAAAAATTCTGTATACCATACCAAACTCCGTGCTTCCTCATGCCGGCGGCATTTAACTGTGCCGCATACATGATTCATTAGTCTAAACCGCGCTTTAATACTGCGTTCAATCCGATATTATCTTAAGCGCTCTGTTGCCGATGTCGTGACGATAATATTCATTGTCAAAATGAACCTTGCCTGCAATTTCATAAGCACCCTTTATCGCCTCTTTAAGCGTAGCTGCCACCGCCGTACATCCAAGCACCCGTCCGCCATCGGTTAAAAGCCTGCCGTCCTTAAGCTTTGCCCCTGCCACATATACATTGGGTTTTACCTCGTCAGGAATTGTAAGCTCAAAGCCCTTCTCATACTTTGTCGGATATCCCTTTGAAGCCATTATGACGCAGCATGCGCTTTTATCACTGAAACGAATATCCGCCTCCGAAAGTCTTTCTCCGGTAACTGCCATCATTATATCAAGCAAATCTGACTCAAGTAACGGTAATACCACCTGTGTCTCAGGATCTCCGAAACGGCAGTTATATTCTATCACCTTAGGGCCATCCTTTGTGAGCATCAGACCAAAATACAGGCAGCCCTTAAAGGTTCGTCCCTCTTTATTCATGGCTTCTATGGTCGGCAGGAAAATTTTTTCCATGCATTCGTCCGCAATTTCCTTTGAATAACAGGGATTCGGTGCTATCGTTCCCATTCCGCCGGTATTAAGCCCTGTATCATTATCTCCTGCCCGTTTATGATCCATTGACGAAATCATCGGGATTACAGTTTTACCGTCAGTAAAGGAAAGCACAGAAACCTCCGGGCCTTCAAGAAACTCCTCTATGACAATATGATCTCCGCTCTTGCCAAAGACCTTGTCTTCCATAATGCTCTTTACGGCCTGTCTGGCTTCTTCTCTGGTCTGCGCAATAATAACGCCCTTTCCGAGTGCAAGCCCGTCAGCCTTTACAACTGTGGGTATCGGAGCTGACTCAAGAAATTTAAGAGCACTTTCCGCATCACAAAAGACCTCATATGAGGCTGTAGGAATCCCGTACTTTTTCATGAGATTTTTGGAAAACACCTTTGAACCTTCGATGATTGCCGCATTGGCTTTGGGTCCGAATGCCGGTATTCCTTTTTTTTCAAGAGCGTCCACACATCCCAGAACAAGCGGATCATCCGGTGCCACTATCGCATAATCAACAGCCTCTTTTACTGCAAACTCGACAATTTTGTCAATGTCCTTAGCCCCTATATCTACGCACTCGGCATCCTCTGCCATTCCGCCGTTTCCGGGAAGTGCATATATCTTTTCAACATTTTTATTTTCCCTTATCTTCTTTATGATGGCATGCTCGCGTCCGCCGCTGCCCACAACAAGAATTTTCATTCAGCTTCCTCCTGCTGTCTCATCACTTGCTCAATTAAGATGTGAATATGTTTAATGATGAAACAGTCTCATATTTGTAAATGCCATTACCATGTTATACTTATCTGCTGTTTCTATAACATTATCATCTCTGATAGAGCCTCCCGGCTCTGCAATATATTTCACGCCTGACTTTACGGCTCTTTCCACATTGTCTCCAAACGGGAAGAAAGCATCAGATCCCACAGTGACTCCTGACTGAGTTTTAATCCAGGCCCTTTTTTCCTCGGCAGTAAGTACCTCAGGTTTTTCTTTAAATACTTTCTGCCATTCTCCTTCTCTCAGGATGTCCTCATATTCGTCGGATGTATAGATATCTATCGCATTATCTCTGTCAGGCCGCCTTATGTCGTCTGTGAACTTCAGATTGAGTACCTTTGGATTTTGCCTCAAGTACCAGTTATCCGCCTTGGAGCCTGCAAGTCTTGTACAATGAATACGACTCTGTTGCCCTGCTCCTACGCCTATCGCCTGTCCGTCCTTTACATAGCAAACTGAATTTGACTGAGTATACTTAAGCGTAATGAGTGCAACAATCATGTCGATTTTTGCCTTCTCCGGAAGTTCCTTATTCTTAGTGACAATATTTTTAAGCAGTTCCTCATCTATCCTGAAATCATTATGTCCCTGTTCAAATGTGACTCCGAAAACATCCTTGAATTCCTCATGTGCCGGAACATATTCAGGATCTATCTTTACTACATTGTAATTTCCCTTTTTCTTGGTCTTTAAGATTTCAATAGCTTCATCCGTATATCCGGGGGCAATAATTCCGTCAGAAACCTCTTCTTTTATATAAAGTGCTGTTGCCTTATCACAGATATCGCTGAGCGCTGCCCAGTCGCCGTAGGAACACAGCCTGTCCGCACCTCTGGCTCTTATATATGCACAGGCTATCGGGCTGAGCTTTTCCTTTTCACCCACAAAATATATCTTTCTGTCTGTTTCGCTTAACGGATGACCCACCGCAGCTCCCGCAGGTGAAACATGCTTAAAGGAAGCTGCCGACGGAAGTCCCGTTGCCTCTTTAAGCTCCTTTACAAGCTGCCAAGAATTAAATGCATCCAGAAAGTTAATAAAGCCGGGCCTTCCGTTAAGCACCTCCACCGGAAGCTCTGAGCCGTCTCTCATAAAGATGCGTGACGGCTTCTGGTTTGGATTACAGCCATATTTTAATTCTATTTCCTTCATCTGTATTATTCCCCATCCTTATGTATTTTCATTTATGATAAGCTGCTCATATTCTCCGCTTTCAATCTCAGTATATCTTACAAACAGCGATACACGATTGTCTTTATTCAGGTTTGTCCAGAGCATGCCTGCATAAGTATCCATATCATCAGCTATATTTACTCTCTCCGGCTCTCCCTGAAATGTCGGGATTGGATTTCCGTCCGTTACATATGTATGCAGGAAATGACCCAGCCCCGGAACTGCCGGATACTCAAAAAACTGTCTTGCACAGGCTGAACCTTCTTTATCAACGGATTTAAGTATGGACAGCTTATAGCTTCCGTCCTTAAACTGTATTCCTGATATACGCGGAGTCCAGTTTGGCTTATCCGGTTCAAACTCCCTACTCCTTAATCCCGATTCAAAGCTTCCGCCGCTTTTAAGTGCCTCTGCTATTGTATCTGTCTGATCTCCGTTTGTAACTATAAGCGTCTCTCCCAGCTTTCTTACAGGATGATAGATTATAAGGCTGGGGTCCTCCAGCAGTGTCGGATCAAAGGCCTCTGTGCTTATTCCGTCAACCTCCTCCGTAAACACCCTGTTTCTGCTGTTGCTGCTTCTTCCCATAATAAAATATACAGCCACCTTTTTGGTGCCGTCTGGTGTTATTCCGAGAATAATGCCTCGTCCCGGATATGGGTTGTTTTTTAGCTTATCGGTGATTGAATCAATCTTATAGATATCCATTTGACCTCCTTGAAATCTCCTGCCTTTATATCTGTATCTTTCTTATTGACTTGGCCACAAGCTCTGCTGCCTTCGGGAGAATTTTCCATTCTGCCTCCTTCATGACCCGCTTCTGAAGACTTTCTGCCGTATCGCATTTTTTTACTCTGACGGCCTTCTGAAGTATTATTTTCCCTCCGTCCGGTATCTCATTTACAAAGTGTACCGTAGCCCCGGTAACCTTTACCCCGTAATTTAATGCGGCCTCATGCACCCTGAGTCCATAAAAGCCCTGTCCGCAGAAGGCAGGGATAAGCGACGGGTGAACATTGATGATCCTGTTTCTGTAGCGGTCAATGAATCTTTCGCTCAGTATGCTCATAAAGCCGGCAAGCACTATCATCTCTATGTTTTCTCCCTCAAGAAGCTCTATGAGCCTGTCTTCAAAGGCCTCTGCACTCTTCAGCTCTTTTTTAAGAACCACCGCTGTTTTTATACCTGCCTTATCAGCCCTTATAAGCGCATAAGCATTGCTGTTATTGGAGATGACAAGCCTGATTTTCCCGCTTTTTATAATTCCCGCCTCTTCTGCATCTATAAGAGCCTGAAGATTTGTTCCTCCGCCTGAAACCAACACCGCAATATTAACAGGTTCTCTTTTATTTTTCTTATTCATGGCATAAGTCCTCAATATCCGGATTACCTTACAGCAATATTTTCTCTTCTCCCTTTGTGATTTCTCCTATAACATAGGCGTCCTCACCGTTTTCCCTAAGAATGCTTATACACTTGTCGGTATCTTCTTCTGCAGTCACTATGCTCATCCCTACGCCCATATTATAGGTATTAAACATATCTCTTTCCGGAATATCTCCGGTCTTTTCAAGCAGCTTGAATACAGGAGGTGTATCAATCTTTGCCTTGTCTATTTTTGCGCACAGCCCGTCAGGTATGGAACGCGGAATATTTTCATAGAATCCTCCGCCCGTGATATGACTTATGCCTTTTATGTCGCAGGCCTCAAGCACCCTCAGCACAGGCTTTACATATATTCTTGTCGGTACCAGAAGAGCCTCTCCCAGGCTCATTCCGAGCTCATCATAATATTTGAAAAGATCGCAGTGCTCTGTGTCAAAAACCTTTCTCACAAGAGAATATCCGTTAGAATGTATACCGCTTGATTTTAGTGCAATAACAACATCTCCCGCCCTCATTCTCCTGTTGTCAATTATTTTTTTCTTATCTACGATAGCAGTCGTAAAGCCCGCAAGATCATAGTCATCAGCCTTCATAACTCCCGGGTGCTCTGCGGTTTCTCCTCCTATAAGAGCACAGCCTGCCTGAACGCAGCCCTCGGCTACGCCTGCCACCAGCTTTTCCACCTTGTGAGGATCATTGGCTCCTATAGCTATATAATCAAGGAAAAACAATGGTTTTGCACCACAGCAGATGACATCGTTAACACACATCGCAACACAGTCTATACCTATGGTATCATGCTTATCCATAAGCTGAGCTATGCGCTGCTTAGTGCCTACTCCATCCGTTCCTGAAACAAGCACAGGCTGCTCCATGCCGCTTATATCCGGCATGAAAAGTCCGCCGAATCCTCCTATATCGGAAACAACTCCGTCTATAAATGTTCTTTCTACATGCTTTTTCATAAGCCTTACGCCCTCATATCCGGCTTCGATATTAACACCTGCTGCTGCATATGAGGCTGAATGTGAATTATCCATAGTTCTTCCCCGCCATATTTTAAGAAAGCTTTTCCATGACGCTTCTGTCCTTTTCAAGAACCTTTGCCGCATCATTTTTTCTCTTTTCATCAAGCTTTTTACAAAGCTCCGTATCATTCACTGCAATAATCTGCGCGGCAAGAAGTGCCGCATTTGCTCCTGCCCCGACAGCCACCGTCGCCACAGGAATGCCCGCGGGCATCTGTACCGTTGAAAGTAGTGCATCCATACCGTCAAATACAGGTCCCCTGCACGGAATTCCTATGACAGGCAGTGTGGTATTTGCCGCAATCGCACCTGCAAGATGCGCAGCCATTCCTGCCGCCGCTATCAGCACGCCGAAACCGTTATCTCTCGCACCTAAGGCAAAGGCTCTTGCCTCTTCCGGAGTCCTGTGTGCGCTGTAAATATGCACCTCATACGGAACATCAAGTTCCCTAAGTATTGCAACCGCTTTTTCTATCACGGGAAGATCACTGTCGCTTCCCATCACTATTCCGACTTTCTTCATTATATGCCTTTCTTTTAAGACTAAATCACGGTACACTTCGCTCAAATCTTAAATCACTGTTTTGCTGCCGTCTCACAGTAAACGCATCTGTATACCTGACCATCCTCGTTTGTAAGATTGAATATCTGATCCAGTTCCTGCTCGATACTGGTAATGCACCTTGGATTTTTGCATTTTATAACATTTGTAAGCTTTTGAGGAAGCTTTACGGATGCCTTATCCACAAGCTTTCCGTCCTTTATGATATTAACCGTTGCACCCGGATCCACATAACCTATTACATCATAATCTATAGGTGTTACCGAGTCTATTTTTATAATATCCTTCCTGCCCATCTTATTACTTACTACATTTATCATAAGAGCCACGGAATATTCTTTATCCTTAAGGCCTAAAAGATCATATATCTTCATACCCTTTCCGGCTGTTATGTGATCTATGACTATACCGTTTTGAATTGCATCTACTCTCATCTGTAAAGCCTCCTTAACAGCTTATCCCAAGCAACATAAGTATAAGTGCCATGCGCATATATTTTCCGTTTACTACCTGATCGAAATAATGTGCTCTCGGGTCTTTGTCGACCTGTGTTGATATCTCATTCACTCTCGGAAGCGGATGCATTATTACCAGATTCTTTTTTGCATTGGCAAGCTTTGGCATATCCAGTATATAGCTGTCCTTAAGTCTTAAATAATCCTCCTCGTTAAAGAATCTTTCCTTCTGAACTCTGGTCATGTAGAGAATATCCAGCTTCGGTATGGCGTTTTCAAGATCCGTTGTCTGCTCATACGGGATATCATTGGCCTTGAGTATGTCTTTTTTCACATAGCTCGGAAGCTTTAATTCCTCCGGAGAAATAAGCACCACATTTATTCCCGTATATCTTGACAGAGCCTGAATAAGCGAATGCACCGTGCGTCCGAACTTAAGATCTCCGCAGAAACCAACCGTCATATTGCTTAAGCTGCCTCTTTCCCTGTATATCGTAAGCAGATCTGCAAGAGTCTGTGTGGGATGATTATGTCCGCCGTCACCCGCATTGATAATAGGAACCGTTGCCGACTGTGCCGCTACAAACGGAGCTCCCTCCTTAGGATGTCTCATGGCTATGATATCCGCATAGCAGCTTACTACTCTTGCAGTATCAGCCACACTTTCTCCCTTTGAGGCAGAAGAGCTTCCGGCATCCGAAAAGCCTATTACATTTCCGCCAAGCTCCATCATGGCTGCCTCAAAGCTCAATCTTGTGCGCGTTGACGGCTCGAAAAACAGTGTTGCAAGCTTCTTTCCCCTACATGAATTGCTGTATTTTTCGGGATTTGCAATAATATCTGTCGCAACCGCAATGAGGGATTCAATTTCATCTGTGGAAAGGTCAAGTATGCTGTTTAAATTTCTCATTGATTTCTCCGTTTCTCAAAAATGCTTTTTACCTGTGTGTTATCCATCCCTCATCGGAAGGGTCATCTCTGAACTTTAAAAGTCTTGCCACATCAGCGTCTGTTATATATCCCTCCTCTGCCGCTACTTCTGCTATCACATCGAAATTGGTAAGCGAATAGTTTACCACTCCTGCTTCATCAAGCTTATCAATGCTTTTCTTCATGCCATAGGTGAAAATACTCACTATGCCAAGCACATCGGCTCCGGCATTTCTCAACACATCCACTACCTCTATGCAGCTTCCTCCGGTAGATATAAGATCCTCGACCACTACCACCTTTTCGCCCTTTTCAAGGCGTCCCTCTATCTGATTTTTTCTTCCGTGATCCTTTGCTCCGCTTCTTACATATCCCATAGGCATATCCAAAAGGTGCGCTGTTATCGCCGCATGAGCAATGCCTGCCGTAGCCGTACCCATGAGAACCTGTGCATCCGGAAAGTGCTCTCTTATAAGCTCTGCAAGCCCTTCCTCAACATCATTTCTCACGGTCGGTGCCGTAAGCGTAAGTCTGTTATCCGTATATACCGGACTTTTAATCCCCGAGGCCCAGGTGAACGGATCATCCGGCTTAAGAAAGACTGCTCCTATACTTAAAAGATCCTTTGCTATAATTCTCTCTGTGTCCCTCATGATCAACCTCCTAAGAATTCCTTTACACATCGCCTGTATGCCTCAGACGGCTTTGCTGCCTTTGTTATGGGTCTTCCCACAACTATATAATCAGAGCCTGCTCTTCTTGCATCAGCCGGCGTCATGATTCTTTTCTGGTCTCCCTTATCACCGTCTGCAAAGCGAATACCCGGTGTGACCGTAAGAAATTCACTGCCGCACTTTTCATGCACCTTTTCTGCTTCAAGCGGTGAGCAGACAACTCCGTCAAGTCCGGCATGCTTTGCATTGACCGCATAATGCATGACCGCCTCGTCCATGGGTCTTTCTATCAAAAGCTCTTTTTCCATCTGTTCCTTATCTGTGCTCGTAAGCTGCGTCACTGCTATAAGCATAGGTCTCGTGCCGTCAGCCCTTGTAAGGCCCTCAATGGCTGCTTCCATCATAGCCACAGTTCCGGCAGCATGAACATTTACGATATCAATGTCCAGGGCTGTAAGCACTGCCATTGCTTTTTTCACCGTATTAGGGATATCATGAAGCTTGAGATCCAGAAATATCTTATGCCCGCGCCTTTTTATCTCCCTTACAATCTCCGGTCCCTCTGCATAAAAAAGTTCCATACCTATTTTAACAAATGGCTTTTCCTCTGTGAAGTTATCCAAAAATCTGAAGGTTTCATCAGCGCTTGCAAAATCACAGGCAATTATTACATCCTTATTCATGCATCCTCCCCAAACAGTCATTCTGAAAAATCCGAACTTATTACTATAATGCGCAGCCGATTATGTCCGTAAGCTTATTTATGCCGTATCTGTCCATGGTCTCGGGCAGCCTTTCTATAATCTCTTTCATAATGAACGGCTCTTTTAAATTCATGGCTCCTATTTCTACTGCCGATGCACCGGCCATCATCATCTCTATGACATTCTCGGCACTTGCTATGCCTCCAAGCCCCACTATCGGAATTTTTACAGACCTTGCCGTCTGCCACACCATGCGAAGTGCAACAGGAAAAATCGCCGGTCCGCTCAGACCTCCGGTCTGATTCTCAAGTAATGGCTTTCTCGTGTTTAAACTTATTCTCATAGCCATAACTGTATTTATAAGGCTCAGCCCGTCGGCTCCTGCTGCCTCACAGGCTCTTGCTATTTCTGTAATATCAGTAACATTGGGAGTAAGCTTCATTATAACGGGCTTTTTGGTAGCCTTTTTTACTGCCGCGGTGACTGTCGCCGCAGTTTTCGGATCAGTTCCGAAGCCCATGCCTCCGCCGTGGACATTGGGGCAGCTGATATTCACCTCAAACCAGCCTATCTCATCCTGTCCGTCAAGCCTTTCTGCCACATATACATATTCCTCAGTTGAAAATCCGCTTATATTGGCCATTACAGGCTTGTGATAATATTTTCTGAGCCTCGGCAGTTCTTCAGCTATAACCTTTTCCACGCCAGGATTCTGGAGTCCTACCGAATTTATCATGCCTGATGCGCACTCAGCGATGCGCGGTGTCGGATTTCCGCCGCGGGGTTCTTTTGTGGTCCCTTTAAAGGAAAAGCTTCCCAGCATATTTATATCAAAAAGCTCATTAAACTCATGGCCGTAGCCGAAGGTGCCGCTTGCTGCTATTACAGGATTATCCAAAGCTATCCCGCAAAGGGAGGTTTTTAATCTTTCCATATAATATCTCCCTTTCCGAAAACAGGCCCGTCCTTGCAAACTCTCTTCATTCCCGACTTCATCTCAACAGAACAGCCCATGCATGCCCCGAAGCCGCAGCCCATGTGTTCCTCAAAGCTGAACTCTCCATCCCCCACAGTATTCAGATAAACCGCATTAAGCATAGGCTTTGGACCGCAGGCATAAAAATATGTATAATCAATATCCCTGAAGCCATCAGTGACCATGCCCTTAACCCCGAAGCTTCCGTCAGCTGTCATTATCCTGAAGTCAATGTCTTCCTCAAGCTCTTTTATCTCTTTTTCAAGTATTACATCCCTTCCGGAATTAAAGCCCAGTACCACAGCCGGTTTTTTTCCTTTTGCCAAAAGCCTTTTTAACAGCATGAGCATGGGCGCGCCGCCTATGCCTCCGCCTATAAGAAGCGGCCTCTTTCCGGATTTATCCGCATTAAATCCGTTTCCCAAGCCGGTCAAAACATTCAGTTTCGTATCTGCGGGCAAGGTCTTTAAAAGCCCGGTGCCCTCTCCGACCTCCTTATATAAAACCACCACAGTATCATTTTCGCATTTTCCTTCTGATGAAAGCACATCGCATACCGATATGGGGCGTCTTAGGAAAAAGCCCGGTATCTCAATATTTATAAACTGCCCGGGGGTTGTTACCTCTGAAACATCTCCCGAAAGAAGCATTCGATAAACATTTTTTGCAACAGGGATATTCTCTTTTACGGTTAAAATACATTCCTTCATGTCTTATGCATCCTCATTAAAGCCCTCGGCCTGATATACAGTCTTTCCTTTATGCACCGTCTTCATGCATTTTCCGTACACATGCCATCCTTCAAACGGAGTTGCGCGTCCCTTTGAGAGAAAATCCTCCGGATTTACTGCATATTCTGCGCTCATATCCCATATCGTATAATCATCATCAGGCGATATGCCGAATCTTTTCCTCGGAGCAAAGCATATAAGCTCCAAAAGCCTTTCCATGCTTATAATATCTTTTTTTACAAGCTCTGTATAAAGCAGCGGAAAAGCAGTTTCTATACCCACAATTCCCATGGCCGAATCCTTCAGACCTCTGGATTTTTCCTCTGCACTGTGAGGAGCATGGTCTGTAGCAATGATGTCTATGGTTTTATCCTTTATTCCCTCAATCAGGGCTAATCTGTCATCTTTTCCTCTCAAAGGAGGATTCATCTTGAAACGCCCCTCCTCTCTCAGGTCATTTTCATCCATAAGAAGATAATGAGGTGCCGTCTCGCAGGTGACATTTATTCCCTCTGACTTTGCTTTTTTTATAAGTTCCACGCTTTCCTTACATGAAATATGGCAGATGTGATAGCCGCAGCCGGTTTCCTTTGCAAGCCTTAAGTCTCTTTCTATCTGCCTCCATTCGCTTTCGGAGGATATTCCCTTATGACCATGTGCTCTTGCATATATTCCGTCGTGTATATAGCCTCCGTCAAGAAGCTCGTTTACCTCGCAGTGAGCCACAATAAGCCTTCCCAGAGCCTTTGCCTTAAGCATGGCTTTTCTCATCATATCCTCAGACTGTACACCCCTTCCGTCATCAGAAAAGGCTATCACTCTGTCTGACAATTCTTCCATATCGGAAAGCTTTTCTCCCTTTTCTCCCACCGTGATGGCAGCGTACGGATAAATTGCTATGACAGCGTCCTTTTTTATAATATCCTCTTCAACTTTAAGGTGCTCTGAGCTGTCCGGCACCGGATTTAAATTCGGCATGGTGCAGACTGCCGTATATCCGCCGTGAGCAGCTGCCAGAGATCCTGAAAGTATGGTTTCTTTATAAGAAAAACCCGGCTCTCGAAAATGCACATGCACATCACAGAAACCGGGTAATTTTAAATATTTATGGTCTGAACAAGAGATATTGTATTCAGCTGCCTGTAAATCAAATGCTGCCATTTCATACGCTCCTTCAGGTGTTTGCCGCTTACTTACAGAAAAAGCCCGACCGCTGGGTTAGGCTTTTTTAGTCGCTTTAGCTTACAAATATTATATGTTAGCTTTGTCTTTAATGTCAATGCTTACGCACTGTCAAATAATTAGATTTTTAAGCGGCTTTTCTTAAATCAGTTGTATAAATATCCCCGGCTGCTTCAGGCTTTTTTATCCGAACGCTTATTTACATTGTCCTTTATAAGCTCAAAGAGCTCTGAATAATTATTGTGGGATGAGGCAGGGAAGGATTTTACGAGACGGGAGACACCGAATACCTTGTTGCGGTATATCTTTTCCCTGAGCTCTGCATATCTCTTTTCGTCCTCCTCTCTCTTTGCGATGAGAGCCTTTCTTCTGTCATAAGCCTCCTGCTTTTTATTTTCAAGCTCAAGACCTATTTCCTGCTTTGCTTCCATTGCATAAAGGGCTGCCTGCACCTTTGAATGTTCGATTACATTTGCCTTTTTTATGGCATTCTCACCCAGCTTTTCACTGAGCTCGTTACTCAGCCTGCGCATATCGCCCTTAAGCCTGTCAAGCTCTTTAAGCTTTTTATTAAGTCCGATAAGGGTAGCTACCGTAACCACAATATCCGCCAGAAACATACTGTAGAGAATGATAAGGAGTATAATGCCTATTTTTACCGGAAACAGTCTCACCGTTAATGCCGCTATCGTAGGATGAACTATCCTGTATACGAAGACGGTTCCCAATCCCCAGTAAAAGCTGAATTCCGGACAGATATATCCGAAAAAGTTAAACGGCTTATCGCTGTAATCCCACCATCTGATATGAAAAAGCTTATTAAGAATCCATCCGCCGAAAAGCTCTATACAGGTCGTTATAAATATTCCGCCTATGAATAATATCGGTGCAGAACGGACACTGTCTCCGGCACCTGCTAAAAGAGCATCAAAGAAACCCAGAATAGCTATCATGCCGAAGCCGTATATCGGACAAACAGGTCCGTTTAGGAATCCGCGGTTTACGGCCTTGCCCTTGGTAAGCGCAGTATAAACCACCTCGACGCACCAGCCCAAAAAAGAATAAACTATGAAAAACCAAAGAAAGCTGTATAAACTCATACAAAATCTCTTCTTTTGCTCCAGTCTTTAAGAAGCCTTTCGGCATTCATATATGCGATCTGTTCCCTTTCGGTATCCGTAAGCGGCAGCCTTAAGAAAAGCTCCTTTACATCCTTTGGCCTGAAAAAGGGAAAATCACAGCCAAACATGCATCTGTCAGCTCCGAAGCTTCTGATAAATTTTACCATATCTTCAGTTCCGATAAATTCCATACAGCTTGAAATATCCGTATAGCAGTCAAGTTTTCCGAGCATCTGCGCACCGTCGGAAAATACATTCCAGCCTCCAAGATGAGCGGCGATAACTTCCAGCCTCGGAAACATTTTCATAATATATCTTAATCTCTCAGGATGAGAATAATCGTTCATATACTGACCGCAATGGAAATAAACCGGAACAGATTTCTCCTGACAATAGTCATAAAAATGAAAAAGCCTTTCATCATCTATCGGAAACAGTTGCATCTCCGGGTGTATTTTTATGCCAAGAAGTCCCTTCGAAAGTATATAATCCACCTCTCCGATAATAGAATCCTCGTCCATATCGGCATGGATGGACCCAAAAGCATGAAAATGTGAATCGCCTGTAAGACTTATTGCAAAGTCATTAACCTCTCTGGTCTGACGAGGCTTCATTGCAACAGGAAGAAGCAGGAATTCACTGATCCCTACTTCTTCTCCTTCTCTGATAAGCTCATCAGGCGTTGCCGCTATCTCCGAGGAGACAAGTCCGTAGGATTTGCTGACATTTCTGGTCGCCTTTAAGGCTATCCTTTCCGGATAGACATGAGCATGAAAATCAATTATCTTCAAATTTTATCTGTCTCCTATCGTAGCAAGGGCAGTTATTGCTATACCGCAGATAGCGCATATAGCTACGATAGCAACTGTCATCTTGTGTGCCATTTGTTACCTCTGAATAAAAATGAATACATATAGCAGTTCGGCCGTAAGCAAATTCAAAATTTATTTCATTTTACCACATTTATCCCAGAATTGCCTTATCACTTGCAAATTCCTGACCGGAAACCTTTTCAAACTGGTGAAGCAAGTCCTCAACCGTAAGATTTTTCTTTTCCTCTCCCTTTATATCCAGGACAACATTGCCCTCATTCATCATGATAAGACGATTGCCGTGAATGATTGCATCCTTCATATTATGCGTTACCATAAGTGTAGTAAGATGCTGAGAGCTTACTATCGCCTCGGTAGCGGCAAGCACCTTTTCGGCGGTCTTCGGATCAAGTGCTGCCGTATGCTCATCCAAAAGCAGAATCTTCGGCTTCTGAAGCGTTGCCATAAGAAGTGTAAGCGCCTGCCTTTGACCTCCCGAAAGAAGTCCCACCTTTGCCGTAAGTCTGTCTTCAAGACCCAGATTAAGGATCTTGAGTCTTTGCCTGAACTGCTCTCTTTCTCCGCTTGTAACGCCCCACCTAAGCCCGCGCTTTAAGCCTCTGCGGTTTGCAAGTGCAAGATTTTCCTCTATCTGCATATCCGCAGCAGAGCCCGTCATGGGATCCTGAAAAACTCGTCCTATAAGCCTGGCTCTTTTGAAATCCGGAAGACCGGTAACATCCGTTCCGTCAATAACTATAGACCCCTCGTCTATGGGCCACACACCCGCTACTGCATTCAGCATGGTTGACTTTCCTGCACCGTTTCCTCCGATAACCGTGACAAAATCACCATCCTCAAGCTTTAAATTCACTCCCTTCAGGGCTACCTTTTCATTGACAGTGCCGCGATTGAAGGTCTTATGTATATTCTTTAATTCAAGCATTACTTAGCCTCCTTTGCAGCATTTTTTCCGGCTCTTGAAAAAGATGCCTTTGTTTGACCCTTAAGATACGGTATTGCAAGGAAGGTTGCTACGATTACAGCCGTAAAAAGCTTCATAAGGTTCGGATCCAGCTTCAGCCACAGCACCAATGTATAAATTATGTAATAGACAATTCCTCCCATAATTATACAGCTGAGCTTCACGGCAAAATTGAGCCTCTTTCCGAAAAATGCCTCGCCGATGACCTCTCCGATTATAATGGCCGCAAGCCCGATGACGATAGAGCCTCGACCGCTGTTTACATCAGCAAAGCCCGCATACTGAGCGGAGAGCGCCCCTGCAAGTGCTACCAGTCCGTTGGAAATGGCAAGCCCCAGCACCTTCATGGCGTCAATGTTGATTCCCTGCGCCTTTGACATGGTCGGATTGCATCCCGTAGCCCTCAGTGCAGAGCCTGTTTCTGTTCCGAAGAACCAGTACATCAAGCCAATGACGACCACAGCAAAAATAAATCCTGTGATTATAGCCGATGTGATATGTCTTGATGATGTAATAAGATAATACTTGTCTACGCTGACTGCCTGATTCGCTTTAAACTGCATTATGGCAAGATTTATCGAATACAGGGCATACTGTGAAAGAATTCCGGCAAGTATGGACGGAATTCCGAGCCTGGTGTGAAGTATACCCGTGACGCAGCCTACTGTAAGACCGCATAATACGGACACCAGTATGGCTATCCATGGGTTTGTACCTCCCACTATAAGCATAACGGCAACCGCTCCACCTGTGGAAAAGGTTCCGTCCACAGACATATCAGCTATCTCCAGAAGACGGAATGTAATATAAACTCCGAGAGCCATAATGCCCCAGATGAGTCCCTGTGCCACGCTGGCAGGAAGTCTGTTTATAAGACCCGCAAGACTCAAAGAACTAAAATAAGCAGCCATTGTTTCCTCCAAAGTAAACCACAAAGGAGGCTACCGCACTTAATCAAGCGCGGCAGCCCCTGTTTTGTATTTATCCTATAAGCCCTGTATAACCGGCTTATTCAGCCTCATAAGCTGTATAGCTATCAGGAATTTCGACTCCAAGCTCTGTTGCAATAGCCGGATTATATTCCTTGACAGGAGCGTCATCATAACGAACAGCCATTGTAGAGATATCAGCGCCATCCTTAAGAATTTCTACAGCCATCTGTCCGGTAACATATCCGATGTTGTAGTAGCTGATGGAAAGCGTTGCAACTCCGCAGCCGGACATTATCCCCTCTTCTCCTGCAACGATAGGTGTCTTGGCAGGAAGAGCAATGTTATTGATAGTTTCCGTATATGAAGCAGCTGTATTATCTGTAGGAATGTAGATAACATCGCTTCCGTCGCAGGCCTCGGCTGTTACGGATGCCAGGTCGTTGGAATCCGAGAAGGTATAAACTTTTACGGTTTTTCCGTCTGCCTCAAGCGCTGCCTGTACAGAATCTGACTGGAACTTTGAATTAGCCTCTGCCGAGCAGTAAAGAATGCCTATATTCTGTGCCTCCGGGAAAAGCTCCTCTATCATAGCTGCCTGCTCGTCGAGAGGTGCGCAGTCAGAGGTTCCTGATATATTTCCACCGATAGTGCCTGAGAAGTCTTCAATATCCAATGCTACACCATAATCTGTAATAGATGTTCCGAGAATCGGAATTTCGCTCGTGGCGGCTGCGGCTGCCTGAAGAGCTGCTGTGGCATTTGCAAGGATAAGATCAACATTCTCTGCAGCAAGATTGGTACAGATGGTTGTAGCTGTTGCAGTATCGCCATTTGCATTCTGCTCGTCAAATGTGACATTTGCCTCTCCGAGACCCTCTATGACCGCATCCTTAAATCCCTGTGTTGCGTTATCAAGAGCAGGATGCTGTATAAGCTGGCAGATACCGATGGTATAGCTCTTTGCATCTGTGCTTTCAGCCTCTGTAGCCTCTGCCTCTGACTCTGCTGAAGAGCCCTCGGCTGCTTCTGTCTCCTCTGCAGCTGTTGTCTCTGCAGTGCTTCCGGAACAGGCTGTAAGTCCGAGCATACATGCTGTAAGTCCCAAAGCTAAAATTTTCCTGTAAAGCTTCATAATGAATTCCTCCTTATTTGAATGTGCCGCTTCGGCACTTCAATACATAAAAGCATTGATATGTTAACGCAAAAATGCATATTAGTCAACAGTTTTTATTTATAATTGATGCACCTTAAACTGAACAATACTCCGGCAGCCAAAAGGCTGCATGTCCGCTTATTCGGAAAGATATGCAGCCTTTACTTTCGGATCATTCATGAGCTTGTCCGCGTCGCCCTCTAAGACTATTTTTCCTGTCTCAAGCACATATGCCCTGTTGGCTATATTAAGCGCCTTTTTGGCATTTTGCTCAACCAGGAGAACCGTGACGCCGTCATTGTTTATTTCCTTAATGATATCAAAAATTTCATTTACATATATGGGGGAAAGTCCCATGGACGGTTCGTCCATAAGTATCATTTTAGGCTTTGACATGAGTGCCCTGCCCATGGCAAGCATCTGCTGCTCACCGCCAGAAAGAGTGCCCGACGGCTGATTTACGCGTTCCTTCAGTCTCGGGAAGCGCTCATATATCATTTCAAGATCCTTTTCCATCTTATCCTTATCCCTGCGGGTATAAGCTCCCAGCATAAGATTCTGATATACGGTAAGATCCGCAAAGACTCTTCTTCCTTCCGGGACATGCGCAAGTCCCTTTCCGACCAGCTTAAAGCCAGGCGTCTGAGTTATTGCTTCACCATTATATTTAACCTCTCCGCTCCTTGCCTTTACAAGCCCTGTAATCGTCTGAAGCGTAGTTGTTTTTCCTGCACCGTTGGCACCAATGAGGGTGACTATCTCCCCTTCACCGACAGTAAAGGAAATGTCTTTTATCGCATGGATGACACCATAGAATACATTAAGATGATTTACTTCAAGTATATTTGCCATAGTGTCTCCTTTAGTCTCCCAGATATGCCTTGATAACAGCCGGGTCATTGAGAACAGTCTTTGTATCACCTTCACAGAGCATATGACCGAAATTAAGCACTGTGATCCGCTCACAGATTCCGCTTACAAGCTTCATGTCATGCTCGATAAGGAGCACTGTCATATCAAAGTTATCTCTTACGAATCTTATCGTATCCATAAGCTCCCCTGTTTCCTGCGGATTCATGCCGGCAGCCGGTTCGTCCAGTAAAAGAAGCCTGGGCCTGGTTGCAAGGGCGCGTGCTATCTCCAGCTTTCTCTGTTTTCCGTAGGGCAGCTGGCTGGCCTTGAAATCAGCATATTCATCCAGCTCAAAAACCTTTAAAAGCTCCTGTGCTTTTTCCGTCATTTCTCTTTCGACACTCTTATATTTGCCGAGATGAGTTATCCCCTCAAGCAGAGAATAGGTATGATGATTATGCAGTCCGACTTTTACATTATCTATAACGCTCAGATTTGCAAAAAGTCTTATGTTCTGAAAGGTACGGGCCATGCCTTCGTGATTTATGTCTATTGTCTTTTTTCCGCAAAGCTCAACCCCGTCAAGCTTAATGCTTCCTGTATCAGGTCTGTAAACACCGGTAAGCAAATTAAATATGGTCGTTTTTCCTGCACCGTTTGGTCCGATAAGACCATAAAGCTCGTTCTTTTTTATTTTAATACTGAAATCATCTACAGCCTTAAGTCCTCCGAATGCGATACTTATACTCTCAGCCGTAAGTATGTATTTTTCGCCTGCTGCAGTCATATTATGCCTCCTCCTTTTCAGAACCCGTATGAGAAGAAGCATTGCCGTTATTTGAAACCGCAGCTTCTTTCAGCTTACCGTGCCTGAAGTATTTTTCGGCAATAACCTTGCGCCACTCAACTATCTTAGGCGCAGAGTTTATGATCATCATTGCGATGAGCACGACTGCATAAATAAGCATTCTGTAGTCATTCATGAATCTCAGCTTTTCCGGAAGTATGGTGAGAACAGCTGCCGCAATGAGTGAACCCCTTATGCTGCCTATTCCGCCAAGGACTACAAATACAAGAATAAGTATGGACTGATTATAGCCGAAGTTCTTGGATGTCGCCTGAAGGTTTGCCAGATTGTGACTGTAAAGCACACCTGCAACCCCCGCAAGTGCCGCGGAAATAACAAAAGCCGTAAGCTTATATCTTGAAACAGACAGACCGACCGACTCAGCCGCAATACGATTGTCACGGATAGACATGATTGCGCGTCCCTGTCTGGAATTTATAAGGTTAATGACAATGAATAAAGTAAGCAGCAGCATTATAATGCCGAATGTGAATGTAGCATTTCTGGGAAGCTTTCCGATGCCCTGCGCACCCTTTATGATGACTGTTCCCGCATCACTTAAGCCCAGGCTCTTCACATCCTTAAGCGAAACATGAAAGCCGTTTTCATCCACTCCCATATAGACTGCATTTATAACATTCTTAATAATTTCTCCGAATGCCAATGTAACAATGGCAAGATAATCTCCGCGAAGCCTTAATACCGGGATTCCGATAAAAAAACCGAATACAGCTGCAACCATGGCTCCGATAATAACAGCCAGAACAAGCTCGGCCATGCTCGGCAGTTCAGCTCCCGCAGTACGTGCAAATACAGCCGAGGCAAATGCGCCCACGCACATAAAGCCTGCATGTCCCAGGGACAGTTCTCCGGAAATGCCCACCACGAGATTCAATGATACAGCAAGTATCATATAATAGCATAACGGCACCAGAAGTCCGTTCATAAGGGAACTCAGATTGTCTGTGCGAAGCATCCCCTCCATGACAGCATAGAAGGTTGCTACTATAAGAAAGGTTATGAGATTTGACCTGAAGGTCTTCGATTTTGTTTTCATGGCTGTGACCTCCGTTAAACCTTTTCCTGAATTTTCTTTCCCATAAGGCCGGTGGGCTTTACAAGAAGAATGATTATAAGGAGTGCAAAAACTATTGCATCCGAAAGCTGTGAGCTGATATATGCCTTTGAAAGGTTCTCTACCACACCCATCACCATGCCGCCTATCATAGCTCCCGGTATGGAGCCTATTCCTCCGAATACGGCCGCTGTAAATGCCTTGATGCCCGGCATGGCCCCTGTCTGAGATGAAAGCACCGGATATGTGGAGCACAGCAGTACGCCCGCAACACCTGCAAGTGCCGAGCCTATCGCAAAGGTGATGGCAATGGTTTTATTAACATCTATTCCCATAAGTGTGGCTGCTCCGGTATCCTCCGATACGGCAAGCATAGCCTGTCCTGTCTTTGTCTTATTTATAAAAACTGTAAGCAGAAGAATAACGATAATCGAAGCCACTATTGAAACGATGGTGACTCCGGAAATTATAACTTCTCCGTTCATAATGGTTACGGAAGGTATGTTTACAAGTGATGTAAATGTTTTCGAGTCTGCTCCGAACATGAGCAGTGCAGAGTTTTGAAGAAAATAGCTGACACCTATGGCAGTGATAAGCACGCTAAGTGAAGATGCGCCTCTTAAAGGCTTATAAGCTATTCTCTCAATAAGCACGCCAAGAATAGTACAGCCGACAACGGCAGCAAGAATAGCGACTATAGGGGAAAGCTCCATATTCGTTGAAACTATAAAAGCAATATAAGCTCCTACCATGATGATATCGCCGTGGGCAAAGTTAAGCATTTTTGCGATACCGTAAACCATAGTGTAGCCCAACGCTATTATGGCATATACCGATCCGAGGCTTATCCCGCTTATAAGATAGCTGAGAAAACTTGACATGTTGATTACTCCCTTAACTGCGGAACAAGGCTGCATTGAAAATGCAGCCTGTTACCCGCTAAATGTAGTGTTCTTTTATTATCTTGTATAATGATACCCGGTTTATGTAAAATCAGTCAGCAAGAACATAAGCGCCGTTTTCGATGCGAACAGCCTTAGGTGCCTTATCAGGCTCGCCGTTTGCATCAAACTTAATGGCCTCACCCGTAAGTCCGTCAAACTCTATTTCAGTCATAGCTGTCTTAAGTGCCTCACAGATATCACTTACGCTCATATCAGGAGTAATACCTGCCTTCTCTGCTGCATACTTGATTGTGTATACGCAGTCATAAGCATCTGCAGCAAACTGAATAGGTGTCTCATTGTACTTGTCATTGTAGGTCTTTACAAAGTTTACTGTAAGATCATCGGTAGCATCAGCTGAGAATGGTGTAAGCAGCATAAGTCCCTCTGCAAGTGATGTATCGAAATTCTCAAGATTTAAGATTCCGTCCATACCGTCGCATCCGAAGAATACAGGTGAATAATCCAGCTCCTTAGCCTGCTGAAGAACTAAAGCTGCCTCTGTATAATAGAACGGAAGGAATACAAGCTCTGCCCCTGCATCTTTCATCTTCTGAATCTGCGTCTTGAAATCTGTCTTTGAATCAGCTGTGAATGCCTCAGCTGCAACAATTTCAATACCGTAGTTTGAAGCCTCGCTGTCAAATGACTCATAGATACCCTGTGAATAAGGATCCGAGCTGTCATAGATAACGCCTACCTTTGTTGCAAGCTCGTGCTCACCGATATACTGTGCTGACTTGGCTCCCTGAGCAGGATCTGAGAAGCACATACGGAAAACATTATCATTTGCTGTGATATCCTGTGTGGTTCCTGACGGCGTGATCTGGAACATGTTATCATCAGCGGTTTCCTCAACTACTGCAAGGCAAGGACCTGATGTAACTGTACCGACCATCATCTGAAGTCCTTCATCCTTGAGTGTATTGTAAGCATTGAGAGCCTTCTCCGCATCGTGCTCGTCATCTTCGAATACCCACTTTATCTGATATCCGTTGATACCGCCTGCTGCGTTTATCTCATCAACGGCAATCTGTCCGCCGTTCTTGACTGCGATTCCGTAAAGAGCAGCTCCTCCCGTAAGAGGACCTGAACCGCCGATAACGAAAACTCCGTCGCCGGATGTTTCTGCAGCCTCAGCCTCTGTAGTAGCAGCTTCTTCCTCTGCTGCCTCTGTCTCTGCGCTCTCAGCTGCGCTTTCACCGGCTGCGGTTGTCTCCGTAGAGCCTGATGAACCGCAGGCTGCAAGTGATGCAGTCATAGCGGCAACAAGTGCCATACTTAAAAACTTCTTCATGTTTGCCTCCCTTGAAAGCCATCTTGTAAGGCTTTCCTTATAATGTAATAATTTATAGTATAAACTATTATTTTTCACGAAATTCGCGATTGCTTTAAGATTATATTTACTATGTATTTATTATGCAAGCTCACCAACAATAAAAAGCAGATATTGTAGAATATATCTGCTTTTATATAATCTGTAGTTATTTCCAAATATTACTACCGTTTATAAAGTTATAGTTGCGTGGAATTTCAGTCCTGTTACAATTTCTTTTTCTTATATTACTTATCGCCTTTATCACTTTTTAAGGCTTATTTTATTCTCATTTCCGTTTATAAGGCGAATAATATTTGCCTTATGTCTGCACACGGCTACAGCTGACATAATAAAGGCTATGATAATAATCTCCATGCCATGATTTTTATCATAATACTGTTTAAAAAAACTCCATCCGGGTGTGCTTTCCGTTAAAACTATGACAACATTAAAAACAAAATAGAAAATCGTTGCCAGCATGGAACCTAAAGACACATATCCCGTTATTATGGCTGTTCCGAATATCGTGACAAAGTCTATTATAAGAATCAGCGGATCTGTTGTAAGCACAACGCCTCCTGATGTGGCTATTCCCTTACCTCCGTTAAAGCCGAGCCACGGAGAAAAATCATGTCCCAGCACTGCTCCCAGACCGGTATACATGGTTATTAAATATCTCATATTTTCTGAATTTTTAAAGACATACTGCATGATAATTACGGGAATAATTCCCTTAAGCATGTCCATTACAAGCGTTATCGCACCGTACTTTTTCCCCATACTGCGAAGTACATTGGTACTGCCCACATTTCCGCTTCCCGTGTGTCTTAAATCTATTCCCTTTGACTTTGCTATAAGATACCCGTTAGGTATGCTGCCGAATACAGCCCCCACAACAAGACATATAATTCTGATGCTCATTTACTGCTCTTTATTCTTTCTTTCCCTTATTATAAAGTGTACGGGCGTACCGACAAAGCCGAATGCCTCTCTGAAGCGATTTTCAATATATCTCAAATAAGAAAAATGGAAAAGCTCCTTATAATTGACAAAAATCACAAAGGTTGGCGGATTTACGCTTACCTGTGTTGCATAGAAAAGCTTAAGCCTTTTGCCCTTATCCTGCGGCGGCTCATGCATTGCCGTAGCCTCCGTAAGTATCTCATTAAGCACGCCGCTCTGAATTCTTAATGTCTGGCTCTGTCTTACCTTATCTATTTCATCATAGAGCTTTATGAGTCTTTGTCCTGTTTTTGCGGAGACAAACATAATATCCGCATAAGACATAAAAGCAAATTTCTTCTTTATCTCATCAGTAAATTTGTAAATAGTCTTATCATCTTTTTCTGTTACCGCATCCCATTTATTTACAAGAATGATTGCGCCCTTACCCCTCTCGTGGGCGATTCCGGCTATTTTTGTGTCCTGCTCTGAAACGCCCTCTGCGGCATCTATGACAATAACAGCGATATTGCAGCGGTCTACTGCTGCGACAGTCCTTATTATGGAATATCTTTCTATATCATCCTTTATTTTGGATTTTCTTCTTAATCCGGCAGTGTCAATGAATACATACTCCTCACCGTTATGAATGACCTTTGTATCCACTGCATCGCGGGTCGTTCCGGCAACATCGGATACAATAAGTCTGTTTTCGCCCAAAAGCTTATTTATTATGGAAGATTTGCCTACATTAGGGCGGCCTATGACTGCTATGCGCGGTCTGTCATCATCCTCTTCCTCAGACAAAACATCCCTGAAGTGCTTTGTTACCTCATCTAAAAGATCTCCTATGCCCTGTCTTCCCGCCGCAGACACAGGCATGGGATCTCCCATGCCGAGATTATAAAACTCATATATATCATTTGACTGTTTTTTGTAGCTGTCAACCTTATTTACACACAAAACCACCGGCTTCTTCGAGCGTCTCAGCATATCGGCAACCGTATAATCGGCATCAGTAAGCCCGGTTCTTACATCCAGCATAAAAATAATAACATCCGCCGTCTCAACCGCTATCTGTGCCTGTTCTCTCATCTGCTTGAGAATCACATCATCCGATTCAGGCTCTATTCCTCCTGTGTCTATAAGCGTAAATTTATAATTCTGCCAGTCACAATCCGCATAAATGCGATCTCTTGTGACACCCGGTCTGTCTTCAACTATACTTAAATTCTCTCCGCAGAGGGCATTGAAAAGAGTCGATTTTCCGACATTCGGCCGTCCGACTACGGCAACTATGGGCTTTTTCATTACAATCCTCCCTGTTTCATTCCGTCCCTTAATTCAGCTTTTGTATTTTACTCTAAAAGTGTTGACGAATGCAAGAGCAGACTGCATGCCTGCATGC